>NZ_JBQAGB010000017.1:0-103138 GCF_051916145.1 Bacillus cereus group sp. MYBK245-2 | reverse complement strand
CATTCAGTTCAACCAGAAGGACAGTGGAGTTTAAAAATACGTGAGTGGTGTTGTGCTTCATGCAATAGCTATCACGATCGGGATGTAAATGCTGCGATAAATTTATCAAGATGGGTAAAATAAATGCTTGATAATAGGAGGTAACGATACTGCCTCGTGTGGAGTGTTATACCCCTCGTCCCTTCGGGGTTGCGAGAACACGATGAAGCACTAACTTGTGTAAATTTGATTGAATTGTATAGATTTAGTTAAGTTTATCGTATCGGCATAAGCGCCACGTTATGTTTGCTCAAATTTCGGCAGTTATTGCTTTTACACCGGCGATAGGACCGTTAATTGGTGGCTTTCTTGATCAAATGTTTGGATTTAAAATGGTGTTTTTTAGTTTAGTAGTTATGAGTATCGGGATTTTTCTGTATACGTTTGTTTCTCTTCCGGAAACAAAAACGGACTCAGTAACGAATAAAATAAATGTGTTTTCTGTTTTAAAACGGTTGATTACAAATCCAAAAGTAGTAACATATGGGCTATTAATTGGAGGAGCGAATGGTGTTTTATTTAGCTATTATGCAGAAGCGCCGTTTATCTTTATTGAATACTTTCAGTTATCGCCTAGTATGTATGGGTTTTTAGGAATTGTTGTTGCTTCCGCTTCTATTATTGGAGCGAAAGTTTCAAAACGATTGCTTGCCACATATAAACCAGAGAAGATTATATATATTGGTAGTCTTGTAATGACAGGGGGAGCTATTCTTTTATCTGTTATTACGTTTGTTGGATCAAATCCAAACATAATATATATGATTGGATTTTTAGTAGCGATGTTTATATTGCTATTAGGAATTGGAGTAGCGTTACCTAACTGTTTAAGTTTAGCTTTAGTAGATTTTCAAGATGTCATTGGTACAGCCGGGGCTTTGTTTAGCTTAGGGTACTATGTAATTGTAACGATAACAATTTGGGGAATAAGTCAGCTGCATACGGGATCGTTACTCGTGATGCCACTTTATTTTCTAGCTATAGTAGTTATCATGATGGTGTTTACTAAAGTGTTTATTTTAGGTAAACAAACTTCAAAAATGATTTAAATATGAAATGGTAAAAGAGTCTCATTTTTTAATGAGACTCTTTTATATTTTATCCTGCTGTTTTGAGGCAGTAATATTCTTGCTCCAAATATGGGCGGGACTAAAGAAGTTAGTAATTTATTAGTATATTAAATTTCTGATTGGCATATGAATCGGACGTGTGGGGAATTACGTTATCAACTATAAAGATTGAAGTACATTCGGTCTGAAACCGAGGAAGAAATACTCTCCTCGGTTATTTATACTGTAATAATATTCATGCCGGAATCATATTGAATAGATGTATTTTATTGTTAATTTAGTTAAAAATTAATCAGACTTATGTATAATAATCTATCGAAAAAATAATTGAACTTTTCAGATAAATGAATTAATATAAGGTAAGTAATTTTAAGATTTATAGAATGTTGGAAGATGAAAGGTTTTGAGAATTTTTTAAGGGGCAAAAAACGATTTTAGGATAGCTTTAAAGTTAGTCTAAAATGATGTTTGCTTCATCATTTTCAGGGCCGAAAGGAATTAGGGGAAAGCATCTTGTTTTAAAATGCGGCTATGAATCATCTAAGAGGGGGAAGTGAAGTGGCAAACAAAGAATTGAAAAGAGGTTTAGAAGCACGTCATATTCAAATGATTGCTTTAGGCGGAACAATTGGTGTTGGTTTGTTTATGGGGTCAGCCAGCACGATTAAATGGACAGGTCCGTCGGTTATGCTTGCTTATGCAATTGCAGGTATTTTTATCTTCTTCATCATGCGTGCCATGGGAGAAATGTTGTATATGGAGCCAAGTACAGGGTCATTTGCAACGTTCGGTCATAAGTATATTCACCCGTTAGCTGGTTATATGACAGCGTGGAGTAACTGGTTCCAGTGGGTTATCGTTGGGATGTCAGAGATTATCGCGGTTGGGGCGTATATGCAATATTGGTTCCCAGATTTACCAGCTTGGATACCAGGTGTAATTGCAATGGTTATTCTTGGTGCAGCTAACTTAATTTCTGTTAAGTCATTTGGTGAATTTGAATTTTGGTTTGCGATGATTAAAATCGTTACGATTTTATTAATGATTATTGCGGGATTTGGACTTATTTTCTTTGGAATTGGTAACGGCGGAGAAGCGATTGGTATATCAAATCTTTGGTCAAATGGTGGTTTCTTTACAGGTGGTTTTTCGGGATTCTTCTTTGCATTATCACTTGTAGTTGGAGCGTATCAAGGAGTGGAATTAATCGGTATTACTGCTGGTGAAGCGAAGGATCCGAAGAAGACACTTACAAGAGCGATTCAAAGTACAATTTGGCGTATTTTAATTTTCTACATCGGTGCTATTTTCGTTATTGTAACTGTGTATCCGTGGGATCAATTAAGTACAATTGGTAGCCCGTTCGTGGCAACTTTTGCGAAGGTTGGTATTACGGCAGCAGCTGGACTTATTAACTTCGTTGTTATTACAGCAGCAATGTCTGGTTGTAATAGTGGTATTTATAGTGCTGGTCGTATGCTATATACGTTAGGTGTAAATGGACAAGCACCGAAATATTTTACGAAACTTTCTGGAAATGGTGTGCCTTTATTCGGAACAGTTGGCGTAATTATCGGTTTAGCGGTCGGTGTTGTATTAAGTTATATCGCACCGAAAAATTTATTCGTATATGTATATAGTGCGAGTGTACTTCCTGGTATGGTACCATGGTTTGTCATTTTAATTAGTCAAATTAATTTTAGAAAAGAAAAAGGAGCAGAGATGAAAGATCATCCGTTCAAAATGCCATTTGCTCCTGTTACAAACTATTTGACGATTGCCTTTTTAATTATGGTATTAATCGGAATGTGGTTTAACGATGATACGCGTATTTCACTAGTTGTAGGTATTGTTTTCTTAGCTATCGTAACAAGTAGTTTCTATGCTTTCGGAATAGGGAAACGACCTCCGTTAGATGTTCCAAATGATCAAGAGATTTCAAATAAATAAAGATAGTAAAAAAGTCCGATTTCTCATTTGGAAATCGGACTTTTTGTTATTAAAACTTTTCTAAAACGATTTTTCCAATTGTATTGCCGCTTTCAAGCAGTGCATGTGCTTTCTTTACATTTTCAGCGTTAATTGGTGTGAATGTTTCATTTAAAGTAGTCTTTAAAATGCCTTCATCTAGTAGTTCGCTTACTTTATTTAATAGTTCGTGCTGCGTGATCATGTCTCCAGTTTCATACATCGCTTTTGTAAACATAAACTCCCAAACGAATGTAGCACTTTTACTTTTTAAAATGCCCATCTCAAGAGGGTGTTCATTTTCTACGATAGAGCATATTTTTCCTTGTGGTTTAATGAGGTCGCATATTGCTTGCCAATGCTGATCTGTATTGTTTAAGCAGAAAATATAATCTACATCTTTTAGCCCAAACTCTACTATTTGTTCTTGTAAAGGTTGGTGATGGTTAATGATATAATCAGCACCAAATTTCTCAACCCAGTGTATCGTTTCATTGCGGGATGCAGTTGTGATAACATTTAGTCCGGCCCATTTCGCAAGTTGAATGGCAATTGAACCTACACCACCAGCACCGCCTATAATTAAAATGTTTTTAAAGGAGTTCGTATCTTTCTTATTATAATCAATACCTAAACGTTCGAATAAACCTTCCCAAGCTGTAATAGCTGTTAACGGAAGTGCTGCAGATTCAGCATCACTTAACGTTTTTGGTTTTTTACCAACGATTCTTTCATCAACGAGGTGGTATTCACTATATGTACCTTGTCTCGTAATGCTTCCAGCGTAAAACACTTCATCGCCTTCTTTAAATAACGTACAACTTTCGCCAGTTTGCACGACAACACCACTAGCATCCCAGCCAAGTATTTTCGCTACATCTTCTTTTTTATCTTTCGGAGAGCGGACTTTTGTATCAACTGGGTTAACGGAAATAGCGTTAATTTTAACGAGTATATCTCTTCCTGTGGCAACAGGTTTTTCAACTTCTAGATCAATTAAACTGTTTTCTTCTTCAATAGGTAAGTATTCATGTAAACCAATTGCTTTCATTTGTATTCCCTCCATTAAAGTAAGAGTCATTTACTCTTTTATTATAGTAGGTGGAGTGTCATTATGTAAAAAAGTTAAGTCCTTTCTATTTTGTAAAAGGCCTGTTTCAGCATCATGTAGTACCGTGTAACTGGAGAGGATCCGCCATCGTTTTGATTTTATAGGCGTCGGATGAAAGTTATACTTATTTTTCCAGTGTACCTTGCAATGAACAATACCAAGTGTTATATTATACTTGTGGTTACTTATTATAAAACAGTACTGGATAATAAATAGTAGTGAACATCAATTAGAATAGGGTGAATGAATATTGAATGTACAATTTAAAAAAGGAGTTTTAGAACTTTGTGTTCTTGTCTTACTTGATAAGCAAGACCGTTATGGGTATGAATTAGTTCGAAGTATTTCCAATCGAATTGAAATATCAGAAGGGTCTGTTTATCCTCTACTGCGTAGATTAACTAAAGAAGAATATTTTACAACGTATTTACAGGAGTCTTCAGAAGGTCCTTCAAGGAAGTATTATACGCTGACGGATAAAGGTAGAACGTATTTGTACCAACTTTTAAGGGAATGGAATGAGTTCTCACAAGGTGTCAATCAATTAATAAAAGAAGGTGTAAGTAATGACGAAAAATGAATTTTTACAACAATTAAATGCATCTCTAAAAAGGTTATCTGAAAAAGAGCGTGCAGATATTTTAAAAGATTATGAAGAACATTTTACTTTCGGATTAGAGGAAGGGAAAAGTGAAGAAGAAATTGTAGCTTCATTAGGTTTTCCAGCTCAAATCGCCAAAGAGTTATTAGCAGATTATCATATTGAGAAAGTAACAACAAGTGCAACAACAGGAAATGTTTTTCGTGCAATTTGGGCAGTAATTGGATTAGGTTTTTTCAATTTGTTAATCGTACTTGCACCTGCAATTACATTAGCGGCATTGATTTTTTCAGGTTGGGTTCTAGGTATCTCATTTTTAGGTGCACCATTACTTGTTTTAGTTGATACGATTATACATCCAAATACATTCTTGTTATTTAATCTTTTCGTTTCTTTAGCACTTTGTGGACTTGGATATTTCATTGTTATTGCTATGTTATTTTTAACGAAGCTAGCAACGAAAGGATTTGTTCGTTATTTAAAGTTCAATATAGCACTAGTAAAAGGTGGTTTGAAGCATGATAAATAAGAAGAGTTTCTCAATCATTGCAGGTATTATTTTCATTATTGGTATTATCGGAAGTTTATTCACTTATCGTTCAATTGATGCGGTACCAATTTCAGAAGAAAAGGTCATTAATAATAATGTGTCAAGCGTCATTATCGATACGAATAATGTTCGTGTTAACATCAACCCTACAACAGGTAGTAACGTGAAAGTAAAATTAGATGGTGAGGTTAATCCAAACGTAAAAAGAACATTAGCTACGGATGAGAAAGATTCAACGCTTCTTATTTCTTATAAAGAAAAACAACAGAGTTGGTTCAACTTTAATATTTCTGAAGTGTGGGCGCCATTAACATTAAATGTGTATCTACCTGAAAAACAATATGAATCATTAAAAGTTTCCAATAATAATGGCTATGTTTCTGCTAAAAAACTAAACGCAACAAATTTTAATATCAATACAAGCAATGGACGTGTTGAATTAAGAGAAATCAATTCGCCAAAAATTATCGCGGAAACAAACAATGGAATTATGGATTTCAAAGATGTATTGGCACAAAATATTCATGTGAAATCGAACAACGGACGAATAATGCTAGACCATGTTGAAGGTGAAATAGAGGGGCAAACTAAAAATGGAAGTCTTACTCTGAAAACGAATGAACTGGATCGAAATCTCAATTTTACGACTCACAATGGAAAAATTAATATTGAAACTGAAAAAGAACCAACTAATGTTCAATTTAATGTTGCTGTTGATAATGGTAGAGCGAATATCCTTGATAAATATAATGGAAATACTGTTATTGGAAAAGGAGAAAATGTAATTAAATTAAATACACATAACGGAAATATTACAGTGGAAAAACAATAGCATATTACCTTTTATCATCTCAGCTCGCCACACATAAAGAGCAATAATAAAGTGCAACTGGGGGCATCCCCCACTGATTATCAGCCCTCACCAATCAGGCTGCCCGTTAATGCGGGATAAATAAAAAAACGACTCCTTTTCTCAACATGTAGGTAGTCGTTTTTTTATGTAACATTCGGTTAAGTGTGCATCCTTTGTATATTTCAAAATACAAACAGTTGTTTTATTACGCTTGGTTTTTAGGAAAATAATGAATAGTAATTAACAATGTAAGGAGAATTTGTGAATGAATCAAAAATAATAGCTGAAACAGTGAAGGAAGGGAAGGAGTTTATTTCTAGCAGGGGGAATTTTTTACTGTGAACTTTATCCAAAACTAAATGTAAAGGTGGATACATAATGACAGTAAAGAAACTTTATTTCATCCCAGCAGGTCGTTGTATGTTGGATCATTCGTCTGTTAACAGTGCGTTAACACCGGGAAAACTATTAAACTTGCCGGTTTGGTGTTATCTTTTGGAGACGGAAGAAGGTCCTATTTTAGTAGACACAGGTATGCCAGAAAGTGCAGTTAATAATGAAGGGCTTTTTAACGGTACATTTGCAGAAGGACAGATTTTACCGAAAATGACTGAAGAAGATAGAATTGTAACTATTTTAAAACGTGCAGGGTATGAGCCAGATGATCTCCTATATATTATTAGTTCGCACTTGCATTTTGATCATGCAGGAGGAAATGGTGCTTTTTTGAATACGCCAATCATTATACAACGTGCTGAATATGAGGCGGCACAGTATAGAGAGGAATATTTGAAAGAGTGTATACTGCCAAATTTAAACTACAAAATTATTGAAGGTGATTATGAAGTGGTACCTGGTGTTCGGTTATTGTATACACCAGGACATTCTCCAGGACATCAGTCATTATTAATTGAGACGGAAAAAAACGGTCCTGTATTATTAACGATTGATGCATCTTATACGAAAGAGAATTTTGAAGATGAAGTGCCGTTTGCGGGATTTGATTCGGAATTAGCTTTATCTTCAATTAAACGTTTAAAAGAAGTTGTGACAAAAGAAAAACCAATTATTTTCTTTGGACATGATATAGAACAGGAAAAGGATTGTAAAGTGTTTCCTGAATATGTATAGTGCAAAAAGTCATGAGCTCACGTGCTCATGACTTTTTCGTTTAAATAATTTTTTTAAATAAGTTATAAACTTTTTTGGAACTATCTTCATTTAATTGATAGTACGTTAGGTTTACATCATCAGGAGTATCTTGCTGAGCAATCATCACTTCGTTATTGTGATGATCAACTACCCATATGAAATATTTTTTATAAGTTCCATCTTCGAAAGTAATCCACATATCACAATCTATTAAATCTGATCCTTCTTCATCTAATGTTAATTTTCCTTTTTTTGCGGTATCCATACTATTAATAAACGTTTTTAATTCATCTGTTTTTGTGAGGAAGAGATCCTTTTTTGTTTTAATGGATTCGACATGTATATCTTTTATTTCCTGTTTTCCTAAAAAGACAGGGGGCTCATTTGGATCCCTTTGAGTGGAAATAATAGTAGCTTTTTTCTTGGGCTTATTTGCTGTATAGAGATCTTGAATAGATTTTCCAGAGTTTATAAACCATACGATTCCACAAATAATCAATGTGCTACAAAGCAGTAAAATAATTTTCTTAATAGAATATTCTCCTCTCTATTACTTCGTATGAAGAGCTTTTCTATTAATATATGATAGGTAAGCGTAAAGTATTATAGTTGAACGTGGCTATTCTTAACAGTTTTAAGAGGGCGATCAACGAGTAAATTGTAAGTAAGCCCAATTAATACGAAAACACCGCCGATAATCTTTCCAGTTGAGAGTTCATTTGTCAGGAAGAAATCAATGATAGTCCCTGCAAATAACTGTCCGATAAAGATGAGTAACGTTAAATAAAATGCTGATATTTTAGGAGTGATATAGTTCGATAATGAAATAACGATAACCCCTACTAATCCGCCTAAATATACAGCGATAGGTATGGATTGTAACGTATGCATTGGAATATACATTGAATCTGAACTGAAAATTAAAAATAACATAGAGAAAAATAAGCCAGTAATATAATTAAAAAACGTGCCTTCCCAATTCCCAATTTTCTTTGCTAAATTCGCGTTAATAATTCTAGCAACAACGATAGAAACACCAGCTAAAATAGCGATCGTAATATATAACATTTTCTTGCCCCCATTAATAAATTGTCATGATTATAATTCCAGAAGAGATGAAACATAATCCAATTAGTTTTTTCTTTTCAAATTTAGCAACTTTCATTCCTAATAAACCGAAATGATCAATAACGATGGAAGCAATGGATTGACCGAGTAAACTTAATGCGATCGTAATAGAGGCACCAAGGACGGAGAAACTTATATTATTAAAAAGAACAGTGAATACCCCAATCGCTCCAGCACTATATAGAAAAAGTGGAATCCCTTTATTGAAATGAATTTTATGTTTGTTTATGATTAAAACGAAAATAACTGCAATCAAACCGACAAGGTGAATGACAACGCTTGCTGTATACTTGCCAATTAACTCAGATAAAATCCCATTCAATGGAAGCATAACGGCGATAAGCACGCCAATAAAGACAGAAAGAAAGTTATACAATGTAATATCCCCTTTATATTTCATATTTGTAATGACTGTATCATGCTGAAATTGTGAATTACTATGACATATGTCATAGTGGAAGGAGAAAATTTTGATTACAATGGGGAGTAGTTGTAAAGGCGGGGGAACTATGAAGAAAATATGTAATTCTATTAAATTAGCAGAGTATATGAAACAAAATAATATTGACTCATTTTTTAGTAATGATATGAAACCATATATGGAACTTATATTTTTTAAGAAGAATGAGTTTATTTGTAGAGAAAATGAAGAGATAGATTATTTATTTTTCTTCGTTGAAGGAAAAGCGAAAGCGTTTAATACATTAAGTAACGGGAAATCTGTATTATTATGCTTTTATGATAGCTTGCAGCTGTTAGGAGATGTGGAGTTAATTCATTCTCAAAAGACAACTTCAAACGTACAAGTGATGGCAGATTCATATTGTGTTGGTTTGCCTTTAGGGAAAGTGAGAAATCAACTATTTCATGATGCGAAATTTTTACGATGTATTTGCGGATCGTTAGCGCATAAGTTAAATCGGCTTTCAAAAAATAGTACAATTAATTTACTATATCCTCTTGAAAATAGACTTGCGAGTTACATGTTAGCAGCAGGAGAACGGGCAGTACAGCACGGAAATAGAATCGTATTTAGTGGGAATTTAACGGAAACAGCGGAATTGTTAGGGACGAGTTATCGACACTTATTACGTACATTAAATATTTTTTGTGATAAAGAGATAATAAGTAAAAATAATGGATGCTTTGAAGTGGTAAATGTGGAAGTTTTGAGAGAATTGGCGGCAGATGTTTATAAATAATATAGTAAAGTAGGGGTTTAGATGAAAATAGCTATAATTTCAGACATTCATGGGAACAGTCACGCATTAAAAGGGGTATTAGAAGATATTGAACGTCGCAAGGTCGAAATGATAATAAATTTAGGGGATAGCGTGTATGGGCCGTTAGATCCTTTAGGGACAATTGAAATATTGATGAAGAACGAGATGATACATATTAAGGGTAACTGTGATCGCATGCTTTGGGAACCTATACAAGGGCAGTCTGCTACACTAACTTTTGTCCAAAATCAATTAACAGAAAATCATATAGATTGGTTACAACAACATCCTTCACAATATATTGTAGACGATATTTTATTTTGTCATGGTACGCCAACTTCAGATGAGGTGTATTTACTAGAAGAGATGGACGAGAATGGTGCAGTATTAAAGAGTGAAAAAAATATAATGGATCAACTCCAAAATGTTGAGCAAAAAATAATAGTATGCGGTCATACGCACATCCCTAGAGTTGTGTATTTAGCAAACGGAAAAATCGTTATAAATCCAGGGAGTGTAGGACTTCCAGCATACAAAGATGAGTTACCTGTTATGCATAAAATGGAATCAGGAACTCCGCATGCAAAATATGTAGTGATAGAAAAAGTTTCGGGAGAATGGATAATTGAACAAATTTCAGTTTCTTATAATTGGGAAGAAGCAGCTGGATTGGCTGTTCAACAGGAAAGGTATGATTGGGCACAGGCACTAAAGACCGGGAAAGTAGAATGAAGGGGCGTTTACTTTATGGTAAACTGCTCTTTTCTATTTTGAGCAGATATTGAATCTCATAATGGATAAATAGAAATACAGAAAAAAGCGGTAAGTGTATCAGAAAACAAAATTATGGATACATATAGTGTAGAAAGCTTTATGTGGTCAACCGATTTTGTTTCCAATTATAAATGGATTGAAGTAAAAAAGGCAGTGAATGAGAATGGGTTTCCTAATCAGGGAAAGAGAATCAGTTCAGTAAGAGGATTACCGTGGTAATCTCAAAGGGGTTCTGTGTAGGAAAGGATGCGACGTATTTGCTTTCTGAAATCAAAAAATAGATCAGTAGCAGCGACTACTGATCATCCATATGTACATGAATTAGGAGAGGTCAAACATTTATTAACTTTATTATAATAGATTTTCACGAGAATAAAAACTGAAAATTCTAATTTTATGTTGAGAAAGTTTTTTGTATCGAAATATATAAAAGAACAGGGATTTTTATTAAAAGAAAAAATCATATTTATATTTTAGTAGATTATGGTATATTTTACATGAGATGCATTTCCGTAAATGTAATTATTCAAATGGTAATTACATTTATATGAGGGAAGGAGAAGTTATTATGAAATTTGATGATCAACGCCTACTAGGAGTCCGATTAGGTTCTGTACTTGTGACAGAGGAAAATCAATATTTAGTAATTAAGAAAAAAGATCATTATGCACTATTGAACATACATACTCTAGAATGCACACACGTTGAAGTGCAGTTAGAACATATTGAAGAAATGTTGCAGGAAGATTTCCAAGAAAGTATAACGGAGATTATTGCACCAGAACATATAAAAATTGTTGCGAAAAATGTTATATAAAAAAAACAAGCTGGGTGTACCAGCTTGTTTTTTAATTTACTTGCAGATTTCTACTCTGAAAGACTTGTTTTGCGACAAAAATAGCATTTAAGGCACGTGGAAATCCCGTATAAGGAACACAGTGAATAATAGATTCAACAATTTCATTAGTTGATAAGCCTACATTTAAAGCGGCGTTAATATGAACAGTAAGTTGTGGTTCACATCCACCTTGTGATGTTAAAGAAGAAATTGTTACAAGTTGTCTTTGTTTTAAATCTAATGTACCTCTGGAATAAATATCACCAAATGCAAACTCTACTATATATTTTCCGAGATCAGGAGCGATATCTTGTAAGGATTCAATAACCTGTGTCCCAGCGTTTCCATCGATATTTTTTAATGTGTCCCAACCATTTTCGTATCTTTCATTGTTCATAGTTTCATCTCCTGTTTTAAGATTTAATGTTTATAAATGAAGTGTATACCTTTGAGTGCGCTCTAAAGCAATGGGGTTGTAAAAAATTTGTTGGAATTTTTTATAAGTGTATAATTGAGATATGGATAAAATGTATACTATTCAACAAATAGCAGAATTAACAAATTTAAGTACGCATACATTACGCTATTATGAGAAAATAGGCTTACTTAAAAATATTAAGCGTAATGAATCAGGGTATCGTGTATATTGTGAGGTAGATTTAGCGTGGATTGAATTTCTTATTAGATTAAGAGAAACGGGGATGTCCATACAGGAAATGATAGAGTTTTCAAATCTTCGTGTTATGGGAGATATTACTGCTACAGAAAGGCGGATATTGCTAGAAAATCATAAAGAAAATGTTTTAGATCATATGGAGCAATTGCAAAAACATTTAAGGAAAATTGAGGAGAAAATAATTTATTATACAAATTTAGAAAAGGAATAGTGGGCTCCCTATTCCTTTTTAAGGATAATATACATTTTAATGGAACTACTTATATTAAATCTAACCCTTCGATAACCTTACCAATAATCCCTTCCATTTGATGAACACCTAAGTCAGCGTTCGTCATTATAATAGCGCCATTCCCTCGGTATGGGTAGCTTACCATCATACATTGAAATCCAACGCCCCACCCAAGTGAATACATTTGTAAGTCTTCGTTAGAATCATCTAGAAAAACACCTAGTCCAGTCCATTTTGAGCAACCTTGAAGAGAAAGCATATCTTGTATTAATTTTTGAGAAAGTTTTAGTTTACCCTTTCCTTGTAAGGAATGAATGATTTCAATTAATAAAGTTGATAAGTCAGTTGGTGTTGTCCAAATACCTGAAGCAGCTGCGAATGGATAGAATGGATACTTCTCATTTGTAACGGTGCCATCTTTATTATGCCCGCAAGCAAAAGCATCGGTTTTATCTATGTCTTCAGGAGAGAAGATGGTACTATTCTTCATTTGCAGTGGTTGAAATATATATTCTTCTAGTAAAAGGTTAAATGATTTTCCAGTTATATCTTCAAGTAGTAGTTCGATAATACAAAAGTTTGCATCAGAGTAGTGAAATTCACTTTCCGGTTTATAAGTTATTTCTATCGGTACGGAGCAATATGGTGTTTTACCGGCAAGGAGTTTAGACATGCTTGGTTGCCCTTGAGCTAGTGTATAATGTTTAAAGCTATTAGGAGGATCAATGATTCCAGATTGGTGACTTAATAAATTTCGCAACGTGACTTTTTTCTGTGAGGTAAATAGATTGGTAGGAATATTCCAAGATGTGAGTCTATCATTTACGTCTTCATCTAAATGCACAATTTCTTGTTCTAATAACGTTAGTACGAGCATTGTAGTGATGAATTTACTAATTGAGCAAGAATTGAATATAGAATTCGTAGTGACAGTTTTATTTGTTCCAGTTTCAAGTGTTCCGAATACAGTTGTTTCATCTAGTTTACCATCACGTATAACGGCAAGGCTTAAACCTGCAACGGAATATTGTTTCATTTTCTCGTATATATTGTTACTTTTTAAGTTCATAGTGACTCCTTTCTTAAAAAGACAGAATGTTAGTTCTATTATACAGTAGTAAATGGGGAGAAAAAGAAAAAACTTCATCTTTTATCGATGAAGTTTTTTCGTTAATTCGAAGTGAATGTTTTAAAAAATTTGTCTCGGTACATGTACATAAGCCATGAGGTTGTTAGTAAGGAAATAATGATTTGTTTGTTTTGAATTGGCGCTTTGAAAACAAGCCAGCCAACGATATCAAATAATACATGTAGTGCAATTGAAAGAACTACAAATTGTAGTAGCGTATTTAAAAATCTTTTCATAAAGTGTCCCCCTGAAATAAAAGGTTTATCAACAATGTTGTATAATACTATTATACATTAAATGTTTATAATGGTAAAATTTACATAAGTTAGTGAAATAAAACAAATGAAAGCTAATGAGGAGGGATAGTCATGGAGTTTTGGATGATCATACCGATAGCGATCTTTGGGTTTATTTATATCGTTGAAAAATTAAATAAAATTGAAAAGAAAACGGATGCGCGTTTAAAGAGGATGGAAGATAGATTACAGCTAATTACGAAAGAAATGGGAATTGTAGATAGAGAACCTGAAATTAATAAAGAGTTACGCCAGCTTATGGAGGAAGGAAAAACAGTTACAGCAGTTAAGAGAGTAAGAGAAGTTTTTGGGTTTTCTTTACTAGAAGCGAAGCAATATGTTGATAAATTATAAAAAAGATCATCCGTTTGGATGGTCTTTTTTATTGGACCATGCGTGTATTTACATAAGCAGCGATTATAACGTGGCCAATTATAATGATGGGAAATACGATTTTTACATTAGGGGTAAGGAAGACGCTACTAATTGTGGCGATAACACCAGCAGTTAAATTATAAAGACCAACTATTTTTGATAACTTCACTTTATCAAGCACGCGGCGTTCATTGAATCCTGATAAGAGCCAAGTGTATTGTTTTACTCCGATGAAATAAGCTAGTGCAAATGAAATGATTGCTAGTATGAATAATGATGGGGAAGCGAAGAGAGTCATTGAGAACACCTCCGTTAAAGGGCTATAAATCAATTATAGTATGAATGTTATAATTTAACAAAATATAAGTGTAATAGAAAATGGAGTATGTATCATGAAGGGGGATTAAGTATGAATATTGTGGAATTCCAGAGATATGTATCAAATTTCAGTGAAGAAAAAGGATTTCAAGATACAACAATTGAAGAGCGTACAATGTATGCAATGGCGGAATTAGGGGAATTAGCGGAAGTTATATTAAAGCGCGATAAAATACAAGATGCAAAAAGAGAAATCGGTTTAGAAATGTTTGATGTAATTTGGAATGTATGTGATTTAGCAAACAAGTTAGAAATTGATTTAGAGAAGGCGTTTGAGGAAAAAATGATGATAAATAAAAAACGTGAATGGTAAAAGGGAAGTTAAAAAGCGCACAAAATTTTGTGCGCTTTTTATTAATGGTATGAAAAATATGTAAGAAAAGATGAAACAAACACTGAAGATGAATTGTCTATTATAGGTAGTAACTATTTCGTTTGAAAGAAAGGGTGGAGAAAATGAAAAAGAATACATTATTAAAATTAGGGGTATGTGTTAGTTTACTAGGAACAACTCAATTTGTTAGTACAATTTCTTCTGTGAAAGCGGAACAAAAGCTAGAGCAAAAAGTAATAAAAAATGAGGCAGGAACTATTTCGATTTCTCAGTTAAACAAAAATGTATGGGTTCATACGGAGTTAGGTTATTTTAACGGAGAAGCAGTTCCTTCGAACGGTTTAGTTCTTACTACTTCAAAGGGGTTAGTACTTGTTGATTCTTCTTGGGATGACAAATTAACGAAGGAACTAATAGAAATGGTAGAAAAGAAATTTCAGAAGCGCGTAACAGATGTCATTATTACACATGCACACGCTGATCGAATTGGTGGAATGAAAACATTGAAAGAAAGAGGCATTAAAGCGCATAGTACAGTACTAACTGCGGAACTAGCAAAGAAAAGTGGATATGAAGAACCGCTTGGAGACTTACAAACCATTACGAATTTAAAGTTTGGAAATATGAAAGTAGAAACATTTTATCCAGGGAAAGGACATACAGAAGATAATATCGTCGTGTGGTTACCGCAATATAACATTTTAGCTGGAGGCTGTTTAGTTAAATCTGCGTCCTCGAAAGATTTAGGAAACGTTGCAGATGCCTATGTAAATGAATGGCCTATATCGATTGAGAATGTGCTGAAGCGATATGGAAACATCAATTCAGTAGTGCCTGGTCATGGGGGAGTAGGGGATAGAGATTTACTTCTACATACATTGGATTTGTTGAAATAAAAAAAGCGAGGAGAAACAATTTTCTCCTCGCTTTCTTCTAACTATATTTAAATGCGAAGTCCGCATACGTTACTGAGATTTTAATTCCAAGTATACAAATACCAGTACCGTCATAATTGCGATAACAACGTAAGTAGCATCAAGCATTATAAGTGTTTTTAAAGTTTCAGTCATCCTCATTCACCCCTGGTATAAAAATATAACATAATCTCTTATTAATTAAATCAGAGATTATAAAGATAACAATGTACATGAAATTTATAAAGTAGATTCTATATAAATATATCATATAAATAATGTAAACAATGTTAAGATAATGTAAATGTATTGTAAAGAAAGGGGCGGTTCATCATGTCTGTAAATCTATTCATTTATAAATGCTATGTATCTCTCGTGTGCCGGATAGAACACAGTTATAACATGTGAAAAATAAATTCATTTTGACAAATCAATCACGATGGTAGCCGTTACTACATTTTCCTCTATTACTTCTACTTGTACTTGTTCATCGTTTCTCCAATTGATATTGAAGTTGTCTGTCGTATACATTTCCTTAAGAGTGACCTCTTTATATTTTTCTAAAATGCTACCTCTTTTCCCATAATAGATTCTTACAGTTGAACTAGGACTTGGTCCTTTTGATTTTATTGTTTCTCTAAGCTCGATAATATTTATTAAATTTGGAGATTCACTTTTTTGAAAGGTAAAGGAACTGACCACTTTTTGTACCTTCTTAAAAACAGGACCATTGGATTTATTTGATACATTAAATTCCACAACTTCAGGTACGGATTCTTTTCCTCGTAGTGTTATCGTTGCTTCATAATCGTTTTTCCAATCTACGAAAACGTTTGAGGAATCGAGACGTTCTCCCTCATTTGCAATACTTATGTCAAAATGTTCCCATAAGCCGTATTTAATTCTGACGGGATAGGAACCATGAGAAGAGTCTGAATCTATTTTCACTACTTTAATCGTATTTTTATTATTTGGAGAATGACTTTTCTTAAGTGTAATGTCCTGTAAATACAAAATGTAAGACAAACAGCCTACTACTAAAATAATTGGAATTACAATACGTAAGGCAGTAATTGGACGACCTCGTGTCCTTTTTTTCTTAGTGCTTTTACTATTTTGTTCAAGGTCTTTTTCAATACTCCTTGGAGCTATTACTTTTGGCGGGCGATTAAGCCACCAAATGAAAGCTATAAGTAGTAAGAAAAGAGGTATTCCTTGAATAAAGAAAAATCCTTTCCAAAAATCAAGTGCAGTACTATATGGAGAATCCGTTGCCATCCCCCCTATAAAAAGTGCCATTGGGCTTACAAGTATATTTATCCCTAAAGCGATCAATACGAATGAAAGATTTTTATTTCTAATTTTTCGTGACCCAGCCATAAGAAACAGAAATACTGCAATACCGAGTATAAGAAACAGTGTTCTGTAGTAAACCATCATATTATCCCTCCATAACTTTAATTGTACCATCAGTAAGGAAAATTTTGTGAAATGTTAGGTGGATATGATATTTGTATTCCTTAAAAGTGCACTGATATATGATGCAAATAAATCATGTGCAAGTATGAATATCAGGATACAGTAAGAATATTATGTCGACAATGTGAACTGTCACAAATTCTTATATATTATTGTGATTGATATCACATCCTTTTTTCTCAATGGGTATTATCCTTAGTTTGTAAGCAATCATTGGGAGAGGGTGGGATGATATGTTTTGTTATCAATGTGAACAAACGCCAACAGGCGGATGTAAAGTAATAGGTGTGTGCGGTAAAAATGAAACAATTGCAAGTTTACAAGATACGATTGTGTTTGGGTTAAAAGGAATTGCGGCTTATCGCACACATGCTGCTCAGTTAGGCTATACGGATGCTTTTGTAGATGCTACAACGCAAGAAGCGCTGTATATGACATTAACAAATTCTAACTTTAATGAACGAGAACATATTGATATGGCTATGAAAGTTGGGAAATCAGCTTTACGAGTAATGGAGTTGTTAGATGAGGCACATACGAATCATTTTGGTGTGCCAGAGCCTGTTCAAATTACACAAAACCATGTAGAAGGTAAAGTTATTGTAGTTACAGGCCATAATTTATTTGCGTTAGAAGAACTATTAAAGCAAACGGAAGGAAAAGGAATTAATATTTATACGCATTCTGAAATAGTTGATTTTAGAAAAAATATAAAAATCGAGTTGACATTCATCGCTACCTAGTCATACAATATACTTGTAATAAGCAATACTGAGTAGTGTTGTTTCTCAAAATATTTTCAGTAGACAATAGGTAATTGCGGATTTTAGAAAAAAATTGAAAATTAGTTGACATCTATCGCTACTTAGTCATACAATGTAGATATAATAAGTGATACTGAATAGTATGAATTCAAAAAAGCTACTCAGTAAAAAATTCGCCTTAGTACTCTGTAATACTGAATATAAGTCAGACAGAATAGGGGGTAAAGGAGGATCAGAACATGGAAAATTTAACTGAAATGCTGAAAGGTTCACTGGAAGGGTGTGTGCTGGAAATCATTAGCCGCCGTGAAACGTATGGTTATGAGATTACTCGCCACCTGAATGATCTTGGGTTTACTGAAGTCGTGGAAGGAACGGTCTATACCATCCTCGTACGATTAGAGAAGAAAAAGCTTGTGAATATTGAAAAGAAACCATCAGATATGGGACCACCTCGTAAGTTTTATTCATTAAATGAAGCTGGACGTCAGGAACTTGAATTGTTTTGGAAAAAATGGGATTTTGTATCGTCAAAAATTAACGTCTTGAAGTCAAACTAGCTTCATAATATAAAATGTTCCGGCTCATATTTGGAGAGTTTCTTGTCTGCTTTATAAAAAAGGAGGAAAATAAGATGTTGGAAATGTTCAAAAAATTAATTGGTGATAAAAAAGAGTACAAAATGATGATGGCACGTGTTGCAGCATTGCCAGAGGACTATCAGTTTGTGTTTAAGAAAATTCAAAACTACATGTGGAATTTTTCAGCCGGTAACGGGATGGATATGCTGCACATACAGTATGAATTAATCGATTTGTTTGAAGCCGGTGCAGCGGAAGGCAGACAAGTGCTAGACATTACTGGGGAAGACGTGGCATCCTTTGCTGACGAACTAGTGGCAAACGCTAAAACATATGTTTCTAAGTATCGTGAAGATTTGAATGAAAGTATTATGAAGAAATTGAGAAAAAAATAAATGCAACAAGTAATACCGACTGATTAGCTGGTCATAAATGTGAACTAACGCCATCGCTATTCAGTTATATTTTTAAACCGCTACTAAGTAATACAGATTATCAGTGGTACTAAATAGAGGGTGCAGGTAATTTAATTTTATAAGGGGGAAAAAGTATGAGTAATGCAGCGATTTCTGTAAAAGGGTTAAAAAAAGCTTTTAGAGATAAAGAAGTCTTAAAGGGAGTGGATTTTGAGGTGCAGCGTGGAGAAATTTTCGCGCTGCTAGGCTCAAATGGAGCGGGAAAGACGACAATAGTCAACATCCTTTCGACGCTACTGAAACAAGATGGCGGTGAAGGAAGTATTTGCGGATTTGATATTAAGCGCCAACCAGATCATGTTCGTCAAAGTATTAGTTTGACAGGGCAGTTCGCAGCTTTAGACGGCATGTTAACTGGGAGAGAAAACTTGATAATGGTTGCTAAGTTACGCAGAGTTTCCAATCCTGCACAAGTCGCTGACAATTTGCTTGAGAGATTTAGCTTGACTGGTGCAGCTAATCAGAGGGCAGATCAGTATTCAGGTGGGATGAAGCGCCGGCTTGATATCGCAATGAGTTTGATCGGGGCGCCAGCAGTTATTTTTCTTGACGAACCAACGACTGGGCTTGATCCGGAAGCGCGGATTGAAGTTTGGGATACAGTGAAGGAACTTGCTGGTAGCGGCACAACGATCTTACTCACAACTCAATACTTGGAGGAAGCAGAACAACTGGCTGACCGTATCGCTATTTTACATGGCGGAAAAATTATTACGACAGGTACTCTTACTGAACTGAAAGAGATGTTCCCACCAGCTAAAGTGGAGTATATCGAGAAGCAGCCGACATTGGAAGAAATTTTCCTTGCGATTATCGGTAAAAAGGAGGAGATGTAAATGAAAAGCAAAACAGGGGTATTACTAGGGCGCTTAATGCGTAACATTATGCGTAGTCCTGATACAATTATTACAGTAGCGATTACACCGATTATGATGATGCTATTATTTGTCTACGTATTTGGCGGCGCAATACAAACAGGAACAGAAAACTACGTTAATTATTTATTGCCGGGAATTTTGCTAATGGCTATCGCATCCGGTGTAGCTTACACTTCCGTGCGACTATTTACGGATGTAAAGAGTGGGCTAATGGCACGTTTCATTACGATGCCTATTAAGCGCTCATCGATATTGTGGGCTCACGTATTAACCTCTCTTGTTGCTAATGTACTTACTATCGTGGTGGTTATTCTTGTTGCACTCTTAATGGGCTTTCGTTCCAGTGCGAATATGCTAGATTGGCTTGCAGTAGCTGGGATACTAGGAATGTTTACGTTATCGCTCACATGGCTAGCTATCATTCCAGGGCTGAAAGCGAAGTCTATGGAAGGGGCGACAGCATATTCGTACCCACTCGTTTTTCTTCCATTTATTAGTTCGGCCTTCGTACCTACCGAAACGATGCCAAAAATTGTTCGTGCATTTGCTGAAAACCAGCCTGTCACTTCAATTGTGAATGCGATTCGTGCTCTATTATATGAAGGAACTGTTGGTAACGATATTTGGATTGCGCTCACTTGGTGCATAGGTATAATGATTATCTCTTACTTTTTCGCTAGCAAAGCATTTAAACGTCAGTTAGGGTAAGTATCGAGGTGACTTAATTTATCGGAATGATATATATGTTTAGAAAAGTACGGGGGGGGGGGCCGTGCTTTTCTTTTTATATGGTCCATTTCATTCAGCGAGAAGGAAAATTTTTTAGATATAGAGAAACACTAGTTGATTGGCAATTGGGTAAGTTAAGGAGAGCATATTTATAATGAATACTACAAAAACCACAGGGTGCTTTACTATTGTTGATAATAATGAAGGAAAAATATTACTAGTTAAACGAAATGATTATCCTATCTGGGATTTGCCTGGGGGAAGACTAGAAGAAAATGAACAGTTAGAGAAGTGTGCTATAAGAGAAACTAAAGAAGAAACAGGCTATATAATTGTTATTGAGCGTAAAATAGGAGAATATCACCAGCCTCAATACGATGATATGCAACATTTATTTTCAGGGAGATTACTAGGAGGAGAGCCAATAAATAATGGACCTGAAACTGCAAAAATTGGGTGGTTTAATCCTAGTAGATTACCTTTGTTAATGGTTCCAAATAGGCGAAAACAGATCAGTAATTTTATGAAACACAAAAATTCATTAATAAAGGAGACATTAAAGACACCAATTATAGTAAGGCTATTGAGAAAAATTATATGAGGTGGTTAGTGGATTAGCCGTTGTTTTAGTTGAGCAGTTCGATGACATAAGAGCATGTTTTGATTAAACTTTTTTCAAAATATGCTCTTTCTATTTGTCTTTTACCAGTATTATACTCATTGTATTTGAAAATATGGGCAACTGGTAACGAACTAAACTCAATATTTTGAGGTTTAACTAGTCACTGCTTATGGAGTGTATAAGCATAACCGCTCTTGTAAATCTTTTAATACTTCTTCAGGCATTTCCCTAATTGTAATATCTTTACCTAGGAAAAGCAGCCAATTTGTCATCTCTGTCACTTCATCGGAATTGTGAACATCGATAAATGTTTTTAAAATAGCTGTAGATTGGTAAGGGTTTGTATAAGATATTGAAACTTTGAAAGGGTGGTACTTTTTGAACTGTGCAATTGCTTTCGGACCAAGTTCAAATACAAGGTTAATTGCTTCGTCCTTCTTACTCAGTCTTTCTAAAATCTGTTTCTTATGTAACCTCTTTTTGGGCGTGTACGGTTCGATATTGATGAGGTCATCGACAGGAAACATCAGCTTCTTTTCTTCTTTTAAGTCAAATCCTTCAATCATCCAATAGCTTTTTTCTTTATAAAGGTGTAATAGGTAAATTGGATAAGACTTGATTTCTTCTTTGACAGTAATCAATAAATATCTATCCAAAAGAAGGATTTGAATGAGTTTTTCTAACATAGGGTGAGGAAGGTCAGAAAGCTCAAGTAGATCAGGGTTATGAGGATTAGTCCCTTCAAAAAGCAAAAGTTGATTTAAAAGAACAAGGTCATCTTGCTGGGTTTCTGAAATGAGTCCTAGTAGCTTTTCCGCTAAAGATTGCCGACTCTTTAGATAAGGGAGTTGTTGATTTCTTGTAGCCATAAAGGCAATAAAAAGAGCTTTCACTTCGTTATCAGTAAAGCGAACAACGGGTAGGATAGAATTATGCATGACAAAATATCCACCAGACCTCCCAACTTCAGCGACAAGTGGCATCCCCATAGCTTCTATTTCTCTAATGTCTCTAATAGCTGTTGATCGTGATATATTAAATTCTCGTATGATTTCTGAAATTGTAAAGTGGGAGCGGTTGTTGATATACCGCATAATTGTATTAATCCGTTCAACTTTTTTCATTTTGGTCTCCTAAACAGTATCATTTTTTGACATGGTTTAAAGGTATTATAAACGTATCAGATGAAAAGATAAATCGTTTGATTAATAAAAAAAGAGGAAGGTTTTGAATATGAAAAATTATACGATTGAAGAAAAAGATAGCTTTATTGTGCTAGGTATTGGAACTGAAATTAAAAGTGACTATACAGACTTTGTGGGAATAAATAAAGAAAAGGAAGACTTTTGGTCGGCCGTTAAAGAAGATGGAAGACTGGATACTTTAAAAGCTTTAGCTACAAATGAATACATTTTTTCTGTGAGCGAAGCAGTGAATAATAAGATGATGTATTATGCTGGTGTTATGACAGAAGCACAAATAGAAGAAGAATCTAGAGTGATTCAGTTTCCTAAGGGAGAATACTTAGTGGTGAAAGGTGAAGACAAAACGGCTGAAGAGCTAAGCAATAAGCTGACTGGCATCGCCTTTGGTCAAGCTTTACCAGATGCAAAAGATTTTGCCTATGTTGGTGGGCCAAATACAACGGTTGAGATGGGAAAAAGAAATGGTTTAGTGTTTGGTGAAATGTGGATTCCAGTTGTTAGGAAGTAAAGGGTACGAATATGAAAAGTAGAGGCTAACAATTTTGCATTGTTGGCCTTTTTGATGTCCATATTGTTTTAATTACTTTTTTAATAATATAACTTAATAAATTTTAATATACGTTATGTATAACAGATATTTATCTTATGAAATAAGGGGGATATTATGACTGAGACAAACGAACCTTCAGGAGGCAATTTGAAAAAAGATGTGAAATTTTCTATTATAATTCCTGCACATAATGAAGAAAAGTACATTGGAAAATGTTTAGATTCCATTGTAAAGGCATCAGAGGCATATAAAGAGCAAACGGAAGTTATAGTTGTTTTAAATCGTTGCACAGATAAAACAGAGGAAATAGCAAAATCTTATCATTGTATTACATTAAAAAATAATGATAAAAACTTATCTAAAATCCGAAATGCAGGGGCGAAAATAGCTAGTGGAGAAATAATCGTTACTATAGACGCTGATACCATAATGACAGAGTCTATGTTGTCTAATGTAGATACATATTTAGCTTCAGGTAAATACATTGGTGGTGGGGTAAATGGGAAGTTCGAAAGAATATCTTTAGGAATATTTTTGTCCGCAATGTTAATAATAATCCCCTTACTTTTTAAGTACGGAGCTATATCTGTAGGGATTTTTTGGTGCTATAAAAAAGATTTCATGGCAATTAACGGATTTAATGAAAACATGCTGATGGCAGAAGATGCAGATTTCGCGAAACGGTTAAAAGAATGGGGAAAGCGAAATAATAAGAAATTCGGTACCATTAAAAATGGCATGATAACTTCATGCAGAAGATTTGATACATATGGAGACTGGGCTTTACTTAAAAATCCAAAAGTAATCTTAGCTTATCTAAAAGGAAATGATAGAAAATATGCAGATAAGACATATTATGATAATCAAGAAAGGTAACGCTTGAGAAAAGCGATAGGAAATAGTGAGAACAGCTGATTGTCTAATATATAATGAGAGCACAACTTAATTTAATAGATATGATAATAAAACCATTGATTGGTCCTTTTTCAAATCAATGGTTTTTATTTTTGAAATAAATATGTATTTTTTATAAAAATATTTTTTGACCCCCATAAAACTATGTTTTCCTCCGAATATATATAGTGGAAAAATAAGATAGAAGAAAAATGATTATGAAAGAATATTGAAGTATTAATAAAAATTACCAGATTAAGTTGAGCGTCCAAAATAAAAGGATGAAATTACTAATTATATAGAGAAGAGTTATTTAAGGATTGCCGATAAAATAGAAAAAGAATAAGCAAAACGAACGGTAGAAAATAAGAAAGTACCTTAAAATATAGGATTAACTTTAGTACCGAGAGAAAACGTTGGGAAAAGTTAGATTTGAAAAATAAAACTAACAGCAAGAAGAAAAGACCAAAGAAAAGCACTACCAAAATGTGGTTAAATGGTCGCTTGTTTAGTGACCATTTTTCTATTTAAAGCAGAGGGAGGCTGAGAGATCGCCAGTGTTAAGTTTAGTAATGAAGATCTTAAGAAAACCGAAAATAGAAGATATCGTATGTAACATACAAAACAACGGAGAAGATAAGGAAGCCTTTATCGTTCAGTATCAGCCGTTTATTAGAAAATCAATTTCGTCTGTCTGCCGCCGATATATTACAGAACAGGATGATGAATATAGTATTGGATTGTTTGCGTTTAACGAAGCAATTGAACAGTATTCATATAAAAAAGGGAAATCTTTTCTAGCGTTTGCTGATCTTCTTATAAAAAGAGATGTAATTGATTATATACGCAAGGAGTCTAAGCATAACCGTGTCTTTTTAAAAGAAGATGAGCAAGAGGAAATGTTAGAAATGCAAGTATCGCTTACGGAGTATATGAAAGAGATGGACAATAGTAACCGTAAGGAGGAAATTCTTCATTTTCAAAGTGTGTTAGCTGAGTTTAAAATCACATTTTCAGAGCTTGCGAAAGAATCTCCTAAGCATCGTGACACCCGAGAGCACTTAATAGAAATTGTAAAGATGATTATAAAGGAAGAGGAAATGATGGAGGAGCTGTTCCGAAAGAAAAAGTTACCGCTCAAACGTATTGAACCACGTGTGAGGGTAAGTCGTAAAACGTTGGAAAGACATAGAAAATACATTATTGCAATGTGTATTATTTTTGCAAACAACTATACATATATTCTTGATTACATAAGAGGAGAAAAGCATGATGAATAAAGGAATTGTGATGGATATAAAAAAGCATAGCGTAGTTGTTTTAACACCAAATGGAGAGTTTATTACGTGTAAAAGAAAAGGGGATTCTTGCATGATTGGAGAGGAAATCTCGTTTGAAGAACAAGAACAAAGAGCATCTCGTTTTTCAATCCCTTATTTCTTAAAGCCGGCATCATTACTTGCTGCTTGTTTTCTATGTGGGCTGTTATTTTTCTACAATCAACCAGAAGAAAAGGTGTTTGCTTACGTCTCAGTTGATATAAATCCAAGTTTAGAGGCGAGCGTTACGAAGGATCTTCGTGTTATAGATTTGCGGGCTTGTAATGATGACGGAAGGCGTATTTTAAAAGAAATGAAACGGTGGGAAAATAAGCATCTGCAAGATGTGATACGCACTATTATAAAGCAAAGTCAAGAGGATAAATATTTAACGAATGATAAGCAAGTTATGCTAACAGCTATTGCAAAGGACAAGTCGTTAGAACCACAGTTGGAAAAGGCTATGCTGGAATTAAAGAAAGAATATGAGTTCAAACATATTACAGTCGAATATCAAAGCAGTACGATGCAAATACGGGAGGATGCCAAGAAAGCAGGAGTTGGAACGGGTGTTTATATAAAACAAGAAAATGAGAAGAAAAAGTTGCTTACCCCACCTGCACCGCCGTCTCATCAAGAACAGCAAAAGTCATCTTCTGATGTATCATCGGACGCATCTCCTGTAAAAGAAGAAAGCAACGAGAAGGGAGAGTATATAGAACAACAGCAATCTAAGGCACAACAACCGAAGCAAATAAAAGAAAATAATAGAAATCAACAGGAGAACAGCGGAAGAGAATTGCAGCAAGGAAACAACGGAAGAGGATTGCAAGGGAATAATGGGCACCAGCAAGAGAACAACGGAAGAGGGTCCCAAGGAAATAATGGGAATCAGGAAGGAAACAATGGAAGAGGGTCCCAAGGAAATAATGGGCACCAGCAAGGGAACAACGGAAGAGGGTCCCAAGGAAATAATGGGAATCAGGAAGGAAACAATGGAAGAGGGTCCCAAGGAAATAATGGGAATCAGGAAGGAAACAATGGAAGAGGATCGCAAGGGAATAATGGGAATCAGGAAGGAAACAATGGAAGAGGTTCCCAAGGGAATAATGGGAATCAGCAAGGAAACAACGGAAGAGGGTCCCAAGGAAATAATGGGAATCAGGAAGGAAACAACGGAAGAGGCTCGCAAGGGAATAATGGGCACCAGCAAGAGAATAATGGAAGAGATTCTCAAGGGAATAGTGGACATAAGCAAGAAAACAATGGAAGAGGATCGCAATAAGGAAAGTTCCTACCACATAATATCGAGTGAAAGAAAAATGTATCCCGCTTTAATGGGTAGTAAGACCCCTACCTCAAAATTCAGCGAAAGCAAAGAAGTAAGATGGGGATCAACTGCCCATAAAAGCCCGATTGGTTCAACTAATAATCAGTGGGGGATGAAGAAAACCCCCACTGATTAAAGTTTCACTTTATAGAATATTGAACAGAGGGGGGATTCTTTCCATCTGAAAAGATTTTTTATTTTTTTTAAAATGACGGACACAAAATCGTATATCCTTTCGAATTATATATATGGATATCATTAATATTTATGTAAAAGGGGAGAAAAAATATGAAAGAAATGTATGAAGAAATCACTGAAGTATTGAAGGTATTAGCACATCCTGTCCGTTTATCATTAGTAAAAATAATGGTTGCAAAAGGTCCTATTAACGTAACGACAATGTATGAAATGTTACAAATGCCTCAAAGTACAATTAGTCAACATTTATCTAAACTAAAAGCTACTAAAGTCGTTACAGGTACTCGAAAAGGGTTAGAAATTTATTATGAAGTAACGGATAATCGTACAAAAGCGATATTATTAAGCTTGGCTTAATGGATAATTGTTTAAACTTCAAAATGAAGTAAGAAAGACATTCAGCGACTATAATTTTCTTATTAACATCAGCCGTGCGTTGTTGTTAATTTGTTTCATATACTTCTTTATTTGGGTCTTGCCGTATCACTATCAAGCTAATTCTTAAATGGACTATAAACATGAAAGTTTTTTATTAAGGTCTTTTTGTTAGCTTGATAGTGATGTGCTGTTCCCACCAGTATGTAAAGAAGTTGGTAGTTTTTTTAGTCATGTAATCTTTTCATTTGATGATCTTTTCCCCACTCAAATAGTTCATTCATAATTTGCATTAAAGATTTCCCGTATTCGCTTATTGTGTACTCAACCTTTGGTGGTACTTCTTGATATACAGTACGATGGATAATCCCATCAGCTTCAAGTTGCCGAAGTTGTTGAGTCAGAACTTTTTGCGTAATGTTTGGGATTTCTCGCCGGATTTCATTTGTGCGCATTTTTCCATCCATTAAAACACATAAAATATGAACTTTCCATTTTCCGCCGATTACATCGAGTGTCGTTGCAATTGGGCAGTCATCATTTTGATTCATATAACACCTCCACAGGTACTTTAAGGTTCCTATAGCACTTTAAAGTACGTACTTTTCAATTATATGTGACTCATTCATACTAATACGTAAAGGGTTGAATAATTTATAAAGGGGATGGAAGATGATGAAAACACTTGTAATTGTAGCACATCCTGATATTGAAAAATCAAAAATTAATAAAAGATGGATTGAAGAACTTGAGAAATATTCGGATGAAATTACGGTGCATGAATTATATAAAGCGGCACCGAATTGGGAGTTTAATGTGGAAGAGGAACAAAAGCTGTTAGTAGAACACGACCGATATATATTTCAATTTCCGCTATACTGGTACAGCTCACCACCATTATTAAAAAAATGGTTTGACGATGTATTAACATATGGATTTGCTTACGGATCAAAAGGAGATAAAGTGAAGGGGAAAGAATTTGGTGTAGCTATTTCGATAGGTGGATTAGAAAAAGACTATGAAAATAGTGGGATCACGATGGATGAGTTAACAAAACCATTTCAAGCTACATGCTTATACACAGATATGAAATTTATACCTTCGTTTTATTTATACGGTGCTGAATATAAATTAAGTGATGAAGAGATTGATAAAAGCGCACCGGAGTATGTACGATATGTGATGAATAAGGAGTATTCTAATATATAAGAGGGAATAGCCATTTACTTGTTAAGTAGATGGCTATTTTTATAAAATTTATATTCACTAAGTGTAATCTTTAGTAAATTAATAATTAATCTGGTAAAATAAAAAACCTAACATATATAAAGGGGAGTTTTACTTGAGAACGATGCAAAAATTATTACACAAAAGAGCAATGCAATCACCAAATTTGGAAGCGCTTGTAGGGGGAGGGAAAAGGTATTCGTTTCAGCAGTATAATGAACGAGTAAATCAGCTTGCACATTATTTGTTACAGAGCGGTGTACAAAGAGGAGATCGTATTGGAATACTATGCAAAAATAATCATCCATTTCCAAGCGTTATGATGGCAAGTTTAAAAATCGGAGCGGTATGTATTCCACTAAATCATCAGCTTACTGCGTATGAATTAGAAACGATTGTAAAAGAAGCAAAATTAAAAGTGTTAGTTATTGATGAAGAGTTCCATGAAGCTTTAAAGATTGATGCTGTTAAAGAAATTCCTTATGTAATTCAAACGACAAAAGAAGGCTTTGGTTCATTTGAATTAACATTACAAGAACAGCCAAGTACAGAGCCGAACGTAGAAGTTCATGAAGATGATGATGCAATTTACTTATTTACTTCAGGAACGACTGGACAAGCAAAAGCATGTGTAATTGGACATAAAAACTTACATCATTATTTTGCAGAGATTGCAGGACAAAGAGAAATTCCGGCAGGAGAACGCTTTTTATCTGTGCATCCATTGTTCCATATGAGTGGCGTGCTTTCTATTTTAAATTGCATTTATCACGGTGTTACGATGATTTTCTTAGCTGATTCGAATCCTACTCTTATTTGGGATAAGATTGAAGAAGAGAAAATTACGACGATGCTTGCATTCCCAGCTGTTTATAGCTATATGCTTGATGAACTAAATAAAAAGGAACGAAACATTTCAACTTTTAAAGTAGCACAAAGCGGTGGAACAAAAGTGCCAGAAACACTCATCCAAAAATATATGGAAAAAGGAATATATATGGTGCAAGGCTATGGTAGTACAGAAGGTTGGGTTGTAACTTCATGGCATCCAATGATGGGAAAAGAAAAGATGTCTTCTGTAGGGAAAACCTTGAAACATGTAGAGGTGAAAATTGTTCATCCAGAAACAGGACATGAACTAACAACAAATGAAGTTGGGGAGATTCATGTAAGGAGTCCATATATGTTTAAAGGGTATTGGAATAATGAAAAGGCGACAAAGAAAGTAGTAAAAGATAATTGGTTTAACATGGGCGATGCTGGCATGATAGATGACGATGGATTCCTGCATATTATGGGAAGATATAAAGACGTTATCATACGCGGTGGTGATAACGTATATCCAGATCAAGTAGAAGATGTTATTCATGAAATACATGGTATTTTAGAAGTTGCAGTAGTTGGAGTTCCAGATGACTTTTGGGGAGAGGTTCCGACTGCGTATATTGTAAAAGATATGCAAACATCTTTAACGGAAGAAGAAATTATACAGCATTGTAAAGAAAAACTGGCAAGTTATAAAATACCAGAAGTTGTATTTATGGACAAATTACCGAAAAATGCTTTAGGGAAAGTGTTGAAGAGGGAATTAAGAGAAGGTGTACTTGTAAAATAAAAAATGATTAGGTGATGAGGAATCCAGTTATGTATAAAGCATAACTGGATTTTTTGTTTATCAAGAACATAATAATTTACTAGATTTTGTATTTTGTGTAAGATAATAAAGAAAATTCAAATATTAATTAAGGGAAGAGATGTAAATGAAGCTTCCGCTATTACAGGTAGAGACAGAGAGACTTATGATTCGTCCGTTCCAAAATGATGATTATGAAAGTTGGTTCGATGGATTTCATAAGAGGTTACCATCGCAGTATACATATGACGATGGCTATCAAGTTATGGCATCATTAACGAAAGAATGGTTTACGGAATGGATAAGAGGTTTTGATGAAGCAGTACATCGAGATGAGATGTATGTATTAGGTATTTTTCGTAAAGAAGACGGGGCTAATATTGGAAAGCTAGAGCTGATAAAAATTTTACGTATGGACTATCAATGGGCGATGATGGGGTATTCCATACATAATCAATACTGGAAAAATGGATATGGTATTGAAAGTGTGAAAGCTGCGTTATCGTTATTTTTTAATAACCTTCGTTTTCATAGAATTGAATTACATATACATGTTGATAATGAGCCATCCATCCGTCTCGCGGAAAGAGCAGGTTTTTCTTTTGAATGCAAGAGAGAGGCATTTTCTTTAGAGAATGGTAAGTGGATGGATTTTCTTATTTATTTTAAAAATAAGGAGATGAATATATGAGAGTGTTTATTACAGGTGGAAATCGTGGATTAGGATTACAGTTGGTAAAAGTATTTCATGAAAATGGGCATATTGTTTATCCGTTAGTTAGAACTGAGGTTGCGGTAACACAATTGAAGCAAATGTTTAGTTGTAGATGTTTTCCTATATTGGCAGACTTATCACTTGATGAGAGTACGGAGCAAATTAAGAACCAGCTTGCGGAATATACAGGGTATTTGGATCTAGTTATAAATAACGCTGGCATTACTGGAAAGGAGACTGAAGTTTTACATACGAATTCAGAAGAGTTAACGGATGTATTTAATATTCATTGTTTAGGTGTAATTCGAGCTGTAAAAGGTACATATGTAGCTTTAGAGAAATCGGATCATCCGAGAATAATAAATGTGTCCTCTCGATTAGGTTCATTACATAAAATGGCGAACAAAGAGTTTTCGCAAGGTCAGTTTTCCTATTCCTATCGAATTGCTAAAGCTGCACAAAATATGTTAACGCTTTGTCTGCAACAAGAATTTGAAGATAAAGGAATTCGTGTAACTGCCATTCACCCTGGAAAATTAAAGACTGACATTGGTGCTTTTGATGCGAATATGACTCCGGCTGAAGGAGCGCAAAATATATATGATTGGGTAATAGATTCAAATGAGGATGTTTCAGGGAAGTTTATTGAGCCGGGTGTAGGTGAATTAAAGTGGTGAAAACGGAGATAGAGCTTTATTATAAAATTTTTAATGAGGGTTAGGGGAAAAGAAAATGAAGACTATAAATGTATTTCATTATGACGCATTTACGAATAAACCGAATATGGGGAATCCAGCAGGTATTGTATTAGAGGCAGATGGATTAACGGAAGAGGAAATGCAAATTATTGCTGAAAAAGTTGGATATAATGAAACAACTTTTGTTCTTTCCTCAGAAGTAGGAGATATAAGAATGCGCTACTTTACACCTGGTTTTGAAATGGATTTATGTGGTCATGGGACAGTAGGGACGCTATATGCCTTGCGCGAAAAAGGTTTATTAGAAGAGAAAAGTAACCTTACGATTGAAACGAAGGCTGGGATTTTACCGATACAAATAGGTGTAAATGAAAATGGAGAAACCTTTATTAAAATGAGGCAGGCAGCACCTCAGTTTAAAGAATTTACAGGTTCAAAAGAAGAATTAGCTCATAGTATCGGTTTAGAAGTAAATGATTTAGATGTAAGTTTACCGATTGTATATGGAAGTACTGGTAATTGGACGGTAATTGTACCGATTAAAAATCTAGGTGCGTGTGAGAGAATGAAACCTAATAATGCTGCATTTCCATCAGTATTAAAAGAAATACCTAATGCTTCTATTCACCCAATTTGTCTAGAAACTTATGATGAACAGGCAAAAATGCATGGGCGTCATTTTTCATCGGCTTATGCTGGAACGATAGAAGATTCAGTGACAGGAACAGCTTCAGGTGTAATGGGAGCGTATTATGCGATGTATTTGGAAAAAGATTTTGACCATGAAATGGAGTTAATTGTTGAACAAGGACAGGAAATAAATAAAGATGGTCGTGTAACGGTATATGTAACGAAAGATGTAGAAAATGAGAAGTTACATATAGATATTGCTGGAACAGCGGTGTATGTGAAAGAATTTGAAGTTTCGATATAAAAAAGAAAGCCCGGCATACATCCGGACTTTCATTATCTGTTCAATACTTCAATATACGAAGCATCGCCAGTTGTTCTTAAAGCAGAGCGGAAATTGTTGTTTTCTAACGTTTTAGCGACTTGTTGTAACTGCTGTGCATCATCATGATGGATAAGTAAGCTGTCAGCACCGCTTTCTTCTATATGAATGTGTTCGACATTTCCAATGGCATCATGTACAGCTTTTAAAAATTCAGGTTTCATATTGTCCTCCTATATGTATGTAACGTTTTTGTTAGTATTTCCTTATTTTTGAAATATAAAAGTAAATGTTTTTTTGTTATATTAAGATTTTCAGGAGGAATTCCTTTGTGTTTGTCAAATAATAGTAAAGTTGTCTTTTGAATTGATGGAATCTTCGGTATTAAAGGGTGAGGGAATGGACATTTCAGTAATCGCTGCACAACTAGTTAAGGAGAAAGTGATTTCACATGATCCAAATAGCATAAAAGTGTTAAACGGAGGAACGACAAGTACAGTGTATTTGCTGGATGAAGAATATGTTGTAAAGCTGAATGAAGCGGAAGTAATACGTGAAGAAGCTAATTTTCTTTCTTTTTATGAGGGGAATACGTTGTTTTCGAAGCTTTTGTATAATGAACCTTTCCATAAGTATATTGTGTATTCTTTTCTTGAAGGTAGTACTTCTTGTGAACAAGGGGATAAACGAAGTACGCTTCGTACACTTGTAAAAGAAGTTATTAATAAGTATGAAAGAGTTTCAGATGTAGATGTCTGGGGATGGAAAGAAAATCCGGTTCAATCTTGGAATGAATTTTTAACGACAAATGTGATGGAAGCTCATGAAAATGTAAAACGTTACATAAGTGAAGAAGAGTATAGAACGGTTCTTAAGTTAGCAAATAGGGACGCTGGAGTAGAGCAGCCATTTTTATTACATGGGGATCTTGGATTTCATAACTTTATATTTCAAGAGAATAAGCTGCACGGTGTAATTGATCCCTTGCCAGTGTTAGGAGATCCTATATACGATTTAATTTATGCGTTTTGTTCCACTCCGGAAGATTTAACGAAAGAAACGATTGATTATGTGATGAAACAGTGTGTATTTCATAAAAAAGACCGTGATTTATATGAAGAAATAGTTATAGGCTTATATTTGCGTATAGATACATGTTTAAGACACCACCCGAAAGATTTAGAAGGTTATTTAGCAGCTTGGCGTTATTGGATGGACGAGGTTGAAGCTGCTTTATAGCACAAATATTTTTTGGGGATCGTGAAATGAATGTTTCAGAAACGAAAAAGGATTTACTGTAATTCCATTATCATTTTATTAATTGAAAATAAAAAATCAGCTTAATAAAAATATAGGGATAGGGGAAATGATCATGAAAAATTATGTTTGCACAACGTGTGGTGTGCAGTATGCAGCGAGTGTAGAAGAACCGATGAGTTGTCATATTTGTGATGAAGAAAGGCAATATGTGAATCCGAAAGGGCAGTCTTGGACGACGCTAGAAAGCTTACAAACAGGTGATACATATAAAAATGAAATAATCGAAGAGGAAAACGAGCTTTATAGTATTACGACAAAACCAGGGTTTGCGATCGGTCAAACGGCATATGTAGTGAAAACAGAGTCATATCGTTTACTGTGGGACTGCATTACTTATTTAGATGAAATGACAATTACGAAAATAAAAGAGCTTGGCGGATTAGATGCGATTGCATTGTCTCATCCTCATTATTATTCAACGCAAGTAGAATGGGCAGAGACATTTGATGTACCAATTTACATACATGAAGATGATAAAGAGTGGGTGATGCGCCCGAGTAGTCGTATTATTTATTGGTCTGGTGAGTCTTTACAATTAGCGGATGGATTGGTCATTCATCGTTTAGGTGGTCATTTTAAAGGAGGATCTGTCTTACATTGGGAAGAAGGTAATGACGGAAAAGGAATTTTGTTAACAGGCGATATTATTCAAGTTGTAGCAGATGAGCGATGGGTAAGCTTTATGTACAGCTATCCAAACTTAATTCCATTACCAGCGAGAAAAGTGGAAGAAATGGTGAATCGAGTAAAGCCGTTACAATTTAATCGTTTATACAACGCTTTTCATCGTGTAGTAAAAGAAAATGCAAATGAGGCAGTGGAACGTTCTGCTGAAAGATATATGAAGGCGATAGAAGGAAAATTATTTCATACATAAAAGGAGAGTTAGACTTTATGAATACGTTAGTATGCTTCGGTGATAGTATTACAGCTGATGAAACGTTTTTTGATGGAACGCCGAGGTTAACACCGCGTTTGCAAGAGATGTTTCCGAATTGGAAGGTGGTAAATGCGGGGGTTCCGGGTGATAATACGTTCGATGCGTTACATAGAATTGAAGAAGATGTATTATCACATAAACCAGATTTCGTAACAGTTTTTCTTGGCACGAATGATGCAGTTTCTTTTTCACAAGGATCATTACAAGTATATAAAGAAAACTTAGAGAAGATTGTGAAGCGGATTTCGTCAGATAAAGTACTGCTTATTAGTCCCGCGCCAGTTGATGAGGAAAGACAGCACAATAGAACAAATAAAGTGCTCGGTCAGTATGCAGATGTGGTAGAGAAAGTGGCGAAAGAAACAGGAAGCTATTTTCTAAATTTATATGCCGAAATGATTCAGGAACGGAATTATAAAAGGTTTGTAGAAAATGATGAAAGAGATGGGCTACACTTTGGATTAGAAGGCTATGAGTATGTATCGAAGTTGATTGGTGAAAAGTTAAAAGGGATTTTATAAAAAAGCAAAGCGATATCGCTTTGCTTTTCGTTGTTTTTTAGTAGTTCAATCTAAAAATGCTTGCTGCAATGCTTTGAGCCCATCACTGTAAATACCATGAAACAGATTTATTGCCTCTTCATCACTAACCTCAACAGGAGTGAACGTACCAAACCACTCTACTAATGATGTTTTACTTTCAGCACCTTCTTTAACCCGGATTGTGGACTCATAATTAGTGACTGGGAATGGTGAATTCATGATTGAATACGTGTAGTACCGTTCCTTATCATTGAATACTTCTAAACGTTCTATAATCGTATCACCATCTGGATTAGCTAGGTGACGTACACGACCGCCTTCAGTTAATTTACTACTAGGTATATAAGGTAACCAGTCTGGAAGGGAGTTGAATCCTCCAATTAATTGCCATACTTGTTCAGGTGAACCGAAAATTTCCATAGATGTAGTAGTGTGTGCCATATTTGTTATGCTCCTTTTTAATCTGAATTTTTTTATTTAATATATAATTTATAAATTAAAACTATATACTTTTTATAACTAAACTATATAATAAATATAGAAACGAAAATTTATGAGCAAGGAAGTTGAAGAACATGACATTAACAATGGGCTTTATTGGATTTGGAAAGTCAGCTAACCGCTATCACTTACCTTATGTAAACACACGTAATAATATAAAAATAAAAACGATTTTTGTACGTCAAATAAATGAAGAATTAGCAGCTCCATATGAGGAAAAAGGTGTTAGTTTTACTACTGATTTGGATGAATTGTTGAATGATAAAGAAATTCAAGTAGTGACGGTATGTACGCCAGCACATACGCATTATGAATTCGCGAAAAAAGTTATACTTGCGGGAAAATCAGTTATCGTTGAAAAACCATTTTGCGATACAGTAGAACATGCGAAAGAATTGTTAGCTTTAGGACGAGAGAAAGGTGTAGTAGTTATGCCTTACCAAAACCGTCGTTTTGATGGTGATTTTTTAGCAGTGAAGCAAGTTGTGGAACAAGGATTCCTTGGTGATATTGTCGAGATTGAATCACATATTGATTATTTCCGTCCTGGTTCAATCATTCATGAAGCTCCAAAAGAAGAAGGCGCATTTTATAGTTTAGGTATTCATACGATGGACCGTATGATTGCACTGTTTGGCCGTCCAGATACGGTGACATACGATATTCGTAATAATGAAGTGGAAGGTGCGGTTGATAACTATTTTGATGTTAGTCTACATTATGGAAATAAGCTGAAAATTAAACTAAAAACGAACCATGTTGTAGCGAAGGATTATCCGCGTTTTATCGTTCATGGGACAAATGGATCGTTTATTAAATATGGTGAAGACCAGCAGGAAAATGATCTGAAAGCTGGTATTATGCCTGAGAGTGCAGGATTTGGTGAAGATTCACCGATGTACTATGGGGTTGCTAAATATCGCAATGCAAACGGTGACTGGATTGAAAAACAAATTAAAACGCCGCTTGGCGATTACGGTCGTTTCTATGATGCAGCGTATGAAACAATTGTAAATGGTGCACCAAAGCTTGTGAAAGACGAAGAAGCAATAACGAATATTGAAATTTTAGAAAACGGATTTGCTGCGCCATCACCTTCAGTTTACAAACTGGAGGCTTTACATTTGAATGAATAGAAGAGGGAATACAGCATAAAGGAGGTATGGAAATGGCAAGCGGATCAACACAAGTAAAATACCTCGGCATTTATCAAAAAATGAAACAGCAAATTTTAGACAGCGAATATAAAATTAATGAAAAAATTCCAAGTAGCCCCGTCCTTGCTGAAGAATTTGGCGTTTCAGTCCTGACAATAAAAAAAGCGCTGGATCTGTTAGTGAGAGACGGATACATTATCCGCCGGCGCGGAAGTGGAACAGTCGTTCAAGATTGGCGTCAGCAGGAAAAGGCACGAATGATTCAAACTTTAACAGGTACGAAAGCTGTTTATGGCAGCGAGGTAGAAAGTAAAATTATCGAGTTTACGATTGTCGGTGCCGATGAAATCATTGCTGAAAAATTGGGCATTTCAGTAGGGGATTTCGTATATAAAATCATTCGCCTTCGTATCATTCACAGTATCCCAACGATTATGGAGCATACATGGATGCCTATTGCGGTCATTCCAGGTGTTGAAGCTTCGGTTTTAGAGGAGTCGATCTACTCATACATTCAAAATAAACTAGGTCTTAAAGTGGGAACATCCGTTGTTAGGGTCAAAGGCATTCGCCCAGATGATAAGGAAAAGCAGTTTATGAACTTAACAAATCAAGATTTTCTAATGAGAGTGGAGCAGGTGGCCTATTTAACGGATGGACGAACTTTTGAATACTCTTATGCTGATCACCTGCCAGAAACCTTTGAATTTGAAACAGTTATTACTGCAAAAAGTTATAAAGAGGCATAAAAAATAGGTTGGGGCACGTATTGCCTCAACCTATTTTTGTGTCTTCAATAACGCTATGGGGGAAATTCACATAAAAAAATGATTAATTACTCCAAGACTTAACATTTGATTAATAGAACTGTAAGGTTTAAAATTACAGTAAGATTTTTAGAAGTGAGTTGTCATCGTCTGTAAAATGTAGTTTCAACAAATGTATAGAAGAAGCATTTTAAAAGAAATGAATAATAGAGATAAATGAAACATTGCTGAATAACTAACATTACGTGAATTTGATTCTAAACTGTAATTTTTTTTAATACATTTCAGTAACCGATATTTAAAATGTGCATTTCATAAAAAATTAAAGGAGTGAGTGAAATATGGTGGTTTTATATACAACAGCAAGCTGTAGTTCATGCCGAAAAGCAAAAGCATGGCTGGAGGAGAATCAAATTGATTATACTGAAAAAAATATCGTATCCAACTCTATGACAGTGGATGAACTTAAATCCATTCTTCGTTTAACGGAAGAGGGGGCTACTGAAATTATTTCAACTAGATCCAAAACTTTTCAAGACTTAAATATAAATATAGATGAGCTCTCGCTAAATGAATTTTATACATTAATCATTGAGCATCCGCTAATGTTGCGTCGTCCAATTATGCTGGATGAGAAAAGATTACAGATTGGTTTTAACGAAGAAGAAATTCGCAAATTTTTACCACGTAGCGTCCGAACATTTTTAAATATTGAACTGCAAAAGTTGGCTAATTAATAAGTAATATTTTTTAAGAAAAGTTTTTTGAAAGGAGGAAGCAGAAGATGATTGAAGTATGTGTTACAGTTAATTATAACGATAGAAATTATCAAACAAATGTTATTGTAAGCAAAGATACAGTGTGGAAAAAAATTAAACAGTTGGCAGAAGAACAAGTGAAGAAACAATGGAATCTTTAAATGTATTGTAACTTAAAAAGCTAAATGAAGTTATGGAATCTATTTCTTTATGCTAAGAGTGGGTCTTATATATTTTAACGTTTGGCTAATCTATCTGTAATGTTTATAGCTACAGTATGTGAATATAGGAGAAATAATTTTTTTGGATCGTAGGAGGAAAATAATGAGCAGCGACTTTACCTTGGCCATACACAGTTTAACTTATTTAGCTTTACAGCCAGACCGGATGTCAACAAGTAACGCTATTTCAGAAAGTGCAGGTGTTCACCCAGTACGCATTCGCAAAGTGCTAAGTTTGTTAAAAAAACATAAGTTTATACAATCGAAAGAAGGGACTGGTGGCGGTTTTATTTTTGCTCGAGATTTAAGTGAAGTTAACCTTTGGCATATATATCAGATAACCTCTGAAGGTGCGTTGCAGCCTAAGTGTCCTGAGTCAAATAATCAGTGTATTGTAGGTTCAAACATGCGAAAAGTTCTTTTCGCTATTTTCTTAGGTGCGGAAGAACATCTAGGTGAATACTTAAAGAACTATACAATGAAAGAAGTTGTTGATCTTATCAATCAAGAACGTTAAGCGGCTTACTTGTTATATAGAGCCGTAAGTTCTTACTATTTAAATGTAATGGGAAATATTACAGTTTGATTTCGTTTTTATTCCTTGTTTATCGTTACAAAAAATATTTATAAGAAGGTGAAAAAGTATGTTGTCAAATAATAATCATGTTTTAAAAGTGGGAGATTGGGTTCGTGGAATATCAAATGAGGGCGAATTTATAGTTGGTTACATTGTATCACTTGATGAAGTGGAAGATGTAGTTACAGTTAGCATTGTGAAACGCGACGACAAGTACACAAAAAACGAAGCGATTTTACTCTTTAGTAAACATGTTAACAAACTCCCTGAATCAAAGGTAATCAATAAGGAGCAAATCCTTTATCTTATAGACCTTGCATTATTAACAGGAGACGAAGAATGGTTTATCGAGCTTTCTTCAAAATTAAACTCGATAAAAGAGCTAGTTAACGAGGGAGTTTAAAGGTTACATTATTGGCTTTTAATAGTTTGAATCGTGCAATAATCAATAATATCATCTCTTTTGTTGCACTTTAATAAAAGAGGTGATTGGTTGTATGAAAATAAAAATAATTAGCATCATATGTTTTCTGAGTTTTTTATTACCCTGTATTTCCGCTCAAGCAATTGTAAAAATAGAAAATAATAGAAATGAAAGCTTTGACATAGATTTAACCGGTTATGAACTTTATTCGTTTGGTGATTTTAATCAATTAGGTTATAAAATAACGCCACTTACTCAACTGTTTCTAGGGATAGTCCAAACAGAAGGTGAGTGGATTGATGAACCAAGATTATATATTAAGGGAAATAAAGGTTATTTTCATCTTTGGAAAGCAGACGGTACGAATGTTCTTTATACTGTTGAAAAGAGTGGCGGTTTTTGGAAAATTATAGATGTGAAAAGGAAGGAAATTAACAGAATACCCGTACCAAAACAGTTTTTAAAAGAAGTGGTCATTAATCTCTTATTAGAGCCGATAAGTAAAGAAGTTGAAAACTATTATAAGGAACCAAAACTTTGGTATCGAGGTTCTGAAAAAATACTTGAAATAAAAACAGATAAAACAAACAATATTTTTTATGTAACTGTTCAAATTCAAACTTTTGAGGGTGCGCATAATCCGCCTTATGGAGAGGACACAATTACTTTTCGTATAAAAGGAAACGATGTAAAAACGATTCGGTATAAACATAGAGATATTCCTGAAGAAGAGTTGAAAAAACTCGAATTAAGATGACTTTGAAATGATTTGTTTGCCCACTCCTGATAGTGATAATTATGTCAATGAGCTGCCTGATATGGGCAGCTCATTTTATTTTTTCGTGTAGCGTAGGTTTTTGTAAAATGTTAGCGGTCCTCTTATTGCTATGAATTAAAAAAGTATTTTTCCTAAAAATGTATATGAATGCAATAGTGATAATATATATCCTTAAAATTTGTTTGTACATTCAAAAAGATATTTCTTTTTAACTACGTTAATCATTTATCGGAATATCTTTTTTTGATTAAAATAATTTTTTGACAGAAAAAAATATAAGTATCTTTAAAATGAGTAACTTTGATAAGTATTGTATGACTGTATTTTATTTTAATTCATTCAGTTTTAAGCGCTAGGAACAAGGGTTGTGTACGAACTGTAAAATATTATCCATATAAAATTTTGTTCACTAAATATTTCTGAAAATATAAAAATATTAATTTTATAAATATACACGTTATAATGAGGGCGTCGAGAGAAATTTTATTATCTCTGGAGAAAATATAAAAAATGCGATTATAAGTAAGAAAGGTGTGTGGTTAGAGGCGAAATGTATGTAAAGTGCTTCAGTGGCTTGTGTAATCAATACCATAAATGCTGCCGAAGCTATGAAAGTGATGTATAGAATTGAGAAAGAAATGCCTCATAAATGAAGAGAGGCCGGTTTAACTAAAATTACTTGTTACAAGTAATTTAGAGAAACCATTAAAGTAATACATTGTTATTAAAAATGTTGCAACGTATTTATGAAATCTATTCTATATTGTTCTCTTAAGCGGTCTTTATATAAGGAGCGGATAGTACGAGTAAACTTTTTTGTTAACGCTAACAATTATATTAGGACGCTATCTAGCGAATGTTTTAATTTGGATTCATTTTGATGAAGGACATACAATGTGGGGCAACTTGTAAGGAATTCATTTTCCGAAAAAGAAAAATATTCGTTAGCTATAAAGAGAGCCGCAGGAATAGATAAAAGGGGGAGTTATTATATGAACGGGAATACTGCAAAGAAAATAGAAGTTCAAGCTGAAAATACCGCACGAAAAAACGAGCAATATGCAGATCCGAAAAAGTGGCATAAGCAGGATACTACATGGGCACTCAGTCTATTTGGAACTGCAATTGGAGCAGGGGTGCTCTTTTTACCGATTAATGCAGGTTCAGGTGGATTATTATCGTTACTACTAATTACATTGCTTGCATATCCAGTTATGTATTACTCACATAGGGCACTTGCTAAAATGATATACGCTTCTAATTCTGCTGATGAGGGGATCACAGGTACAATTAGAGAGTATTTCGGAAATAAAGCGAGTATCATTTTTAACATCGTATATTTCGGTTCAATTTATACAATCGTACTAATGTATTCGGTTGCGCTTACAAACACTGCAAGTAGTTTTATCGTACATCAATTGCACATGCCAGAACCTCCAAGGGCTATTTTATCACTTGTATTAGTTCTTGGTCTTATCGCTATACTGAATTTTGGTCAAGATATTACTGTAAAAGTCATGAGTATGCTAGTGTATCCTTTCATAGCTTCTCTATTATTTATTGCAATATCTTTAATTCCACAGTGGAATACGTCAATGCTTAGCTTTTCAGCTGTTTCTACTACTTCAACAGGAACAGGATATTTTGGAACGATATTAATGATTCTACCAATCATCGTATTCTCATTTAATCATTCACCTATGATTTCATCATTTGTTGTGAAACAGAGAGCTACGTATGGAATCGAAGCTACTGATGCGAAATGTGCACAAATACAAAAAGTTTGTTACATCATGACATTCGTTGTAGTTATGTTCTTCGTTTGGAGTAGTGCACTGAGCTTAACTCCAGAGGATTTAAAAATGGCAAAAGAGCAAAACTTATCAATCCTTTCATATCTAGCGAATGAACTTAATTCACCTGTAATTACGATTGCCGCTCCAATCATTGCTTTTGTGGCTATTACAAAATCTTTCCTTGGCCATTATATCGGAGCATTTGAAGTAATGCGTGACATGATTATTAAGTTCGGTCAATCACGTGGAAAAGTAATTGAAGAAAAAACAATTAAGACAATCGTTCTTACTTTTGTTGTATTATCATGCTGGTTTGTTGCTTACACAAATCCAAGTATTCTTGGACTTATTGATTCTTTAAGTGGTCCATTAGTTGCTGCTATCTTATGTCTATTACCGATGTATGCGATTCAAAAAGTACCAGTACTAGCTAAATACAAAGGGAAAATGAGTAACGTATTTGTTATTATTGTAGGTGTACTTACTGTTTTAGCAAGTATTAAATCATTATTCTAATTCACGATTATTAGTTTGAATGAAAAATAGAACGATTTTGGGACAGGCTTCTCGGTTGGGAGGGTCTGTCCCTTTTTAATGCGTTACAGTTTATCTTGTTGATTTTATGAGATATTTCTGCATAATTGTAGCTAAGGGAGATGATTTTAGGTTGAGTAAACTGAATATTAGAACAACTGTTTCGGGAGATATAATTGTTACTCGTCTTATCGGCAAGATTAAAACAGATGATGTGTATGAATGGTTTAATGGTTTCGAGCAAGTTTGTCAGCAATTCATTTCCGAGGGACGGAAATACAAATTGTTGGTAGATAGAAAAGGCTACATACCAGATCATTTTTCTGTTCAAAAAGTATGGAAAGAGAAGTTTTTTAATGAAACGATTTTGAATCACAGTAAGGCAATTGCTTTTCTCCTTGAAGAAGGCGAGATCATGAATTATTTACAACAATCCAATACGAAAGAATCCGTAAAGTTTTTTGATGATTATAGACAAGCATTCCTTTGGTTGAATGAATATCCCATATGAAAATTTTAGCGAACCAGTTGCTTAAGCAATTGGTTTTTTTAGCTTGTAATGTTGTTGATGTCTCTATACGAAATGTTTAGTGCGTATAGCAGCATTTTAAGGGACATACATTTTGAATGCGTTAAATATAATTCTTATTAGCACCAAGAGGAAGAGAGTACTAGTAATATTGAAAGGTCATACGATAGAGTCACATAAATTGAAAAATATCCATGTGGCATAAAGTGAGTAAGGGGGATAAAGATATGAGCAATTCAAATTTGAGTGAAATAAGTAAACAAATTTTAAAAGAGGAGGAAACACTTCAATTTTCCTCTTTTACAAATGAAGATGCCTTACAACTAGGTTTATTTATCGTTAAAACAGCGAAGCAAGAGGGAAAATTGATTGCTGTTGATATAACGAAAAATGGTGTGCAATTATTTCATTTTAAGATGACGGGGACAAATGAGGAAAATACGAAATGGATTGAGCGTAAAAAACGAGTCGTTTCCCTACATGATCGTAGCTCGTATTATATGCAGGTACAAAGTGAAATAACTGGAGTCTCCTATAATGAAAAATATCTTTTAGATACTTCGGAATACGCTGCATTTGGTGGATGCTTTCCTATCAGAATAAAAAACGTAGGGGTTATTGGAATGATAACCGTTTCAGGATTACCACCAGAAGAAGATCATGAATTGGTTATAAGAGCGGTTAAAAATCAATTGAAGCAATAATAAAAAGGCAAAAACGAACATATTCTTGTTCGTTTTTGCCTTTTTATTATTCATTTTATGTGATGAAGATAATTCTAATAAATAAACAAGTACGAAAAGATAGTACGGAATGGGAAATCTTTAATTCGAGACACTTTACTTGACGATGATAATCTATGTGGTTAATATGATAGATATAAAATAACCTAATTACTTTTAATAATTAAGTTATTTTATTTAAGTGACAGTAGGTAAGTAAGATGTGATGGAAATGCTTTGAATTGCCACTATTAATATTGGGGACAATTAGAAAGCGAAAGGTATAAAAAGAATTGGAATTTGCGAATTCTTTGTTTTTTATAAAAACAGGGGCTTCTGTACAATTCATTTTTAAAATATTGACAAGGATTATACAACAAGAGGGGGACTGAAATTGGAATCAATGACCTTTGTTTTATTTGGAGCGACAGGGGACTTAGCGAAACGAAAAATTTACCCCGCACTATATAACTTATATAGAGATCAAAAGCTTCCAAAGCAAATATCCGTTATCGGGCTTGGAAGACGCCAAGTATCTCATGTAGATTTTCAAGGAAGAATAAAAGAATCAATAGAGACATTTTCCCGTCATAGAGAAGAAGGTACTCTAGAACTTGAAGGTTTTTTAGATAATTTTCGCTATTGTCCATTAGATGTGAGTAAGCCGGAAGACTATGAGAGATTATTGCAAGTCGTTCGTGAAAGGGAAGAAGAACTACATATAAAAGGGAATAGAATGTTCTATCTTTCCGTTGCTCCTGAATTTTTCGAGACAATTGCTTTAAATATTAAGGAAAGCGGACTTGATAAAACGGATGGATGGAAACGCCTAATGATTGAGAAACCGTTTGGACACGATCTCAAATCTGCTCGTGAGCTGAATGATAAGCTTAGTCGCACGTTTGAAGAAGACGAGATATACCGTATTGATCATTATTTAGGTAAGCCGATGATTCAAAACCTTGAAGCACTAGAGTTTGCAAATCCTGTTCTCCAATCAATTTGGAATAAAGAACATATAGCGAATGTACAAATTACAGCGAGTGAAACAGTTGGGGTTGAAGAAAGAGCAGGATATTATGATCAGGCAGGAGCCATTCGAGATATGGTTCAAAATCATATGTTACAAATATTAATGATGACTGCTATGAATCTGCCGGAAAAGGTTAATGCATGTGAAATTCGAGAGGAAAAGCGAAAGGTAATGGAGACGCTTCGTAAAGTGAAAAAAGAAGACGTTCAAAACCATATCATTCGCGGACAATACGCTTCAGGAGAGATAAAAGGCGAGCAAGTTGTAGCATATAAAGAGGAGCCAGGAGTAAATCCTTCTTCTAACATAGACACATTTGTTGCTGCTCGTTTGTGGATCGATAATCCATTTTGGACTGACGTTCCCTTCTATATACGAACAGGCAAACGAATGAAAGAAAAGTCTACTCGTATTGTAATCGAATTTAAAAATACACTAAAACAGCAATACCAAGATAATAATCCAAATGCAGAACCTAACTTATTAATAATTGAAATTAGCCCAGGTGAGAATGTTTCGTTACAGTTAAATAGTAAAAATCCATTGAAAAATGGAGAAATTGAACCGATGCGTATTAACTTTACTTGCGAGCAAGCAGATGTAGGAGTGCCTGAAGCGTATGAAAGACTTATTCATGATGCTGTAAGTGGAGACGCTACATTCTTTGCACATTGGAGAGAAGTTGAATTGTCATGGGAATGGGTACAACCAATTCTTGAAGCATTCGAGGAAAACTTATTACCACTTCATGAATATGAGTCTGGTTCATATGGTCCAGATGCGTCTCATGAATTATTGCAAGAAAGTGGATTTAAATGGTGGTTAGATCAAGAAACGGAAAAATAAGTACTTTCTTTCATGAAAGCATTTAGGGGGACGATTATTATGACACAAAGCATAAATCAATTAGCAGTGAACACACTTCGTACGTTATCAATTGATGCTATTAATGCGGCAAATTCAGGTCATCCAGGTCTTCCGATGGGCGCAGCACCGATGGCTTATGCATTATGGGCGAATCATTTAAATCATAATCCGAATCATCCAAAATGGTTTAACCGTGATCGATTCGTTTTATCGGCTGGACATGGATCTAGCTTATTATATAGCCTACTTCATTTAGCTGGATATGACGTTTCAATTGATGATTTGAAAAGTTTTAGAAAGTTAAATAGTAAAACACCAGGACATCCTGAGTTTGGTCACACTTCTGGAGTTGAAGCGACTACAGGCCCGTTAGGACAAGGCATTGCAAATGCTGTTGGGATGGCAATGGCGGAAGCTCATTTAGCAGCGAAGTTCAATAAGGATGGTCACTCTATTATAGATCACAATACGTACGCTTTAGTGGGAGACGGTGACTTAATGGAGGGCGTCGCTTATGAAGCGATGTCAATGGCAGGGCATATGAAACTTGGTAAGTTAATTGTACTGTATGATTCAAATGAAATTTCACTTGACGGAGAATTAAACATTGCTTTCTCTGAAGATATGCAGAAAAGGGTAGAATCTGCACATTGGCAATATGTAAGAGTTGAGGATGGAAACGATGTTGATGCGATTACAAAAGCGATTCAATTAGCGAAAGACAATAAGGATCAACCTACTCTTATAGAGATTAGAACGATTATAGGTTACGGAAGTCCAAAAGTTGCTGGAACAAACAAAGCACACGGTAACCCGCTTGGAGTAGAAGAAGCGACAGCGACAAAACAAGCGTATGGTTGGCATTATGAGGAAGATTTCTTTGTACCTGAAGAAGTAACAGCTCATTTTAATGAACTGAAGCAAAAAGGTATTGAAAAAGAGAACAAGTGGAATGAGCAGTTCAACGTATATAGAGAGTCGAATCCAGCACTAGCAGATGAATTAGAAAAAGCGATTACAGGTGAGGTTTTAATCGAAGCGAAAGACATTCTATCCTTTGATACTGAAAAAACGATTTCTACTCGTGTTGCAAGTGGGGAAGCTATTAATCATTATGTGAAATCGATTCCTTCTATTTTCGGTGGAAGTGCGGATCTTTCTCATTCTACGATGACAGATATAAAAGGGGAAGCAGTGTACGCAGTAGAATCGTATGCTGGCCGCAATATATACTTCGGTGTACGTGAACATGCAATGGGCGCGGCAGCGAATGGACTGGCACTTCATGGAGGAGTAAAGCCGTTCGTAAGTACATTCTTTGTATTTAACGATTATCTTCGTCCATCGATTCGACTGGCTGCATTGCAAAAGTTACCTGTTACGTACGTATTTACACATGATTCGATCGCTGTAGGAGAAGATGGTCCAACGCATGAACCAATCGAACATTTGGCAGCTCTTCGGGCAATTCCTGGTTTAACAGTTATCCGCCCGTCAGATGCAAATGAAACAGCAAGTGCGTGGGCTTATGCTTTACAGCAAACGGAAGGTCCAGTCGTTTTAGTACTGAGCCGTCAAAATTTACCGGTGTTTCATGAAACGAAAGCGAACATAGAGAATCTTTCTAAAGGAGCTTACGTATTAACACAAACGAATGAAAATCCAGATGTAATTTTAATTGCGACAGGTTCTGAAGTATCCTTAGCTGCTAGTGCGAAAGCAAAATTAGAAGAAGATCAAGTTTCTGTTCGCATCGTTGCAATGCCGAGCTGGGAATTATTCGATCGCCAATCGAACGAATATAAAGAATCCGTTCTTCCGTCTTCTGTAACGAAACGAGTATCTCTTGAGATGGGTGTATCTCTCGGTTGGGAACGTTATGTAGGACAAGAAGGAAAAGTACTATCAATTGAAACATTTGGAGCTTCAGGAACTGGAGCTGAAGTCATGAATCTATTTGGATTTACGACAGAAAATGTTGTTCAAATTACAAAAAATGTGTTGAATTCTTAAGCTATGACTGTGAATACCTTTCTGTACGTACTAACATTTCAGTGCTGAAAGGTATTCCAGATTGTAGTGATGTGGATTTTTAATAAAAGATGATTTGAGGAGGAATTATATTATGCAAGTAGGATTAATTGGGTTAGGTAAAATGGGATTAAATTTAGGGAAAAATTTAATGGATCATAAACATGAAGTAGTAGCATTTGATTTAAATGCAAGTGCAGTGGAAGAAATGAAAGAGTACGGGGCTACAGGTACATCTAGCTTAAATGAACTTGTTCAGTCATTACAATCACCAAGAGTTCTTTGGGTTATGGTACCACACGCTGTTGTTGATTCTGTTATCGATGAGGTTACACCACTTTTATCAAAAGGAGATATTTTAATTGAAGCGGGTAATTCACATTATAAAGAGTCCATTCGCCGATATGAGCAATTAAAGAAAGATGGCATTCACTTTATGGATGCAGGAACTTCTGGCGGAATGGAAGGCGCTCGTAATGGTGCGTGTTATATGATCGGAGGAGATCAAGAAGCTTGGGACATCGTTGAACCGATCTTCCGTGATACTGCTGTAGAAAATGGATACTTATATGCTGGAAAAGCTGGTAGTGGTCACTTCTTAAAAATGGTTCACAACGGAATTGAATACGGTATGATGGCTGCTATTGGCGAAGGATTTGAGATTCTAGAGAAAAGTGAATTCGACTACGATTATGAAAAAGTATCAAGAGTATGGAACAACGGTTCAGTCATTCGCTCTTGGTTAATGGAATTAACAGAAAATGCATTTTCTAAAGATGCAAAATTAGATGAAATTAAGGGTGTTATGCATTCTTCTGGTGAAGGAAAATGGACAGTAGAAACAGCATTAGACCTTCAAACAGCAACTCCTGTTATCGCAATGTCTCTATTAATGCGCTACCGCTCATTAGACAATGATACATTTACAGGAAAAGTAGTAGCAGCTCTGCGCAATGAATTTGGCGGACATGCAGTAGAAAAGAAATAAACATCTTAAAAATTTAACTCATTGACGTTTAAAAAATGGAGGGAATAGATCATGAAGTTTTTTATTGATACTGCAAATCTTGAGGACATAAAAAAAGCATATAAACTTGGAGTTTTAGCTGGTGTTACAACGAATCCTTCTTTAGTAGCAAAAGAGGGCGTTAAGTTTGAAGATCGTATCGCAGAAATTTGTCAGGCAGTACCTAAAGTTGAATCTGTTTCGGCAGAAGTAACGCCAGATGCTGTTACGGCTGAAGAAATGATTGCTCAAGCAGAAGAGTTAATTAAAATTAATGGTGGCGATAAAAACGTCACGATAAAACTTCCGATGACATTAGCAGGATTAGAAGCTTGTCGCTATCTTACTGAAAAAGGTGTGAAAACAAACGTAACACTTATTTTCACTGTGAACCAAGCTCTTTTAGCTGCTCGAGCAGGTGCAACGTACGTTTCTCCATTTTTAGGACGTTTAGATGATATTTCTGAAGATGGCGTATTATTAGTTGCTAAAATTGCTGAATTATTCGATGTTCACCAATTAGATACACAAATTATTGCGGCTTCTGTTAGACATCCAGATCATGTAACTCGTGTAGCGATGGCAGGTGCTCACATTGCAACAATCCCTTATAAAGTAATTGAACAACTTGCTATGCACCCATTAACAGATCAAGGTATTGAGAAGTTTGCTGCGGATTGGGCGAAAGCTCCTAAATTATAAGGCATAAAAGTGAAGAGGCTTTCCGAAAATTGCTTTTCATGAGAGGACAAATCCTAAGTAACTTCATCGTTTAAACTGGATCCCGAGTTTGGAGTCTTACTATGTGAAAATAGTAAGAGAAGAAAGCGTCATTCACTTTTAAAAAAGGAAAACTTGCTCACGGCGAAGCGTTTATCACAATAACATTATAATTATGAAAGAGAAATCCCCTTATTAGAGAGATGAGTTAAAGTGTATCTCTAATAAGGGAGATTCTTTTTATATCAATATGTAAAGGTATCTTTTACCCAAGTAAGAACTATATAGGTTCTTTTAATTATATAGAAATTTGAAAGGGTTTACATAAAGGGGGAATTGCGTATGAATATGTACCTTTTAATGATTACATTATTATCAATTGTAATTGTTATTTTAGGGGTATCGTGGTGGAGATGGCATGCGTTTATTAGTTTGACGGTTGCAAGTTTGTTTTTAGCAATTATGTCTGGAATGCCAATGGATAAAATAGTGAGTGCTTATGAAACGGGAGTCGGAAGTGTTCTCGGGCATTTAGTAGGTATTTTAGTATTAGGTACAATTTTAGGGAAAATGATGGCAGAGTCAGGTGCTGGAATGCAAGTGGCAGAGTTCTTTATTAAATCCTTTGGAATAAAAAACTTACCATGGGCGATGTTAATTGCAGGTTTTATTATTGGAATCCCAGTGTTTTTTGAAGTAGGCATTTTAATATTACTGCCGTTAGTAATTTCAATTCATAAAACAACGAAACAAAATATTTTATTGATAGCATTACCAGCAATTGCTGGGCTATCTGTCGTACACGGCCTTGTTCCTCCGCATCCAGGGGCAATCGTGGCAATAGGTATTTATAAGGCGAATCTTGGGAAGGTATTATTGTATTCACTCATTATTACATTTTTTGCAGCGATTATTGCAGGTCCTATATTCGCTAAATGGATTCACAAACGTGTAATTCCTGAAAATGAGCCAGAATTGATTCGTGTAAATACAAAATCAACGAAATTACCAGGAATAGGAGTTTCATTTTTAGTTATATTGTTACCTGTTCTGTTAATGGTTTTAGCTGCAGCAGCTCCTTATGTTCCACTTTCTACTACTTTGATGAAGATTGTCACATTAATTGGTAGTCCTATCATTGCATTATTGATTGCATGTTTTGCAGCTTTCTATTTTCTTGGATTTCGTCAAGGTATCGATAAAAAGGCTATTAAGAAGGTAACAGAAGATAGCTTATTACCAATCGGCTCTATTGTTGCGATTATTGGTGCTGGGGGCGGATTTAAGCAAATTCTTATCGATAGTGGTGTAGGGAATGCTATTGCTCAAATGTCTGAGCATTTAGCACTATCTCCAATTGTATTAGCATTTATAGTAGCAGGATTAATTCGAATTGCGACAGGGTCAGCGACAGTCGCCTTAACAACAGCAGCGGGTATCGTTTCGCCAATCGTCGAAAATACGACAGGTGTGAATGTAGAGTTACTCGTCATTGCAACAGGTGCAGGAGCATTAATGTTTTCTCACGTAAACGATGCTGGGTTCTGGATGGTAAAAGAATACCTAGGGTTAACAGTGAAAGAAACATTTAAAACATGGACAGTATTAGAAACATTACTTTCATTTATCGCTTTTGGAGGCGTTTTATTACTCGATATGTTTGTTTAAGGTAAGGATGTTTCCATTTAGATAAATGTAGCATATAACGTTATCAATAGATAAAAGGAATGTATTTTTATGGTGGTATACGGTAGCAATTTTTTGTTAGGAGGAAGAAATGGTGAGCTCAAAATATATGATTGGTGTAGATATTGGGACAACTAGTACAAAATCGGTTCTATTTTCTACTGAGGGATCTGTTATTGCAAGTCATGGAATTGAATATCCTTTATATTCTCCTACGCCTGAAACAGCAGAACAAGACCCAGAAGAAATTTTTCATGCAGTAATACATACGATTAAAGAAACTGTACGATCAAGTAGTGTACAGCCGCATGATATTGTTTGTGTTTCTTTTAGTTCGGCAATGCATAGTATCATTGCTGTAGATGAGAAGGGAAAGCCGTTAACGAGATGTATCACTTGGGCAGATAATAGAAGTGCAAGCTGGGCAGAGAAAATAAAGAATGATATGAATGGTCATGAAATTTATTTACGGACTGGGACACCAATTCATCCGATGTCACCACTTTCGAAATTAGTTTGGTTACAGAATGAGCAGGCAGAATTGTTCGCGAAAAGTTATAAATTTATTTCTATTAAAGAGTATGTTTTTTATAAGTTATATAAGGAGTATGTAATTGATTATTCTATAGCATCAGCAACAGGAATGTTCAATTTGAAATCTTTAAAATGGGATGAAGAGGCTTTACGTGTTGCGGGAATTACAGATGAAAAGCTTTCTAAACTTGTTCCAACGACGCACAGTTTAACAGGATTAGATGAAGAACTTGCAAAAGAGATGAATATACTTGTTTCTACTCCTTTTGTAGTAGGAGCGAGTGATGGTGTACTATCGAATTTAGGTGTAAATGCAATTGACCCTGGTGTTGTTGCTGTTACAATTGGTACAAGCGGTGCGATACGTGCTGTAACAAATCGTCCTGTAACTGATCCGAAAGGTAGAATTTTTTGTTACGCCCTAACTGAAGACCATTGGGTAATTGGTGGACCAGTTAATAACGGTGGTATGATTTTCAGATGGGCTCGCGATCAATTAGGCACTTCAGAGATTGAGCTTGCGAAACGGTTAGGAAAAGATCCATATGAAGTGCTTACTGAAATAGCAGCAAAAGTGAGTCCGGGGTCCGACGGTTTATTATTTCACCCGTATTTAGCAGGAGAAAGAGCTCCTTTATGGAATGCAAATGCGCGAGGATCTTTCTTTGGACTTGGATTGCATCATAAGAAAGAACATCTTATCCGTGCTGTGTTAGAAGGAGTAATTTATAATTTATACACCGTTCTTCTTGCTTTAAAAGAGCTAATTGGTGAACCGAAAAAAATTCAAGCGACAGGTGGTTTTGCAAGATCGGAACTTTGGAGACAGATGATGGCGGATATTTTTCATCAAGATGTATATGTTCCGGAAAGTTTCGAAAGCTCTTGCTTAGGAGCTGCAATCCTCGGTTTATATAGTTTAGGTGAAGTAGATACGTTACATGTAGTTTCTGAAATGGTAGGTGCGAATTTCCACCATGAACCAAACATGGAAAGTGTGGAAAAATATAAAGATTTAACACCAATCTATATTCGTCTGTCCCGTCAATTGGAAGAAGAATATGAAAGTATAGCAGCGTATCAAAAAAAGTGGGTTTAAAGGCTATTTAACAGGGAAATATGGTAACGTATAAAGAGGTACTCCAATTTTTTAGGATACTCTTTCAACATAAAATATGTTAAGAAGTATGATGAACAAAAAATTTAGGGAGAGAGGGTTATGGAAATGAAGGATAACAAAGAGTTTATTGGGTATGTTGGAACTTACACGAAAGAAAAAAGTGAAGGAATATATAAGTTTATTTTAGACACGGAAGCAAAGAAAATTAGTCATGTAACACTTGCGGCTAAGCTGGATAACCCTACATATGTAACGATTAGCAAAAATAATGAATATCTCTATTCCGTTGTTAAGGAAGGCGAATCTGGTGGTGTGGCTGCTTATTCGATTGATAGTAAAACGGGAGAGTTAACGGAAGAAAATAGACAAGTAGTGGAAGGGGCTTCTCCTTGTCATGTGAGTGTTGATAGTAGAAATCGTACGGTAGTTACAGCGAATTACCATAAAGGAACGATCGAGTCTTTTGTAGTTAATGAAGAAGATGGAACTGTAAATCCTGCCACATCTATTATGGCACATGAAGGTTCAGGTCCGAACAAAGAAAGACAAGAGAAACCGCATGCACATTACGCGGGATATACGCCTGATGAAAAGTATGTAGTGGGTGTTGATTTAGGGATTGATAAAATACTTACGTATGAAATAAAAGATAGTGTATTAAAAGAAGTGAATAGCTTGTCTGTAAATCCAGGAAGTGGTCCGAGACATATTACATTTCATCCGAATGGAAAATATGCATATGTGATGACAGAGCTTAGCTCAGAGGTTATTGTGTTAACATATAATCCAGCAGAAGGAACATTTACAGAATTACAGTATATTTCTACCGTTCCTGGAGCATTTGATGAAAATAATCAAGGAAGTGCGATTCATATTTCTTCTGATGGCCGCTTTGTATATGCAGGTAATCGCGGCCATAATAGTATTGCTGTTTTCAGCGTAGATGAAAATTTAGGTCAGCTTACATTTGTTGCACATACATCTACAGAAGGAAATTGGCCAAGAGACTTTGTATTAGATCCTACTGAAAAGTTTCTTGTTGCTTCAAATGAAAAGTCGCATAATCTTGTGCTATTTTCAAGAGATGAAACGACAGGGAAGCTAACTCTTTTACAATCTGATGTTGTTGTGCCAGAGCCTGTTTGTGTGAAGTTTTTAAATGTTGAAGTTGTGTTGAAGTTGTGTTCGATATATTTGAAAAATCGTTGATATAATTTCAAATCCTCAAAAACAGTAAAAAGCAAAGCGATATCGCTTTGCTTTTTACTGTTTTTTCTTAGGTCTACGTACTAATTCGCCGCCGCAGTTTGGGCAAACGTTGTGTCTTTCTTCTGTACATGGTGCACAAAATGTACATTCATACACGCAAATGTATGCTTCAGAATCTTGTTCGAGCGATTGATCGCAAATTTGACAGTTTGTTTTCATTTGTAGTGCCATAGTAACTCCCTTTTTTGTTTGAATTTTTATAATTTAATGATAATGTTTAATGGTGGAAACTGCAATTTAAAATGAAAGTGATTATTGTTTATTGGATGTCATTTGTAACTTTATTTTATATTAAATTTTTCATTTGAAAATTTATAAGGATGAAGATTCGTATGTTGTTATATTTAATAGATCATTGGTCGTTAAAACTGTTGCAAACATTTCGTGAAGGCTTAGTAAAGCAAATTTGTGGATATCGTTAGCGCAATAATATTTCCCATCGTATGCAATTCTATCAAATGTAGCAGTAGCATCAGAAATTACATAGGTAGAGAAACCTAAATTACCAGCCATTCGGACTGTTGTAGAAACACAATAATCAGTTGTTAAACCTATAATTACGATGGTTTCATAATTGTGTTTTCGTAAATAGGATTCTAATTCGGTTCCAATAAAAGCACTGTTCACGTTTTTTTTGAATACGGGTTCATTTATAAGTGGAATAGCGAATTCTTGAAATTCACTACCGATGAAATCTTCTCTTAAAGGATGATTTTCTTTATTTGAAATGTGCTGTATATGAATAACAGGTCGATTTGTATCTCGCCATGTTTGTAGAATGAGCTTCATATTTGATTCAGCATGAGGATTGTTACGATTTCCCCAATATGCATCGTTGAATCCTTTTTGAACATCAACTAAAATAAGTGCGGTATTTTCAGATATTTGTTTCATTTTCATGCTCCTTTATAGGTTTGATTTATTGTTATATCGAAAGGATACTATGTATTATAAAGAGTGAGAATTTCCATTATTTTTGAAGGGTATAATAAAAAGTTTTAACAAGGGGATGTGGAACGTGGATATTGATTGGTTACGTTGTTTTCTAATTTGTGCGGAGTATAAAAGTTTTTCGAAAGTGGCAGAACATCTTCATATGACACAACCGGCAGTAAGCAAGCAAATTAGAAAGTTGGAGGACGAGTTAGGTGTAGAATTATTACATAGATCACCGCAAGGAATACAATTGACAGAAGCGGGTGTTCAGTTTCAAAAAAGAACTACTTCACTCCTTGAGGACTGGGAAATTATAAAAAAAGATATGAACAAGTTTGGAGAAAGGGTGGATATAACATTGGGTTTACTTCCTAGTCTTGCAGCATTTTATCTACCTCAAAAACTTGTTAATTATAAGGATGAAAATGTAAAAATAAATACGAATGTGTATGATATGTCAAAGGAGATAATGGAAGATCTATTGAGCGGGAAAATAGATGCTGGTTTAATAGATGAAAAGTGGGTGCCTAAAAATTATTGGAATAAAGAATTATTCAAAGAATCATATGATGTAGTTTTTCAAAAGGAACATTCATTTCATCAACAAGATATTGTTTTCATGAATCAATTATTGCTTGAACGCCTAGTAATGTATCCTGATGGATGTGATATACGCAGAGCGATAATTGAGGAGTATGAGAAATGGAAAGTAAAGCCTAATATTAGTACTGAAGTCTCATTTAGAGATTTTATTCTTGGTATGGTTGCTTCTGGGGCTGGAGTTACAATTGTACCAAGAACAATTTCAGAACACATTGGTCATTTACCGTTGTTAGCAAAACCAATTTGCGATTTTAATAAGCAAAGAGTAATATATGTAATTGCTAGAACTGAGAAAATTGGAAAGACTCTTTTTAAAATGTTTGGGGAAACAGTATGATACATAATAAATGGTGTATAAAGATAAAGTTTAAGTGAGTATAACAGGGGGAATATGGTTTGATTGGAGAAAAAGATATTCATAAAAATAAAGAAGATATTAATTTTTATCATTTAAAAGCAAACTGCGAAAAATGCTTCGGTTTATGTTGCGTTGCATTACCGTTCGCAGCATCGGTAGATTTTGCAGTGAATAAAGATGGTGGTAAACCATGTTCCAACTTACAGTCAGATTTTAAATGTAGTATACATAAAGATCTTAGAGGAAAAGGTTATAAAGGCTGTACAGTATTTGAATGTTTTGGCGCTGGACAGAAGATTTCTCAAGTTACTTTTAACGGGATGGATTGGCGGAAAGATGCTAAGCATGCGAGAAAAATGTATGATGCTTTTCCAGTTATGCATCAGCTCCATGAAATGCTTTGGTATTTAAATGAGGCTATTTTATTAAAGGCGACACAATCGATCCATAAAGAATTAAGTAAAGCAATTGAAGAGACGGAGCGACTTTCGAATTTAAATGCGGACGAGTTAATGAAAGTAAATATCCCATTACATCGTGCAGAAGTGAATATTTTACTTTTAGAAACGAGCGAACTAGTATGGAAAGAAATGAATACTGCGCGTAGGAAACGAATCATACACCGCGGCGCAGATCTTATGGGAGCAAACCTGAAAAAGAAAAATTTACAAGGGGCGAATTTAAGAGGAGCATATTTAATTGCGGCAAACTTAAATGGTGCAGACTTACGAGGGGCGGATCTCATTGGAGCAGATTTACGAGATGCAGATATTCGTGGGGCTGATTTTACAAATAGTATTTTTCTGACGCAAGTTCAAGTTAATGCGGCAAGAGGGGACAAACATACGAAATTACCGAAATTATTGTCTCGTCCATCGCATTGGGATGCGTAAAGAGTGAGGAGTAGTTAGTGTGGATATATTTCAGTATTTAGAAGAGATGCAAGAAGATGTTTTTTCGTTAGCAGTAGAGCAAATAGAAGGGAAGTATTATGATATTTGTTGCACGTTAGCGTCTAAGGGTTATGCAGAGAGAATTAAAGCAATTCATTTAGGAGCATATGAGGAAAGTATTCGACTAGCATTGTATGAAGCTATACAAATCGCTACTAGTGAAGAGGCAAAAGCAATTTATTTTGAATATGATCTTGATAATGAATGGGATAGTCAGTTTTATATTTGTGAAGAGTATTTTTCGCTGGAAGAAGAGGATGATGATTGGGCTTCTGAATGGACATATGATGTTGAAGGACCGAAGTCTATAGAATTAGCAGATGTGTATGCTGAGAATGGCTTTGATATAAATGAAAAGGCAATTGGTATAAATTTGTATTTAATTGCTAGAACGGTATGTAGTTTTATGAGTGCGTGTAGTGAAGTGCAAAGGAATATACCGATTTGTATTGGTTTTCACGACCAAGATCCAATTATACGAACAGGCAGAGATTAAGTATCTCTGCCTGTTTTTCATTTCTTTTCAAAAGTAGTAATAAAAACACTACATACAATAAGAATACCACCAATAAAAAAGTTACTATTTAATGTCTCATTTAATAAGAGCCAACCAAGCAATGATCCAACAATAGGCTGGAAGAAGAAAAATAACGAGCCGATGCTTGCATCCATTAATTCTAATCCTTTATTCCAAAGGAAAAAGGCACCTGCAGTTGAGACGATTCCTAAATAAAGTACGCCTAATACTACATATAGGTTCATATGTTCAATTGGGTTTGATTGAAATTCCCATACCATAAAAGGTGTAATAAAAAAGAGTGAAAAGAATATAGCGTACGTTGTAATCACTAAAGATGAAAATCGAGCTGAAGCAATTTTTACATAAATAGATAGTAGAGCCCACGTAATAGCTGCCCCAACTAATATGATTGTACCGATAAAATAGGAGCCAATTTCAATATCCCATCCGATTACGATAATGACACCGATTGTTGCTATGATGGTAGATAGTAATCTACGAGCGGTTAGTTTTTCTTTTAAAATGATCGCTGCAAATATAACCATAAATGCAGGTGTAGCTGATGTTACTAAAGATCCTGTATGAGCGTCGGATAGTTTTGTTCCGATAAATTGACAAGTGATCGAAATGAAATATCCGATAAATCCAATCCAAGCGAATAGGAGCCAATCTTTTTTGTGAATGGTTACTGTTTTCTTTTGTTTTTTCTCAGCTATTTTTAAAATCATATACAAAACAACAAAAGCAATGATAAAGCGTAGCCAAACGAGTGTTAGTGGAGGGATAAAGTCGAGTACATATTTGCTAACAACGTACATACCGCCCCATATACTTGCTGCTAGTGATAAACATATAGCTCCTAAAATTGTTTGTTTCATGTAAAGTACCTCCGTCTATTTTTAGGGTATGATGAGTTCCCTAAGACGAGGCATAGTGTATGTGTTATATGAATGCCCGCCTTAGTTTATAGACGGCCTACTGGTTGATCGTTTTCGAATGAAGTGTTGTAGTACATGTGTATTCCTCCTTCTTAAGTTATAATGACATTATAACTTAATTTTCTGATTATTGGAGGTTGTTATGAAATATATCGTGATAAAATCACATGTTAGCAATTATCCTGATCCAATTCGCTTAGAAGAGGGAGATGTAGTGAAAATGATAGAGAGTTACGATGGTCCTGAAAATTGGGAAAACTGGATGTTTTGTCACGAAGAGAAATATGACCGGAAAGGGTGGGTTCCGGAGCAAATTATAATGAAAAATACAACTGATGTAGGAATCATTACGAAACAATATACTGCCAAAGAATTAAATGTAAGTATTGGAGAAAGATTGATTGGATTAGAAGAATTGAATGGATGGGTTTGGTGTGAAAAAACAGGTGGTGAGGATGGCTGGGTACCGAAGGAAAACTTACAAAAATATTAGTAATACTATTTGGTCATTAATATAGGAAACATATTTTTAGTTTATGAGTATATTGGTTGTAGGATGAAAAATAGATTAATAGAGAAAGAGGAGATTATTATAACTACAACCGTTATTTCTCATTTTTATAACGAAGAGTATTTATTACCGTGGTGGCTTGCTCATCATATGAAACTGTTTGATCATGGTATTTTAATTAATAAAGGCTCAACAGATCGTTCGGTGGAGATTTGTAAGAAATTCGCACCGCATTGGGAAGTGCGAGATTCTGTAAATCCAGAGTTTGATGCATATGCGACGGATCATGAAGTGATGAGGGTAGAACAAGAAATACAAGGATGGAAAATGATTTTAAATACGACTGAGTTTCTTTGTGTGCAAGATAAAAATCAGTTTTGGAAATCACTAAATGAATTGGGAGGGAGGATGTATTGGCTAGAAGGGCTTATTATGGTTGATGATCCTAACTACAGTTATCCGGACCTTAACTTTGGACTCCCTTTAATGAAACAGCGATTTCATGGTTATTTACCAGAAGATTGGCCGTTGTGGAGAAGAGGTAGATTTATTCATAATCATGAACACGGAAGTTATACAGTTGGAAGACATTTATCCGCGCATGAATCTATGATTTATCCCCCTCTTGCTTGTATATTATGGTTTGGATTTAGTCCGTGGAACGATGCGATGAGAAAGAGAAAGTTACAAATTGGTCCGACTCTTTCTGAAGCTAGTAAGCATGGGGGGATGGGTACACACCATATTATTACGCCGGAAAGATTAGAAGAATGGTATAAGGAATTAGCAGGAGGGACGAAGGATTTACGTTTTAGTGATGCGTACCGTTATGCTTTTGTATAAATGATTCCCACCATGAAATTGTTTCTTCGATTCCTGTATTTAGATCGTATGTCGGTTTCCAGTTTACTTCAGTTTTTAAACGCTCTACATGAACCCCGACAAATAAAGGTTCATCTTTAGAGAAAGGGATTGCACCCAGTTTAATTAAATGCTCTTTTCCTATCTTTTTCCCAATGATAGATGCTAATTCTTTAATTTGTACAGATTGACCAGAAGCGATATTGATTGTGCCTGTAACGTCGTGTTCTAATACTGTTACGAGAGCATGAGCGACGTCGCTCACATGGAGGAAATCTCTTGATTGTTTTCCATGTGTACATAGTGCTTCCTCATTTTTTAATAAAGAAGTGATAATGTTAGAAACGAGTCGATTCCCTTGTTCGTGAGGGCCATACATATGAAAAATACGGCCCCAACACATGCTGAGGCCTAATTGCTCAGCGTACGTTTGTAGCCAGGAGTGTAGTGCGTTTTTACATAATGAATACGGTGTTTTATAGGAAAGAAGCGGTGAATTTTCAAATAGTACGCCGTTAAACCATTCATACTCTGCACCAGTGCCTGCAACGACGATTCGCTTTCCGCCGCATGTTGTGAAGTGTTGAATCAATGAGATACTGGATGTAAGCCAATAGTAATTATTGATAGATACATAACACGCTGGCGGCACTGCTTCCCAAGCTAAATGAATGAGATGACTAGGCTTCATGTCGTAAATGAGTTTTTTTACTTCTTCATCGCAAAGTAAGTTGACTTTATGCCAATGGCAAGAAAGATGGGAAGGCTTATTTGTATTGTAAGTGGCGTGCACTTCATAGCCCTTTTGAATAAGAGAATGTACAACATATTTACCAATCCATCCGCTACCGCCTGTTACAAGGATTTTTTTCATGGCTCAATTACCTCAACTTCTGGTATTGTTACTAAAAATTTGCCGCCCCAATCACGAATGAAAGAGCATTCTTTCATAATCTCGTCTTTTAAATTCCAAGGAAGTATAAGAATGTAATCAGGTTTTGTACGTTTTATTTCTTCTGGAGATTTTATTGGAATGCGGGTTCCTGGTAGAAGGAGATTTTGTTTATGAGGGTTTTTATCTACTGTATAAGCTAGAAATTCTTTTCCTATCCCGCAATAATTTAAAAGGGTGTTTCCTTTAGCTGGGGCACCGTAACCGATAATTTGTTTGTTTAAAGCTTTCGCTTCGATAAAAAACTGTAAAATACTTATTTTCAATTGCTCGATGCGTTTAGAAAAAAGGAGATAACAATCTAATGTATTTAGCCCGTGATCTACTTCTTTTTGGATTAATTTTGTAACACTAGAATGGATAGTTGATTCGTCACTATGATGTTTTACAAAAATACGTAAGGAACCACCGTGCGTTGCAAGTTCTTCTACATCGACAATTTGTAAATGATGGTGAGCTAAAACTTTTTGCAGGCTTATAAGTGAGAAATAGGAGAAGTGCTCATGGTAGATCGTATCAAACTGTTTAAAGGATATGAGATTTAATAAGTGCGGGAATTCAATTGTTATTGTTCCGTCTTGTTTTAATAACGTTTTTAAACCTGCCACAAAATCATGTAAGTTCGGAACGTGTGCTAATACGTTATTAGCAATGATTAAATCTGCTTGCGGTAATTTTTTTGCTAAGTCGTTGCTGAAAAAATTCACTTCAGTAGGGATTCCTTTTTGGATAGCGATTTCTGCTACATTTTTTGCTGGTTCAATTCCTAACGTTTCGATATGTTCTTTTTGAAAGTATTGTAATAAGTACCCGTCGTTACTCGCGATTTCAACCACCTTTGAATGTTTCTTTAAGCGGAAGCGCTTAATCGCCATTTCTACATATTGTTTAGCATGCAGTAGCCAGCTTGATGAGTAAGAGCTAAAGTATAAATAGTCATGAAAAATATTGTGCGGAGATTCAAATTCATCTAATTGTACGAGTAAACAAGAGTGACAAACAAATGTGTGCAATGGATAAAATGGTTCCATTTTATATGAGTTTTCTGGAGAAACAAATGAGTTAGCGAGAGGAGAAACACCTAAATCTAAAAAAGTGTTGCTGAGTAATGAGTGGCAAAAACGGCATTTTTTCTGTTCCATTTTATAGCCCCCTTATAAATTTTTGAATGCATCGATTTGTTGTCGCGTGAAAGATTCGATATTTTCACCAGATGCATATTTTTTGTACCAATCAACAGTCCAAGTGATAGCCTTATCTGTTGATAACTTAGGAGTCCAGCCGAGTTTAGTTACTGCTTTTGTACTATCGAGTGTTAAAACAGGCGATTCATAAGGAGTGTTTGTAGAGGGGGAAGAGATTGTTAGTTGTTTATTCCATAATTTTATTACAGATTGAATGACATCGTGAACGGTTCTGTTAGGTTCGTTCAACGGGCCGAAATTCCATGCTTCTGCATATTCAGCGTCTGTCCAAAGTTTTTCAGCTAAAAGGATATAGCCGTGTAAAGGATCTAATACGTGTTGCCACGGGCGAATAGCATTTTTGTTTCTAATCGTTAATGTACCATCTTGTAAATATGCACGAATGACATCTGGGAATAATCGGTCTTCTGCCCAATCCCCACCACCGATGACGTTACCTGCTCTTACTGAGGCGAGTTTCTGAGTATTAGTACGGAAGAATGATTTTTGATAGGATGTTGCCACTATTTCAGCGCAAGCTTTACTAGCACTATAAGGGTCGAAACCTCCTAGTCGGTCAATTTCCACGAATGCCCGGTTACCGCTCCCATCATTTTCATAACATTTATCACTTGTAACATTAATGATGCCACGTATACTTTCTATATGTTTTGCAGCTTCTAATACGTGAACAGTGCCTAAAACATTCGTTTTAAATGTTTCGATAGGATTTTTATATGAAGTGGTGACGATTGGCTGGGCAGCTAAATGAAATAGTATGTCAGGGTTATGATGTTTTAGGGCGTGGAATAAAGGATTGTAATCTGTAATGTCGCCTTTAATTGTTATGCACTCTTTTGCTACGTTACATTGTTCAAAAAGGTTAGGAATCGATGGGGGGTGAGAAGAAAAGCCAACTACTTCTGCACCTAAAGAAGCTAAGAAAAGGGTGAGCCAAGAGCCTTTAAATCCAGTATGTCCCGTAATAAATACTTTTTTCTTATTCCAAAAAGATGATGAAGCCATATTACCAAACCTTCCACGGAGCGTTATTACTTTCCCATAGCTCGACTAATTTATTTTTATCGCGCAATGTATCCATCGGATGCCAAAAACCAGTATGTTGATATGCTGATAGTTCGTTTTTGTTTACTAACTGAACTAAAGTGTCTGTTTCAAAAACAGACTTATCTCCACTAATATAATTGAAAACTTCAGGATTTAAAACGAAAAATCCACCGTTAACCCATCCGCCATCCCCGAGAGGCTTCTCTTGAAAAGATGTTACAGACTGTTTATCTAATATGAGAGAACCGAATCTACCAGGAGGTTGTACGGCGGTAACTGTTGCCATTTTTCCATGTTTTTTATGAAATGCAATAAGTTCTTTTATATTTACGTTACTTAATCCATCGCCATAAGTGAGGCAGAAAGGTTCGTCTCCAACAAAATTTTGAATCTTTTTCACTCGTCCTCCCGTTTCTGTATTTACACCGGTATCGATTAGTGTAACTTTCCACGGTTCTACACGATGAGAATGGCTAGTAATTGTATTGTCCCTTAAATGTATCGTGAAATCTGACATGTGTAGGTTGTAATTTAGAAAGAACTCTTTAATCGCATATCCTTTATACCCTAAGCAAATAATAAATTCTGTAATGCCGTAATGGCTATACAAACTCATAATGTGCCATAAAATAGGTTTTGTTCCAATTTCAATCATAGGTTTCGGTTTTAAATGTGTTTCTTCCCCAATCCTTGTCCCATATCCACCAGCAAGAATAACAGCTTTCATTTTTTCCTCCTAAAAAAATATATAATATATACAGTATTCATATTGTATGCAAATGGTTTTGTTTTTGACTAAGTGCGTAAAAATGTGTGAAGCATGATCAGATGGGAACTATTAAGGTTTGAATTTAGGGAATAATTGTTGATATTCAGGGTGCTTACGAAGATCTTGGGTTAGGCTACTAAACTCTAAAAATCGAGTTTCGATTTGCTCAAGGGACTGACCATAATGTGATTGAAGTCCCATTTGAATGCCCTTTTTTGAAAGGGTAGGTATTATTTGTAATTTTCTTGCCTTTGTATGTTCGTTCCAAGGGCTAAAATAAAATTTAACAATAAATGAAGGGGAGTTATAAACGATAGGTTGGTGCCGCGTAAAATGTCTGCCTGGTAAATATGCGCCATCAAGATGATTGTGTATAAATCTCCAGGCGCAGCCGATTTCTGGTTTATAAGGAAAAAGACCATGGTATCGTTGCTCTATTAATGGAATAGAATATCTTAGTTTTGAATAATTGTAATCATGCTTATCAATCATGACAATCATTCTAATCGCATACATATTTTGGCCTAACGTATGAAGTGATGAGAAAAATTCTTCTACATTGTTACAGCAAAGAAATTCTGTAGTATTTAATACCATCTTCCAACCTGAAACTTCTCTCTCAATTTCCATTACTTCAATGTCAGTATTAGTGGGATCGAATTCAAGGAATCTTGAATCTCGTACTTCCCAGTGGGGGGCAAATAATTTGCAAATTTCAACTGAACGATCTGTAGAACCTCTATTAATTAAAATACCGTGATCGAATATTTTCGTGTGATGCATAAGCCACCATGGAAGTAGGTATTCTTCATTATAAAAATGAGAAATAAGTGTCTTTCTCATGTTAATCATCTCCTATACAAGCAATCATTATTAGTAGGATATGTTTTTAAATAAGAAAGGTTAAAAGATACAGGCAATGTAGTGATGAAGTAATAGTTTAGTAATTTTCTTGTATAAGTGTAGATTACTTGTATGGAATAATAATAGGGCGGGTCTTGGAATTTTGTATAAATTATGAATAATAAACCGTCACGTTTGACTGTACAGTTTATGTGTTGTATGATGTTAGTAATATAAACAAGGGGGGAAGATCGTTGGGAAGGTGTATCGAATCGGACAGTTGGCTCTCATGGCTCACGTGTCGAAACGAACGATTGATTATTATACGAATCTAGGTATCTTAAAAGCGGAGCGATCTCAATCTAATTATCGCTATTACGACGAAACAGCATTTGAAACATTACAATTTATTGAGAAGTGCAAAGAAATGCATATGCCGCTTTGTGAGATTAAAGAGAAAATCGAGGAGAAGAAGAAGCTGCTCGGTATCAATGAACACGTTTCGAAACAAGTGAATGAAGTGACAGACCATATTCATCGATTAGAAGCAGAGTTAACAGAGTTAAAGCCGCTTTTAGATGGATTGACTGATTCACAACGTGAAAAAATATCGAAATCTTTATCTGGTCAAACGACAGCTTTAATACAGACACTTGCTCTATTATTATAGAAAAAGTGAAATCCGACCTCTTTAATTTTTGTATCGGGCTATGTTTTCTAAGAAACAAATAAGAAAACATTATAGTATACAGGAGGTGGACACCTTAGTTTTTTAACTAAGGGGATTCATTGGAAATATTTAATTTAGTCATGGTTGCGATTTTAATCGCATTTACTGGATTTTTCGTAGCAGCTGAGTTTGCGATTGTAAAAGTACGTTCAAGTCGTATTGATCAGCTTGTTGCAGAAGGAAAACGCGGTGCTTTAGCAGCGAAAAAGGTAACAACAAATTTAGATGAATATTTATCTGCTTGTCAATTAGGTATTACAGTTACAGCTATGGGATTAGGTTGGTTAGGTGAACCGACAATTGAAAAGTTATTACACCCGTTATTTGAGAAATGGAACTTAAACCCTTCTATTTCATCAGTATTAACATTTGGTCTTGCTTTTATGATTATGACGTATTTACACGTTGTAGTAGGAGAATTAGCTCCGAAAACGATGGCAATTCAAAAGGCTGAAAGGGTAACGTTATTATTGGCAGGTCCATTAATGATGTTCTACAAAGTAATGTATCCATTTATTTGGGTATTGAACGGTTCAGCGCGTGTTGTAACTGGCTTATTCGGTTTAAAACCAGCTTCAGAACATGAAGTAGCTCATACAGAGGAAGAATTACGCCTTATCCTTTCAGATAGCTATGAAAGTGGCGAAATTAATCAGGCTGAATACAAGTATGTAAATAACATTTTTGAATTTGATAATCGTATTGCAAAAGAGATTATGGTACCGCGAACAGAAATCGTTGGTTTCTACCTGGAAGATTCAGTAGAAGAACACATGAAAGTAATCCAAAATGAGCGATACACACGTTATCCGATTTTTGGAGAAGATAAAGATGATATTATCGGTATGGTCAACGTAAAAGATTTCTTTATTCGATATATGACCGAGGATCAAAAAGATTTATCATCTATTCGCTCGTATATGCGTCCGATTATTGAAGTGATGGAAACGACTCCAATTCACGATTTATTACTTCAAATGCAGAAGAAGCGAATTCCGATGGCTGTTTTATATGATGAGTACGGAGGAACAGCTGGAATTGTAACGCTTGAGGACATCTTGGAGGAAATCGTCGGCGAAATTCGTGACGAATATGATGAAGATGAAGCACCACCAATTCAACATGTGAACGAGCAACATATCATTGTTGATGGAAAAGTGCTTATCTCAGAAGTGAAAGATTTATTTGGATTACACATTGAAGAAGATGATGTGGATACAATCGGTGGATGGATTATGATGCAAAATCATGAAATCGAAGAAGGACAACACGTTGAGGCAGAAGGTTATGAATTTAAAGTGTTAGAAAAAGACGCTTACCAAATTAAACGTGTTGAAATTCGTAAGATGGAACAAGAACAAGAAGAAGAGAAAGCAGCAACTGTGTAAGTTGCTGCTTTTCTTCTAAAGTACAAAAAATGAGAACTTAGGAGCGGATATTTTGATTCAAGAAGCCTTACGTGTATATCGATTACAATTGTATGTAATCTTTAGTGGTTTACTACTTATGTGGACGATTACTCCGTTTGGAAAACAAGTAACAGGGTTTGGTATCGGATTAGCTGTAAGTGCATATTGCCTTTGGTTATTAGCTCGCAGGGTGGAGAAACTTGGGAAAAGTATCGTAATGAAGGAAAGGGCTCCAGGATTAGGAGTTCTAAACCGATTTGCAGCTGCCATTTTAGGAGCTATCATCATGTATGAAATTGAGCATGAAATGGAAATGTGGGCATTTGGTACAGGCATTTTAGGTGGTCACTTTTTAATGATTGCGAATTTAGCTTATGCAAATATGCAGTTAGTGAAAGAAGAAGAGAAGAAAAGGGAACGTACTTCGAAAAACATAGAGCTATGATGAAAGGGACCTAATAGGGTTCCTTTTTATTTTAGTGATTTGATACAAGTAACCAAATTAACGACAAATATAATACGCTTCTTTTTTGCGTTTTTCAATAGTATGAAAAATAATAAAAAAATTTTTAAAAACCCATCGATTTCTAAAGGTTATGTATGTTATCATGACAAAAGACTTTTTGAAAGAGGTGGATACCAATGTTACAAGCGCTACTTATTTTTGTGCTTCAAATTATTTACGTTCCAATTTTAACAATTCGTACGATTTTGCTTGTAAAGAATCAAACAAGATCCGCTGCTGGCGTAGGATTGTTAGAAGGAGCTATTTACATTGTCAGTTTAGGTATTGTGTTTCAAGATTTATCAAATTGGATGAACATCGTTGCCTATGTCATTGGCTTTAGTGCAGGACTGTTATTAGGCGGTTATATAGAGAATAAATTAGCAATTGGTTATATTACGTATCAAGTTAGTTTACTAGACCGTTGTAATGAATTAGTAGATGAATTACGTCACTCTGGATTTGGCGTTACAGTATTTGAAGGCGAAGGTATTAATTCGATACGTTATCGCTTAGATATCGTTGCAAAGCGTTCTAGAGAAAAAGAACTGTTAGAAATTATTAATGAAATTGCACCGAAAGCGTTTATGTCTTCTTATGAAATCCGTTCATTTAAAGGTGGATATTTAACGAAGGCGATGAAGAAGAGAGCGTTAATGAAGAAGAAAGATGAACACGCATCGTAAAAAAGAGGAGTAGTGCTGCATGAAAAGCGCAGTATAAGTCCAAATGTAAAAGGGAGGAATCTATTTTGATGTAGATTCCTCTCTTTTTTATTGTTAATTGAAAAACTAAATCGTATAATTATTTTTTCTACTCATCCTCAAATTAATGATTAGCCATATAACTTGAAAAAATACCGGTATGATAAACGCGATTAATATAACGATAAGTGATATGGATTTAATTTCAGGTGTTTGAATAACACCAGCACCATCAACCTCTCGTAACCAAATAATAGCCGCCCATATTCCAAAAATGATAATCCAAAATAGGTTACCAATCCACCAAGAAATCCATCGTTTTTTCATGTTAGCACCCCTTACATGTATCTACTGTTAAAAGTATATTTTCGTTCGTTACATTTATAATGAAACAACTTTAAAATTAGTTTTTAACTGTATATCTAACTTGTTTGAAGGTTACTATTTCTCCATCATCATTATCATCTTTCGTTTGCAAAAGTTGAACTTTTGGTTTGTAGTCTGTCCGATGAGCGTGTTCGATATCTTTAATGTTAAGCTTGTAGGATTCACCATTTTTTAGCTTTTGCTCTAACACTTTTTTATTAGCGACATAAATAAAAGTTACTTTATTTTCATCAATACCTTCAGTCTTAATTTCTAATTCATTATCTTTTGTTGTAATCGTTGGTGTTAATAATGCCATACTGCCGTTTCCGGTTTCTAAAGAATTTTCTGCAATAGCTGAACATCCGGATAATATGATTCCGGTGAATAGAAGAACAATTAATTTCTTTTTCATAACATCCCCCCGATTCTATGTAATTTTTGATTTTGGCATTGTTAGACTGCTAGTGTGGAGCGTAAATGTTTAGCTAGTACTCTTTTGATTGTACCATAATATGTAAATCAGGGCAGGGTGTAAATCAAATTTAAGGGAGATTGAAAAGTTTACTTATTGTTGAGTATCAATATTTTTCTAGTAGGTATATATCTTCTTTAGAGCGCTCTTTTTTTATATTTAAAATATGAAGTGAAATAAAACCAATAAGTCCTATTCCCCCGAAAATAAGCCATGGTGTATACATTCCGTTTAATTTGGATTTAAACCATGTACCGGTATAATTACCGATGATAAAACCAAATGCGAGTGATAATTGATAAAATCCGAAGAAAGTAGCTGTATATGATTCATTACTGTAATTTGCAATAGCGATATCAGCGTTAGGTAATACGAGTGTTTCACCAATTGTAAAGAAAATTACACAAATAAATAGCCAATATGGGTGTTGAAATAAAGGGATGAGTAAAAAGGAAATACTCATTAATAAAATACCGTATTTAATAAATGAAAGCGTGTTGTATTTGTGAAAGAGTTTTCGAAATAACACCATAAATATGACGCCTGTTATTGCATTTATCGTAATGACTAATGTAGCAAGCTGATTGCTATTACTAATGTTTTTCATATGAAGTGGAAGTGCGACAGTAAGCTGAGTAAACATAATATAGAAGAAGATCATGATAAATGAAAACAGAAGGAAAGACTTGTTTTGTAAGATAGTCTGTATTCCTAATGCAATAGACGTACTTTCAGTAGTGACTTGGAAGTGGTTTTTAAGTAAGTAAAAGATTAAAGCAAATAACAGCATAAGAGATCCTGTTAGAGAGAAAGCATAGATTGGATCGAGTAAGAGTAAGAACCCTCCTGCAATTGGTCCGATTATTGCACCGCAATTAAAGCTAAGGTTTAAATATGTAAATAAATTTTTTCGCAAATGAGCTGGCTGTGAGCCAAATATAGCGCGCGCAGCAGGTTCGTAAAATGCAGTTCCGAAGCCAATAAGTGCAGAAGAAATAGAAACTGTATAGAAATCAGAGCATATTCCTAAAGCGATAAATCCGATTCCTCTTAAAAATAATCCGGCTATCATCATAATGATATAGCCTATTTTGTCAGCAATTAAACCTGAGAATAAAGGGATAACCCGTGATGTAATTATTATAACTGTCAACACTGTTCCGACTTGAAAAGTTGAAAAATGAAGAAAGCTTAATAGATAAATAGCTAAAAATGCGTATACTGCAAAATACCCAAAAGACATAAAAAATGAAGAAATAAGCATGAAACGTATCGGTATTGAGAAACTTTTCATAAAACCCCTCCTAATTATGTAACCAGTAAAATCATTTGATGGTTAACTATTTTATATTATAATTATACACAAAGTCAGAAAAAAGTAAATTTTAAGAAGAAGGTGAATGGAATTGAGCCAAAACGCACCAAACGAATTAGAGTATATTCGAGAATTTTTAAATACATGGAGAAGACCAAACGATACGAGAGAAGCAATTGATTTGCTGCAAACAGAAGAGGATATAAAGCTTTTTATGAAAGAATATTTTCATGAAGAGTTTACATTTCATACGATAGAGGAATTAAAAAGTTTTCGAGAAGATATTCGGGCGGCAATTGAAGGTGAAGGATCATTGCAAAAGTGGTTAGAGAAATATCCATTTCATGTACATGTAATGGAAGATATGAAAGGTATTACGTATGAACCAATACACGAAGAAACTGTATATACAAAAGTATTAAGCATTGTTTTAATAGCAGTTCAAGAAAATTTATGGGGGAGGTTAAAAGCATGTCCAGATTGCCGCTGGGTATTCTATGACAATTCACGAAATGGAAGTAAAAGATGGTGCGGTATGTACGCTGGAGAAGAAGGAGGGAGAGCGTGCGGTACGATTGCGAAAGTGAAAAATTATCGAGCGAAAAGAAAAGGAAGATCGGGTTATAATGTGTAATTTAAATTAGGGGAAGAAAATGGAATGGGGGAATGTAGAATATGAAGGGTACACAAATGTTAGCTTTAAATAAAAAGTGTTGGGATACAGTTGCACCTTATTTCTTTCAAGTAGATTGTTTGCCGAAATATGGTCCGTATACAGCGTCTGAAGATGAGATTCATTTGTTCGATTCAATTAAAGGTAAAAAGGTACTTGATATTGGATGTGGAAGTGGACATTCGTTGCAATATATGGCGGAACATGGCGCAGAAGAATTGTGGGGACTTGATCTTTCGAGCACACAAATCGAAACGGCACATAAAACATTACAGTCGTGGAATCCAAAGTTAATATGTGGAGCAATGGAAGAGGAAGTGGATATTCCGAAAGGGTATTTTGATATTGTATATTCCATTTATGCATTAGGTTGGACTTCAGATTTAAGAAAAACGTTGGAATTGATTTATTCGTATGTAAAGCCAGGAGGAAGCTTTGTTTTTAGCTGGGAGCATCCCGTATATTCAAACTTAATGTATGGAACAGAGGAGATTGCTTTCAGCTCGTCTTATCATGAAGAAACTCCTATTACGTTTGAAACATTTAAAGGGGAGGATGTACAAGCGACATTATATAAGAGAAAAATAAGTACATACATAAATGAGTTACATAGAGCCGGATTTACAATTGAGAGAATAGAAGAGCCTGAACCATCGAGCTCGTTTGATGAAGAACTAGCTGAGCCGTCTCCGAAATATTATTCTTTACATAAAGCTAGAATGGTGCCAACTACTTTTATTATTAAGGCGAGAAAGTAAAGTGTTTTATAAAAAGAAGCCTATTATTTCAAATGAATGAAATGATAGGCTTCTTTATTTTTTAAAAAATGAGGTCAGATGTGTACTTTTCTTATAAAAATGCATTTCATATAAAAGGTGTAATTATTTTGGGGAAGGGGGATTGTTGTGCGTCATCATAGAAAGTGCAAAAAATTTGGAGTGGCACTGCCTCTTCCGCTTATAGGAGCAACTGGCCCAACTGGTAATAGTGGCCCGATTGGTCCAACTGGAGGGCATGAAGGTCCTGTTGGTCCTACAGGGGTGACTGGCCCGACGGGAGCAACTGGGCCTCAAGGTCCTCAAGGTATCAGGGGAATACAAGGTCCCCGAGGGACAACAGGAGCACAAGGAATACAAGGAGCTATTGGTGATACAGGAGAGCAAGGTATAACTGGTCCAACTGGTCTCCAAGGTGCTCAAGGGTTAATCGGAAACCAAGGTCTAATTGGTGATATTGGAGTACAAGGACCAGAAGGAATACAAGGAATTACAGGCCCTACTGGTAGTCAAGGTATACAAGGTCCACAAGGAATACAAGGAGAGATAGGTGAGCGAGGACAAACGGGAGTACAAGGAATGCAAGGTGTGATAGGGGAAGCTGGTATTACAGGTGTAACAGGTCCCCAAGGTGCCCAAGGAGCGCAAGGAATACAAGGGGAGGACGGAACTACAGGTATACAAGGGGAAGAAGGTCCAAAAGGAATACAAGGAATTACTGGAGAGCAAGGACACCAAGGTGATCAAGGGATACAAGGTGTAGTAGGCCCAACCGGTTCTACTGGTCCACAAGGCCCTCAAGGTATAAGCGGAATAAAGGGAATAACAGGTGTAACAGGTCCACAAGGGCCACAAGGGATACAAGGGACACAAGGAGTAAGAGGTTCTACCGGTTTTCAAGGAGCAAAAGGAGTACGAGGGATAACAGGAGCAACCGGACCTACCGGTACACAAGGTGCAGAAGGTCCACCTGGAGGGCCAACAGGAGTTACCGGTCCAGTTGGTCCGTCAAGTGGAGTGACTGGTCCAGCTGGTCCACCCGGTCCACCTGGGGGGCCAACAGGTCCAACGGGAGCAACTGGTGCGCGGGGTGTAACAGGGGGAACTGGTGCGATAGGAGCACAAGGGTTACAAGGAATAACTGGTCCAACTGGTCCTCAAGGTGTAAGAGGAGCGCAAGGAGCTCGAGGTGTAGTTGGAGCGGTTGGATTTCAAGGAGCACAGGGGCCCCAAGGGTTACAAGGAATAACAGGAGCAACTGGTGTAGAAGGTCCACAAGGAATACAAGGTCCGCAGGGAGAAATCGGTCCAACGGGTGCAGAAGGTCCTAAAGGAGTGCAAGGTATACAAGGAGTAACAGGTCCAACAGGAGCACAAGGAATGCAAGGGTTACAAGGTATACAAGGTCCAACAGGAGTGGCAGGAGCTGCAGGAGCTCAAGGTGCACAAGGCATACAAGGCGCAACCGGGCCAGCTGGAGCACAAGGCATACAAGGTGCACAAGGAATCCGAGGAGAAACAGGGGCAGCTGGAGTACAAGGAATACAAGGAGTTCAAGGGATACAAGGGATAACGGGATTGACCGGTCCTCAAGGTGCACAAGGTCCTCAAGGAGTGCAAGGAATAATAGGGCCGACTGGAGCTATTGGTTTGCAAGGACCTCAAGGAATACAAGGTATAGTAGGCCCAACAGGAGCGCAAGGCTCTCAAGGAATGCAAGGCATACAAGGAATAACAGGTCCGACAGGTGCGCAAGGAATTAGAGGTTCCCAAGGGAATCTAGGAGAAAACGGGATAACTGGTTCTCAAGGAGTTCAAGGGGCACAAGGTAGTCAAGGACCCCAAGGCCTACAAGGAAATGTTGGAATTACTGGTGAAGCTGGTGAAACTGGAGCGATGGGAGCAACCGGAGCGACGGGATTACAAGGTATTCAAGGAGTGCAAGGAATTATAGGGCTACAAGGGATAACGGGACCGACAGGAAATACAGGAGCAACAGGTCCACAAGGCATACAAGGAATTCAAGGTATTCAAGGCTTGCAGGGTCAGGCTGGTGTAATAGGGATGACGGGAGTTAGCGGAAGTACAGGACCGGTTGGAGCGCAAGGTAGTCAGGGACCAAGTGGCGTGGTGGGACCGACAGGCGCAACTGGTAGTGCAGGTTCAATAGGCTTCTTGGGAATAGCGGGAGCGACTGGAGCGACTGGCTTACCTAGCGGGGGCGGTTATTTCTTTTCTACTTCAACGAGTACAATTGCAGCGAATGCATTCATACCAATTAATTCTGGATCTACAGTTTTTGGTTCTGGTGTAAGTTTAACAAATGCAACAACTGTAACGTTAAGTACGCCGGGAATATATTTAGTAAGCTATTATTTTCAAGGTGATCCAAATGGGGGGAATGAAACGATTTCCGTGAGGCTTACTTTAAATGGAACACAAGTCACAGGGAGTTTTATTTTTTATGTTACAGGAGGTACTTTTGTATTAGAACCAGCAGTTTCGAATACGATGGTCATTGAAGTTACTTCTCCAAATTCCACCTTGTCATTACAAAATGGTCCATTAGCTATTGGGCACGTAACGACATTATCTGGTGTGATAACAGCTAGTTTAAATATATTAAAAATAGTTTGATGCATTATAAACGGGGGGAGATGCTTGTGAAGGATCAAGATAAGTGTAGTAAGTTTCAAGCACCTATTCCTTTTCTGCCTTCAGGTATTACAGGTCCAACCGGTCCAACAGGTCCGACAGGTTCTTTAGGTGGGCCGACTGGACCGCAAGGAATACAAGGCGTGCAAGGTCCAATCGGTCCAATCGGTCCAACAGGAATTCAAGGAGCGCAAGGGGTGCAGGGAGAGATTGGCCCAACCGGTCCAACTGGTTTAACAGGACCACGGGGTGCTCAAGGGAGTCAAGGGCCGATAGGGGAACAAGGTCCACAAGGGATTCAAGGTGTTCAAGGTATTCAAGGCGAACGAGGTCCGACTGGCCCAACTGGAATTCAAGGGATACAAGGTATACCTGGGCCAATGGGAGAAACAGGTCTAACAGGAATACAAGGAATACAAGGTATACAAGGAGAAATTGGTCCAACCGGTCCAACAGGAATACAAGGTATACAAGGAGTACAAGGTGAAATAGGTCCGACTGGCCCAACAGGAAATACGGGTATACAAGGTGTTCAAGGGAATTTAGGGAATAGTGGTTTACAAGGGGTAACAGGTATACAAGGTATTCAGGGACCAATTGGCCCGACTGGTCCAACAGGATCTCAAGGAATTCAAGGAGAACAAGGACCAATGGGACCAACAGGGGCAACCGGCGTCCAAGGTTTACAAGGTCCACAAGGTGAGATGGGGCTAACCGGTCCAACAGGCTTTCAAGGAATACAAGGAGTGCAAGGTGTAATAGGACCAACCGGCCCAACAGGCTTGCAAGGGGATCCAGGTCCAACAGGATCGACTGGCCCAACCGGAGTAACTGGTGCAACGGGATCTGCAACAGGTCCAACCGGTCCAGCAGGATCACCAGGAGGTCCAACAGGTCCGACGGGAGCGACCGGAGCAACAGGAGCGACTGGAGCAACAGGGGCGACTGGAATTCAAGGAGTGCAAGGAGTACAGGGACCAACTGGAGCAACAGGTTTAACTGGGTTGCAAGGAGTGCAGGGACCAATGGGGGCAACTGGTCCAACGGGTGATCAAGGTATTCAAGGACCTCAAGGTGTAATGGGAGTAACAGGTCCAACCGGTTTACAAGGTTTACAAGGGATACAGGGACCGGTAGGAGCAACCGGTCCAACAGGCCCGCAAGGCGTGCAAGGGGCGCAGGGTCCAATCGGGCAGGCAGGCCCACAAGGAATTCAAGGCATACAAGGTGAGCAAGGTGTAAGAGGAGCAACGGGTCCAACAGGTTTACAGGGGCTACAAGGGATACAAGGAATACAGGGACCAACTGGGCCCCAAGGAATCCAAGGAGTACAAGGACCGAGCGGCATAACAGGCCCAACCGGTCCACAAGGAATTCAAGGAATACAGGGCCCTCAAGGAAATATCGGTCCAACCGGCCCACAAGGAATCCAAGGTGTGCAAGGACCACAAGGCCCGACCGGTCCGACTGGAGCAACAGGTCCTCAAGGTATACAGGGAATTCAAGGACCACAAGGAGTAACGGGTCCACAAGGCATACAAGGTATACAAGGAATTCAAGGTGTAATAGGCCCAACCGGCCCAACAGGACCGCAAGGAATTCAAGGGATAACCGGCTCGACGGGACCAACAGGAGCAACTGGAGCAACAGGTCCAACTGGAGTAACGGGTCCTCAAGGTCCTCAAGGTATTCAAGGACCCCAAGGCGTAACTGGGCAGGCGGGAGCAACCGGAGCGACAGGAGCAACGGGTCCACAAGGCGTGCAAGGAATCCAAGGTCCACAGGGGATAACGGGTCCGACGGGAGCAACCGGAGTTACTGGAATAACAGGCCCACAAGGAATCCAAGGAATCCAAGGTCCACAAGGTGTGACGGGAGCAACCGGAGCAACCGGAGCGACTGGAGCGACTGGTGCAACAGGCCCGACTGGAATCCAAGGCATACAAGGCATAACTGGAGCGACTGGTGCAACAGGAGTAACAGGCCCAACAGGAGCCACGGGTCCAACCGGCTTAACAGGAGCAACAGGATCATCTGCAATATCAACAGGTGGCGGCTATTTCTTTTCTACCTCAACAAGTGCAATTGCAGCCAATGCCAATATTCCAATCAATAGTGGATCTACAGTATATGGAACAGGTGTATCTTTAACTAGTGCCACAACGGTTACTGTATCTACGCCAGGAATATATTTGGTAAGTTATTATTTTCAAGGAGATGCAAGTGGTGGGAATGAGACAGTATCTGTCAGATTATTATTAAACGGAGCTCAACTAACAGGGAGTTTTATACAAAACGTAACGACGTCAACTGTAGTAATTGAACCAGCCATTTCAAATACGCTTCTTGTGAATGTAACGAGTGCCAATTCAACATTAATATTACAAAATGGTCCGTTAGGGGTAGGGCATGTAACGACCATAGCGGGTGCGATTACAGCAAGTTTAAATGTAGTGAGAATTTTATAAGAAAAATAAAAAACACAAGGGATGCTTTTTAGACACACCTTGTGTTTTTGATGTTAAATGAACCATTTCTTTATCTTTTCGGCTGAAAAATATGTTGAAAGAAGTATTTGTGATGTAAGTTATCTACAATTTTATTTGCTTGATATGTGCGATGTTGTTCGAGTCGAAGTCTTTGCTCCATCATTTTTATTGCGTGATCAGATAAACGTAACATAGTGCATTTCTCCTTTTCTATAAATATAGGTGACTATTTGGTATCGATCCCATATTTATTATTAAGGAGGTAAAATGTGTAACATAGGCAAAAAGCACCTTCCTCTCCCATTACGCTTACGAGGTTAGCTGTCGGACTCGGGAAGTGAGAGTTTCCCTACTTAAATAAGATTCGCCCCAAGTAGCAAAGCTACAAAAATGGTTCCCCCGCTCCAAATTTTGGACTCAGCAAAAGGTTTTATAAAGTAAAAGATAACATAAATAAATTAATTAGTCAAACTATTTGTTGTTTTCTGATTTTTTAAGTGAAGTTAAAACCACTCCATCGGGTAATATGATCTCCTTTACTGCAATAAAGCCATGTTTTTTATATAAAGACAGAGCAGGGGTATTTTCTTTTCCTGTTTGTACAATATATGTTTTGGAAGGGGAGAACATGTCAAATACATAAAGTAGTAGTTTTGTTGCAATCCCTTTATGAAAATGATCGGGGGATACTACTAAACGATGAATATCTACTTCCTCTTCATCCATTTTAAAAGAAATAAACACAGCAAGTGTATCTTCAAAAAAATAGCCGTAAAAAATTTCATCACAAGATTGAATATCGGCTACAGTATCATAAAGGCGAGGGATAGCTGTACTATTTATATATTTCGCCTCAATTTCATAAGCGGGTATTTGAATGCTTAAAATAGAAGTTGCAGTTTTGTGAGAAGTTGTTATTAATTTTTGAATCATAGAATAGAAACCTCCTTGTTGGCTGTATTTTCATAGATTTGACAAGATTTTTCTTTTTTGGATATAATAATTACATAGTTACACAATAAGTTAGTAGCTAAATTGAATTACACTATAATAGAAATGGAGGACTAAAGATGGGGTGGATTATCACATTAATAGTTGGTGCTATTATAGGTGCAATTGCAGGTTCTATTACAGGTAAAGACTTTCCTGCTGGCATGTTTGGAAATATAATTGCTGGTTTATTAGGAGCTTGGTTAGGCGGTAAATTATTTGGAGATTGGGGTCCATCACTAGGTGGTATTCATATTGTACCAGCTTTATTAGGATCAATTGTTCTCGTTCTTATTGTATCATTTGTAGTGAAAGCTGCAAGGAAATAAAGAGTTATATTATGATAAAAAGCCCTATATAAGGGCTTTTCATCATTCGAAGAGGTGGTTTTATTGGAGAAAGTAAGTTTAAGAAAACGAGATAAGTTGAAAAAATTTTTTAGAGAACACAATTATTTAGCAGTGTTACTTGGGTTTGCACTATTGTTCATTAATATTTTATTACTAACAAAAATATCATTTGTTTTTACACCGTTTATCGTCTTTTTAAAAACAATTTTCTTCCCGGTATTATTAGCGGGCGTGCTATTTTATATTTTGCATCCATTCGTTTCGCTTTTAGAAAAGAAAGGTGTTTCAAGAATCGTATCAATAGTCTCGATATACTTAATCGTAATTGGATTATTTGTGTTTTTAGTTTTAACGGTTATTCCAATTATTAAAGATCAAATTGACGCATTAATAGATAACTTACCGTATTTCGGTCATGAAATTGAACGAGCAGCACGTAGATTTGGGGAAAGTAATTTACTAGGAAAAATTCAGGAGAATTTAAATATTGATGTAGCGAGTATGGTAAAAGACTATACAGTTGATTTTACGAAATCTTTATCATCAGTAACAGGAAATGTAACTGGATTTTTAAGTACTATTACAGAGGTCGTTTTAACGTTTGTAATGGTTCCGTTTATATTGTTCTATCTTTTAAAAGATGGTGAGCAATTACCAAATCACTTTTTAAAGTTTATTTCAGAACAAAGACGACCAGCAGCGATGAGAATACTAGACGATATGCATTATGCGATTAGCTCGTATATTAGAGGACAAATTATCGTTAGCTTATTTATCGGTATTATGCTATTAATTGGTTACCTTATTATCGGTATTAAATATGCAGTACTACTCGCTATTTTAGCGATGATTGTAAATATCGTTCCGTACGTAGGACCAATTATCGCAATTACACCAGCGTTAATTATTGCGTTTATTGATTCGCCGGGGATGGTTTTAAAGGTAATTATTGTAATGATGGTTGTACAATTAGCAGAAGGTAAATTTATTTCTCCGCAAGTCATGGGGAAAAAGCTAGATATTCACCCGATTACTATCATTTTTATTATTTTAACTGCAGGAAATTTATTTGGAATTATGGGGATTATTTTAGCAATTCCAGGGTATGCGATATTAAAGGTGTTAGTAACGCATGGTTATCGATTTGTTAAGTTGAATACGTAGGAAAAAGAGCTAAAACAGTATTATCTGTTTTAGCTCTTTTTTATTAACAATTGATGTGCATATTGGCGTGCCCATTGATCCGCTTCTAATATAGCATCTAGTGAAGGATCTTTTACGTTATGATGGGCTTCAACTGTTTTGTAAATTGTTTTTTCAATATCGAAAAAGGCAGTTTCATTTTTTAAGAATAGTGCATTCGCAATTTCATTTGCTGCGTTTAATACAGCAGGAGTAGTACCACCAATTTTGCCACATTCATATGCGTATTGTAGACAAGGAAACTTCTCTAAATCTGGTTTTTCAAAATGTAAACTACCGATTTCTAATAAATTTAATTTTTCATAGGAAGAAGGTAGCCGAGTAGGGTAGTGAAACGCATATTGAATCGGCATCCTCATATCAGGAGCACCGAGCTGCGCAATAACTGATCCATCAATAAACTCTACTAAAGAATGAATAATACTTTCTTTATGAATCATTACATCAATTTTTTCATAAGGAATATCAAATAGCCATCTTGCTTCCATTACTTCGAATCCTTTATTCATTAATGTGGCAGAATCAATCGTTAATTTTGCCCCCATTAACCAGTTTGGGTGCTTTAAGGCATCTTTTGCTTGTAGAGTGTTCATTTCTTCACGTGTTTTATCACGGAATGCACCGCCAGAAGCTGTAACGATTAATTTGTCAATTTCTTTATTATTTTCTCCGTTTAAACATTGGAAAATAGCTGAATGTTCGCTATCGACTGGAATTAAACGACATCCGTTTTGTTTGGCCAGTTCAGTTACAATATGACCAGCTGCAACTAACGTTTCTTTATTAGCGATGGCAATATCTTTCTTCGCTTTTAATGCTTCAATTGTTGGGAGTAATCCTGAAACACCAACGACGGAACTTAATACAAGATTTGAATCAGGGTGAGTAGCTACCGCAATTAAGCCATCTGTTCCGTATGTAATTTTTACGTTGGTTGAAATACGCGTACGAAGCGTGTCTGCTAATTCTTTTGTCGCGACGCTTACAATGCGAGGTTGAAACGTTTTGATTTGTTGCTCAAGAAGCTCGATATTATAATTTGCGGTTAAACCGACGATTTTAAAATGTTCGGGATGAGCTGAAACGACATCTAATGCAGATGTGCCGATAGATCCTGTTGAACCTAAAATGGATATATATTTTACCATGAAAAAACCTCCAAAGTTGTTTCGAGTATTTCTGCAAACCTATATAATATTAGACAATTGAAGTGGAAATTCCTGCTATATAAAATAGAAAATTTTGGTTTGTTCAGAAGTGAAATGTGATAAACTGTAAAAAAATAACGAAAAGCGATGAAAGAGAAGAGTACATATTCGAAACTTTTCAGAGAGCTGATGTGTGGTGGGAATCAGCAAGGAATGAATATGGAATGGGCTCTGGAGCTTCTAACTGAAATGAGTAGGTAAAGACGGTTACTTCCCGTTATTGAAGTGTGAAGTGAGCTATAAAGATAGCTAATTAAGGTGGTACCGCGGGAGTCTCTCGTCCTTTTTTAAGGATGAGGGGCTCTTTTGTTTTGAGAAAGGAGGAGTTAGGATGAGTGACAAAATAATGTTAACAGGAATTAAGCCGACAGGTTATCCGCATTTAGGAAATTATATTGGTGCAATTAAACCTGCGTTGCAAATGTCAAAGAAGAATGAAGGAAAAGCATTGTATTTTATAGCAGATTATCACGCGTTAAATGCTGTGCATGATCCGAGCCAGTTTAGTAGTTATACGAAAGAGGTAGCAGCTACTTGGTTATCGCTTGGACTTGGAGAAGATGTTATTTTTTACCGACAAACAGAAGTGCCGGAGATTCTAGAATTAGCTTGGATATTAGCTTGCCTAACTCCGAAAGGGCTTATGAACCGTGCTCATGCGTATAAAGCGAAAGTAGAGCAAAATAAAGAAGCGGGTTTAGAGGTCGATGCAGGAGTGAATATGGGATTATATACGTATCCGATCTTAATGGCAGCTGACATATTGCTATTTCAGGCTACGCATGTGCCAGTCGGAAAAGACCAAATTCAGCATATTGAAATTGCGCGTGATATTGCGACGTATTTTAATCATACTTTCGGCACGACATTTACACTTCCGGAGTATGTCATACAAGAAGAGGGTGCAATATTACCAGGGCTTGATGGAAGAAAGATGAGTAAAAGTTACGGGAATGTGATCCCATTATTTGCAGAGAAAGAAAAACTACGAAAGTTAATATTTAAAATCAAAACAGATTCTTCACTTCCAAATGAACCGAAAGAACTAGAAACGTTATATACAATATATAAAGAATTTGCGACAGAAGATGAAATGCAGTCGTTACGTGAAAAATATGAGACTGGAATCGGATGGGGCGATGTGAAAAAAGAGTTATTCCGCGTTGTAGACCGTGAATTAGCTGGGCCACGTGAGAAATATGCTATGTATATGAATGAACCGAATTTATTATATGAAGCGTTGGAAAAAGGTGCTGGGCGGGCGCGGACTATTGCGAAGGTAAATTTAACAGAAATTAAGAAACGGATTGGATTTGAGAGGGAGCACTGAGCGTTCCCTCTTTTTTCTCTATAACTTATTCGTCATATCGATGAGTAAAGCAAGGAGTTCGCATATTCTTTTGAAACTTATTAGTTGCATATATTAAAAAGTATGCTACTATAGGGTTACTTATTAAACATGTTTAATAAGTATAATGAAAGTCACTTAATAAAGATGTTTAATAAGTAGGGTTCATTTGATTACGAAGGAGATGATTCTATGAAAACAGAAAAAGAAAAGATGTTAGCGGGAGAAATGTATATCGCGGATGACGAAGAATTAGTGGCTGATAGGGTGGAGGCAAAACGTTTAACACGCCTTTATAACGAGGCGATGGAGACAGGAGATGAGAGGCGTTTTACGTTATTAAATCAGCTTTTAGGTTCTTCAGCTGATGGGAAAGCGCAAATTAATCCTGATTTTCGTTGCGATTACGGCTACAATATCCATGTTGGAAAGAGCTTTTTCGCAAATTTCAATTGTGTGATTTTAGACGTTTGTGAAGTTCGAATCGGTGATCATTGTATGTTTGCACCTGGTGTCCACATTTACACTGCTACTCATCCTTTACACCCAGTAGAGCGGAATTCTGGTAAAGAATATGGAAAGCCTGTAAAGATTGGTAACAACGTTTGGGTTGGCGGGGGAGCTATTATTAACCCTGGTGTTTCAATTGGAGATAACGCTGTAATTGCTTCAGGAGCAGTTGTGACAAAAGATGTACCTAATAATGTAGTTGTTGGTGGTAACCCAGCCAAGGTTATTAAAACGATAGACTTATAGAAAGCATTTTTTATGAGTACATGAATAAACTGATGTCGTATCGTATAGAAAATGTAAAAGGTGTTTCATATGAAGAAAAAGAGTGCGGAAAATCGTACGAAGACATTACTTGCTTCTTGAAGCGCTCTTTTTCTTATTTGCTTTGTCGGTTTTCTCGTTTGCTGTAAGTTTCTATCATAGGTTATACACAATTTTTAAGTATACTAGGGGAAGCATTCGGAATACTGCTAGTAGAAATATATTATCTTTATTGCTTTAGAAAATGATGTATGATATATTGTCAACGCAACTTATTAAAAGGGTTTAATAAGTATGTTGATTAAGGTGGTGAGCGATTTGAGTGAACAATTTGTTACTCAAAAATCGATTAAAGAGACAATCCTTCGCAGCATTCGTAAAGTTCTTCTAGAGCGAGGTAGTGCAACGAAAGTTGAGCTTAGTAATACATTAGAAATTAGTTTTCCGACGATAAGTAAATTTATAGAAAAAATGAAACAAGATGGTGAAGTCACTTTAGCTGGTTTAGATGATTCAAGTGGCGGAAGAAGAGCGAAACGATATGAATATAATCCAGAATATATGTTAGGTTTAGCGATATTTTTAGAGAGAAATGAGACGAACTATACAATTTTTAACTGTTTAGGGGAAGTAAAAGAACAAGGGAGTACTTCAAGTATGTTAATTGATACGGGCGTAAATCTATTATCTAAACATATTGAAGGTCTTATCGCTACATTCCCAAAAATAAGCTCTATATCAATTGGTGTGCCTGGTTCGGTTGATAATGGTCGTATTTTTTATATTCCTGGATATGAAAAGTTCCAAAATTTTAATTTGAAAAGTCATTTGGAGGAACAGTTTTCTATACCAGTAGTAATAGAAAACGATATGAATGCTGCTGTGCTTGGTTATTATAAAAACACTGGAAACTATGACAATTCCTCTCTTGTATATTTGTATTCAGGTCAAAATGGACCAGGTGCGGGGATTATGGTAAATGGAGACGTCGTACGAGGGAGTACGTTTTTCTCAGGAGAGATATCTTTCGTACCGCAGTATGATAATAAAAATTTCTTACAAGCTTTGAGAAGTGAAGATTCGAATAATCCAGAGGAATATAATATAGATGCTATTACTCGTTTAATCGCTACATGTATAGCTATTATTAACCCTCATGCCTTTATCTTCTGTGATGATGAAGTGAATCAATTTGTTATAGATCAAATTGTAAAAACTTGTCCGCAGTACATTCCGGCGGAACATATTCCGAAAATAACAGTGAGCAATTGGAAAGAAGATTATTTATATGGATTAAAAAGTCTAGGACTTGATCTTATGATTACGAGAACGAATAAAGAAAATTAAATGTACTGGCAATGAAGCATCCAATTGTCAGTTGAATAACATAAAAGAAAAGGTGCCAATTATGAAAATTGAACATGTAGCAATTTGGGTGAATGATTTAGTAGGAATGCGTGATTTTTATAAACAGTACTTTAATGGTGAAGAAAATAGCTTATATCATAATCCAAAAAAGCAATTTAAATCTTATTTTATAACTTTTGAAGGTGGTGCGCGTCTAGAACTTATGAAGCGGGTAGGGATAGAGGATGCATTACAAACAGAAACAATAGGATATGCGCATATTGCTTTTTCTGTAGGTAGTAAAGAAAAGGTGAACGAATTAACGAATACATTAAGAGAAGCAGGATACGCTGTGTTAAATGGCCCGCGTACTACAGGGGATGGTTACTACGAAAGTGTAGTAAGTGACCCTGAAGGAAATCAGATTGAGATAACGATCTAACATGAACAACCTCATTTCGCATTATCATGACGGGGAATGAGGCTGTTTTATTTTTATCTTTAATTGGAGTGATGAAAATCGCGAAGAATCCCCTCAATAACTGGATGAAGAGTACTAGGTAATTCATCAAGCGGAAAGAAACGTAATTCTTTTGATTCTGTTTGATCACATACAAGCTCACCGTGAAATTCTCGGCAAATATAAACAACGAGTACACCGTGTACTTGATCGCCGTTTGGGTAGATTTGAAAGAAATCTGGTCCTGAATATGTACGGAATAGTTCTGGATTTTTAATAATAAGTCCAGTTTCTTCATATACTTCTCGTTTTAAAGCGTCTTCTAACGTTTCGTTATATTCTAAGGCGCCGCCAATAATGCCCCAGCGGTTAAAGTCTGTACGGAGCTGCAGCAATATTTCATTGTTCTCATTTAATATAATAGCGTGTGAACCTATTAAAATCAGTGGATGATTTCCTACTAAATTTCTCATATCTTCAATATAACCCATAGTTGTTCTCCTTATAGCTAATAATAATTAGGAAGTTCTTTTAACATTCTTTCTGTTTTACGTGCTGTAAAGGCTAAGTTATGGTCATCTTTCGTTCTGAAAAATAATGTGCGTAAAAAGGTTTTAATGTTGGCGCATAAAATACAATATTCATTTAACGAAAGGCGTTTTCTAATTTGGGGAAGCCTTTTTATTTTTTTTTGAATAATAGAAATTAACTCATCTTGCGGGAAGTCATGATACAGCATTGCTAGTAATGGCGTAACAATTCGTTCATCTTCGTTATTATGAAAAAGGTCAGATGGAATGAAGATTTTATTTAATAAGCAATGAATTAATTCTTCATACCATTCAAAGGTCGTATAAGAATTGTGGACAATTTCAGTAAAGGCATCAGATACGTGAGCAAGACAATGAGCCCATCCTTTATTTTCAATATAGCCTCGGAAATCTGTTTCTAAGTTTGTGTATGTAATGAGTTTGTTTTTTATTTCTTCAATATCTTCCTCTGTACAAAAGTAGTGCGAATTAGCGAATTGGAGTATTAACGCAATTAACGAAACAGTGTAAGAACGTGTGAAAACCCCATCTGAATGCGGGGAGTAAATGTCACAATATAAATATTCATCACTTAAACAAGTTTGCAACAGTAATTTCAGTTGATCATCCATAAGGAATTCATGATGAATAAAATGCACAAAACATTTATATATAAGCTGGTAACGAACGTAACTATCAGTCGTTCCGATATACTGAAGCATATGGAGCGTTAATTCATTTATATCTATATGTCGCAGTTGCGTATAGTCATTTTGTTGTATAAGCTCTAACTGTTGTTGCAGCGCTGTAATATCCAATGGAGAACCTCCTCCGCACTTTAAAGATGCGATGTTTTCTAGTATTCTATATATTCAAGGACAATCCTGCTCATGCAAGGAGAACAAGTAGAAATTCAAGTATGACATAGATGAGGGAAGTATATGACGACTATAGAACAGTTAGAAAAACATTTTAAAATAAGAAGAAATGCTTCTTCTATCATGATAAAAGAAAATAATGCAGAGATTTTTACAGAAGAGCAATTAAAGGAAATCATGCAATATTGCGTTGCTGAGGCTGAAGAAGAGGGAATAGAAAACTTACATTTTGAGATTTCTTCGAAAAGCCCCAATTATAATATGTATAAAAAATGTTTTGAAACGTACTCGTTTGAATATGTTACTGAAAACATCATTGTGTTTAAGGATCTATATAAAGTAGAAGATGTAGAAAGTGAAATTGATTTTAAGTTGATTGAAGAAGTAGGAGAAGATGCTTTTTATTCTCTTTGGAGTGAGATGACGGAAGAACAAGTCACTTATGATCAATTTGTAAATATGATGCTACAAGAAATTGGTGAGCAATGGAAAGAACATTGTTTAACAGCGAGTGTAGGTGAAGAGCCGATAGGAATTGTAATCCCGCATATTGAAAAGGGGACGTTAGAAGAAGGAAAACTTATGTATTTCGCAGTCGCTCCAAATATGAGAAATAAAGGGTATGAAGCAGCATTCTTTACAGGGGCAATGTTTGTTTTAAAAGAAATAGGTGCATCTTATTATATCGGTGAGGCAAATGTACAAAATGAGTGGATGAAGGATGTTTTTGAAGAGAATGGATGTCAGCTGCTTAGTTCAACTGAGAGATATGTGAGAAAGTTTTAGGAGGATGAATGATGTATACTCTCGAACTCGTATAGCGGGAGGGGACTATATATGTTAAAGCAATCCATGCATTCATTCGTGTTATTGTATCCAAATGTATTGTTAGAAGGCTGGAATATTGAAAAAGTTTCAGAACGTTATGAAGGTGAAAAGTGGGGAACTTTTTGGTTTCAGGTTGTTACTCCAACTGGAATGTTTCGAGTAAAGGAATTTTTTCTCGATATAATGGAACCAGTATTTCCGGATAGCTGTATTTCTCAAGCAAAAGGAGATTGTTTTCAATATAAAGGGCTTGTGTATTGGAAAGGTGTAAATTATAAAGGAAAAGAAAGTTACGTTACATCTATATGGAAAACACAAGTTGAAATTTCTGTTGATCATGGATATGTAAACCAAGACGAAATGGAACGATTTCTATTTGAATTACAACCAGTAAATATGGAGCTTGGGAAAACGATATTACATACACCATTTCACTTATTAAGCTTTCAAGCGAAGAGAAGTGAAATGGGTGAGATAGGAAGATGTAGAGAGTGGAATGCTCTAGATGACGTATCCTATGTAAATTTGTTAATTCATGAAAAACTAAATTGGAAACTTGAATCGGTCGGTTTCGGAAATGACGAAACGCAGTATGTATATTGGGACGAAGATAATAAACTATACGCACTTTGGGTTTGTAGACATAAAAACAAAGCGTATTACCCTGTTTCTTCATGGGTAATGAACTATGGCCCAAAACAAATTATAAACGGGTTAGAGTTTTATTCACACCCTAATCGCGGAACAGTTGTATACGAAGATTTAGGTAATGAACAAATCGCATACGTATTTCGCGGTAATCCATGTACAAATTTTGAACAAGTAAAAGAACTTTTTGCCTGTTTGTAAGATAAAAAGAAAAATGAGAACGACAAAGTAGATATTCGTATAATACAATAGGATAAGATTCGATTATAAGAGAAAGCGTTGGTGAAAGAATGGGGCAGCAAAGACATTGGTTACAAGCAACTGTAGAAAGAAATGAAGATAATACATTACAAATAAAGTGGGAAAATAATATAGAGGAAGTTTGCATTTATTGGAGTACTTCGCCAGATCATATTGAAGAAAATGGAGAATTACTTGCAACGGTAAATGGAGAATCATCATATACAATTGAAAACCCGAGCGAAAATGAGCGTCCATATTTTAGACTAGTAGGTAGTAATGGACAAGCAGTAACAGTAGCTGAGCGTAGATTGCCATTACAAGGCGCGTTTAACTTCCGTGATATGGGAGGATATGAAACGCTTGAAGGCCGTAAAGTAAAATGGGGCAAATTGTACCGCTCTGAAGAATTAGCAGGATTAACAGAGTGGGATATCGATTATTTACAAAAGTCTGGCTTAAAGTTAATTTGCGATTACCGTACAGACTTTGAAGTGAAGCATAAGCCAAACCCTGAGATTACAGGAGCTCGTCAAGTGTGCTTACCAGTTATGCAAGACTTAGCAAAAGACTTAAATATAAATGAGTTTTTCCAAGTTGGTGACCTTTCTATGTTAGGGAAACCAGGTGAATACCTTGTGAAAATGAATCAAGATTTCGTAAGTGGTAATGAAGCATTTGTGAGCTTCTTAAACTTAGCGCAAAACCCGGAAAACTTACCGTTAGTAAACCATTGTACAGCTGGAAAAGACCGTACTGGATTTGGATCAGCATTATTATTACTTTTACTAGGTGTACCAGAGAAAACAGTAATGGAAGATTATTTACTAAGTAACGGTTTCCGTGAAAAGTTAAACGAGAAAATGATGGCCTTTTTAGGTGCAAAACTACAAAACGATGAGAGTAGAGCGATATTAGGTGCGATGTTCGAAGCACGCGCTGAGTATTTACAAGCTGCGATTGATGAATTAAAAAAGCAATACGGTTCAGTTGAAGCGTATGCTGAAAAAGCTTTAGGCTTTACGAAAGAGTCGTTAGAGGAAATGAAAGAGTTATTGTTAGAGGATAAATAAGAAGTGAGGAGGCTTATTGGATTAGCCTCCTTTTCTTATTGTTGTTATAATTTTGCTAATGAGGATGTTGTGCAACGAAGAGAGAATGGATGAAAAGAACTTACGAATCGGGGGATAAAATGATTCATACACGTGGAAAAGCAGAGGGGTTAAGAGAAAAGCTAGCAACAATACTAAGTCAAGATTATAAGGAATTAGCTGTTCAGGATTTAAAGGTGATTGGAACGGGAGTGCAAAATATTGTTTTTCGAGGAGATTCAGAAAAGGGATCTTTAGCTTTTCGAGTGCCATGGGAAAGAGAAGTAGAAAATATAAATGAAGATTTATTTAATAGTCGGATTTCATTGCAAAAGGAAGCAGAGCTTTCTAAGTATTGTCATTCAAAAGGTATTTCAGTGCCAAGGATACATGGATTGCATCTTTCTGCCGAACTTGATTTTTTAATTTCGGATTGTGTGTATACTGATCATATGCCAATTTCTGCGCACAAAATAGGAGAGTTAGTGAGCAAGCTTCATAGCATGCCAATTGATGATTTGCATTACGAACAAAATATTAGAGAGCCCATTAGTAAGTATATAGCAGAACGAATTGTGAAACGGATAGAAGGGTTTAATACAATTACGAACTGTGGAATGAAACTTCCAGATACAAAAACAATTGAACATATTCTTAGTACAGCGGATCATGAAAAGAGTTTACTACATATGGACATTCGACCAGCCAATTTAATCGGGTATAATGGAGAAGTTAAAGCAATAGTTGATTGGGATAACGCTTTAATTGGTCATCCATTACTGGAGCTTATGAGAATAGCTGAAACAAATGAGGTTAGTTGGGATGAATTTAAAGATGGATATAAGAATGATAGTATCTTTAACGCTACTTCTCATATTGTTAGTTTATTTTATAGGTTAGATACAGCGGTCATGCTTGCAAACTTATTTATAGCACATTTGAAAATAGAAGATAAAGGTGTATTCTATAAAGAGCGGGTTAAAGCAATCCATCACGAAATATATAAAAGTTTATAAGCTATGAGAATAAATTTTTGAAATAGAATTGAGGAGAAAGAACATCATGAAATACAAAGTTATATTATTCGACGTAGACGATACATTATTAGATTTTCCTGAAACGGAAAAACACGCATTACATAATGCGTTTGTACAGTTCGGTATGCCTACAGGGTATACTGATTATCTTTCGAGTTATAAAGAGATTAGTAATGGGTTATGGAGAGATTTAGAAAATAAAATGATTACGTTAAGTGAATTAGCGGTAGATCGATTTAGACAATTATTTGCCCTTCATAATATAGAAGTAGATGCGCAGCAATTTAGCGATGTATACCTTGAAAACTTAGGGAAAGAAGTACATCTTATAGAAGGTGTAGTGCAATTATGTGAGAATCTACAAGATTGCAAGTTAGGTATCATTACGAATGGATATACGAAAGTGCAACAATCTAGAATCGGAAATTCGCCTTTATGTAATTTCTTTGATCATATTATTATTTCAGAAGAGGTTGGTCATCAAAAACCAGCACGTGAGATTTTTGATTATGCATTTGAAAAGTTTGGGATTACGGATAAATCAAGTGTACTAATGGTTGGAGATTCGCTCACTTCTGATATGAAAGGCGGAGAAGATTACGGCATTGATACGTGTTGGTATAATCCGAGTTTGAAAGAGAATAAGGCAAGTGTTAAGCCAACTTATGAAGTGGAGAGCCTGCTGCAAATTTTAGAACTTGTAGAAGTGGCGGAAGAAAAAGTAGCTTCATTTTAATCGTGTCGATATTTGTTGATAAGTCGATATATCGAAAAAATCGTTGATATATTTTGAATTGCTGCGGTCAATTTAGGAAAGAGCTGTGTAACAACTAGAGGTGAATAAAGAATGTTAAAGTTTTTATTTGAGTTAGACAAGAATATCCCACAGAAAGATGAGCCGCGGTATGATGCTTATTCAAAGGGCTTTATCGAAGGGGATGTAACGATTCACGCGAGTAACAGCGTATTTTTTCAAAAGTCATGTGTGAAGGTCGCAGAGCTCGGCATTTATTTAGGACAGTGGATGGAGCAAGTGCAACATGGGCAGAATGTACATATGAATTATGAAACGCCTGACCGTGAAGAGATCATTCTTAGTTTCTCTTATGAAGAGGACAATCAGTGGAGAGTTTCTTCCAGTTGGCAACAATTTGAGCTTCAGGAGAGTATCTCTACTACAACATTAGTGGAGAGTGTTCAACGCTATTTATATGAGTTAAATAAAGAACTGCGCGCAATAGAATATCCTGTGACGTTTGATCAGTACTTAAGAGGAGAGCAAATGATGCAGCTTTCTTACAAACGACTGTGTGATAGTAAAGCGGATACGACGTCAATAGAGGTTTATAATGAAAGCGAAAGAGTAGGAGCAGTACGGGGCTATTATAAAAATACGTTGATGAAAGTGCTAGACTTTATTCCGAAAGTCGGTAGTAATATCATTTATGAAATAAAGGATAGTAAGGACAATATTCGCGTTGTTGCAAAGGATGTAAGTAGGCAGCGCCAAAGAAGGATTTTAGTAACGTACAAAGATAATCATGATGTAGAGCATGAAATACTTATATGTGACGGAAAGTTATTAGATGCAAATTTTTTATTTACCTTTACATATAAGGCGGAAGAATTTGTTATTCATAAAACTACTTTTGGGATGGGAAAGTTATTGCGAAAGGGCTATGTAATTGCAGATTGGAATATTCGTCTTGAGGAAGATATGTATCACATCGAGATGAATGTATACGATGAAGATTATATAGAAGACCAATATTTACTGTTGGGCGTATTTCATGCGGTTTTGTATGGGTGATAGTTGTATAAATGAAAAATACCGGCATTCTTTGTGAAAAGAATGCCGGTATTTCTTATTCATCCTCAAAAATAAAAACTTCATCAATCGTACTTTGAAGTGCCTTCGCTATATCGTGAGCAAGCTGCAAGGAAGGGTTGTATTTTCCTTTTTCAAGGTGGCTAATTGTTTCACGACGTACACCAACGCTCTTTGCTAAATCTTCTTGTGTCATGTTCAATTTAGCGCGATATTCTTTTATTTTCGTTACGAACGCCATGGTGCATCTTCCATTTCATCAACAGGTTTATCGTAAAAGAACATAGAGAACCCGAACGTAAGAATGAGTGTGCCGAAAATAAGGGCAATATCAATCTCTTGTAGTACTGGGTTTGGAAATAACATTTCAATAAACAAAATGATAGCAGTAGTTAGTAATGTAACGATAAAAGCATTACGGCACGATTTATTGACGATTTGTTCAAACAGTTCATCGTGTTGAACCGTTCTATACTTTGTGAAAAAGGAGAAGAAACAAAACATAGTAAACAATCCTTTTTCATAAAAAAAGCCGAGGAAACCGAAGAAACCGAGAAACCCTAAATATTTAATCCAAGTTGTTTTCACGATAGATTCTCCTTTCAATGTTAGAAATAATTCATATTATGTTATAAATATATCACATACGAAAATGTATAGTAATAATAGTTTTCCAATTCTTTTCATAATAATAGTAAAAAGAGGAAATATACTGCGAAACAAAGAGGATAATATTGTAAAATGGTTGTAAGGAGGGGGAAGGCATGTTAACTTGGATCATGATCGTTGTATTACTTGTAGTCATTACTGTAGTGGCAACGGTGTTAATTGGGCGAAATGGTGATGCAAATTATAGTAAAGCGACAAAGGGGAATATTAGAAGGCTTACGATGATTTATATTATACTAGCTGTCGTTTTAATCGTTGGATTAGGTTTGTATATTTATTTTAAAGGTTAAAAAACTGAAAAAATATAAAAATCTAAAAATAGAAGTATGCTATAATGTTAATATAGTTATTTGGTAATTAAGGAAAGGATTGGATGGAATGATTGAGATTACGAATGTGTCAAAAAGTTATAATGGGTCTACCTATGCAGTAAAAGATTTAAGTTTATCTGTGCCTAGCGGAGAAATCTTTGGATTTTTAGGACCGAATGGTGCGGGTAAATCAACGACAATTAAGATGATTACTGGTATTCACGGGGTAGACAAAGGGACGATTACGATTAATGGTATAGATATTATGAAAAATCCGATGGAGGCGAAAAGGACGTTTGGTTATGTTCCAGATAGTCCAGATATGTTTTTACGATTAAAGGGAATTGAATATTTGAACTTTATGGCAGATATGTATGAAGTGCCGAAAGAAGTACGCCAAGAACGAATCGAGACTTTAGCGAAGAAATTTGATCTTTACAATGCTTTATCGGATCAAATTCAAAGTTACTCGCACGGTATGAGACAAAAAATCGTTATTATTGGTGTGCTCGTGCATGAGCCAGATGTATGGATTTTAGATGAACCGTTAACTGGGCTCGATCCGAAATCTGCATATATTTTAAAAGAAATGATGAGAGAACATGCAGATAAAGGAAAGATTGTATTCTTCTCTACACACGTATTAGAAGTGGCAGAAAAATTATGTGACCGCGTCGCGATTATTAATAAGGGGAATTTGCAGTTCAAAGGGAATTTAGATGAAATGAGAGATCATTTTAAATCCAACGAATCACTTGAAAAAATGTTCTTGGAGATGACGGGCAATGAGTAAAATTTGGACGTTAACGAAAGTATTATTGAAATTAAATTATGCAGATTTTTTAACAGATAAGAAGAAACGAGCGGCGTACGTATTTTCATTTGCAGCTATTTTATTTGTCGGCTTTTTACTGTTTGGTTCTATTACGCATGCAATGTATGAGGGAATGATACATTTAGGGCAAGATCCAGGAATGATTATCGCAATGGGACTTGCGATTGCGAGTATATGGGTATTTTTAATGAGTATTACGAACATTTTAACTGTATTTTACTACAGCAATGACATTGAAATGTTATTACCATTACCATTAAAACCAGCGCAAATTATTTCGGCAAAATTTTTAACAGTATTAATTACACAATACGTAATGAGTTCATTCATTTTACTACCAATCTTCATTACGTACGGTTTAAAAAGTGGCGCATTTATTACATATTACATATACATGATTTTTATTTACATACTCTTCCCGATTGTGCCGTTAGTATTAGCTTCATTACTCATGACAGTTATTATGAGGTATACAAATATAGGGAAAAATAAAGACCGAGGAAATATATTTATTGGAATCGTAAGTATACTATTTATTGTAGGAATTAATGTGTTTTTACAGTGGAAAAATAAAAGTTCGTTTTCTGAAGATGCAATTGCGGATTACCTTGCAAATAACCAGTCTTCTCTTTTAGTACAAATGACAAACTATTTTCCAACTACATATTTTGGAGCAGTAGCATTAGTAGAAAATGCAAATTGGAAGGGTCCTTTATATGTAATAATCTTTGCACTTATTTCATTTATATTTTTTGTGTTGTTTTATTACATTGCAGAGCGTACATATTTAAAAGGGGTTATTGGACTTTCAACGAGTACAGCAAAAAAAGAGGTCATTTCAGCAGAAGGCTTACAGAAATCTACGGTACAAAGTTCACATTTGAAAGCATATGTGAAAAAAGAATTTAAAACGTTATTCCGTACACCACAATTTTTCTTAAATTGTATCGTACAAACTTTCGTTATGCCGATTATGTTGTTCTTCATTTTATTCGTGCAAGATGGGAATTTAAAATGGATCACGGGATATATTGATAATCCAAAATCAGCAGGACTTGCAATTGGCGTTGGTCTTTGTGCATCGCTATTTTTAATGGGAAGTAACGTCATCGCAACAACTTCATTCTCACGTGATGGAAGCTCTTGGTTTGTAAATCGATATTTACCTGTAAAAGCTTCGGATATCTTTTTTGCAAAAGCAATCACGGCTTGGTTAATTAATGTAATTATTTTAGCAGTGTTCGGTATTACGATGGCAGTTGTAGCGGGAATTTCTCCAGTATTTATGGTTCTTTGGTTCTTATTAAGTGCGAACGGTTTATTACTAATTAATTTAATCGGCACACGCTGGGATGCACAAACTGCAGATATACATTGGGATACAGAGCAGAAATTATTTAAGAGCCGCTATACAACTTTGTGGAATTTTTTAGCTAATATTTTAATAGCTTTAGTTATTGTAGCGGGAGTAAGTCTATTATACTTCTTCCTTCATGTCGGACTGTGGGTTATGTTTATCGTTTTATTTGTAATGTTTACGATTGTAAATTATATCTTTATTAAAATTTTAAAATTAGGTGCAGAACGTATATTGTCAAATATTGAATAAAAAGATAGATCCTCTGTATTCGTGCAGAGGATTTATCCATAGGTGGAGGAGAAAAGGTGAAGAAAATAGCAATTGTAACAGGGGCAACTCGTCTGAATGGAATTGGTGCAGCTGTATGCAAGGTGCTTGCTCAAAAAGGAATAGACATTTTTTTCACGTACTGGTCTCAGTATGATAAAGCGATGCCGTGGGGAATGCATGACAAAGAGCCCTTTTTGTTGAAAGAGGAGATTGAAAGTTTAGGTGTTCGATGTGAAATGGCAGAAATCAATTTATCGCGGTCATATTCGCCAAACCGTTTGTTTTATATGGTATCAGAACGGTTAGGTGATCCATCTATTTTAATTAATAATGCAGCGTATGCTGCTCATACGAGAATCGAAGAATTAAATGTAGAACAGTTAGATAAACATTATACAGTAAATGTTCGCGCTACTATGTTATTAAGTTCATTATTTATAAAACATTATGCAAGCAAGGCGAGTGGCAGTGTTATTAATCTTACTTCAGGGCAGTCACTCGGGCCAATGCCTGATGAACTAGCATACGTAGCGACGAAAGGAGCAATTGAAGCATTTACAAAATCAGTAGCACCAGTTGCGATGGAGAAGGGGATTACAGTGAATGCTGTTGATCCAGGACCAACGAATACAGGATGGATTACAGAGGAGCTGAATCATCATTTAGTATGGAAGTTTCCACAAGGTAAAGTAGGAGAACCCGTGGATGCAGCACGCTTAATTTCTTTTTTAGTCAGTGAAGAAGCAAAATGGATTACAGGGCAAATTATTCATTCGAATGGTGGTTACTCATAAATATATTATGTTAACAATTGTTGAGAAACAAAAAAACGAAAGAAAATTTTATTTTTTTGTATAAATAAAATGTCAAGAAAGAGAAAAATTTGATAGAAGAGTATATCGTCATATAAGGATCGTAATTCTTTATATGACAATATACTCTTTTTCTTTTAGTAAAGAGAAGAAAAATGAAGTAGAAGAAACTCGAATATTTAAATTGTTTTATCAGTTTTTGTACGTATTATTATGAAGATTACTGTCGGAAAAATGATAATTCGTATGAAAAGGGATTTTTTAAGGGGAAATCGAATCGTAAAGGGGAGGATAAATTACGTAAACATAGGGGGATTTATATGAAAATGAAAAAGGTCGCTATCGCATCGATAACAATTGGTACAATGCTTACTATGGCAGCTTGTAGTCCTTCAGCAGATAAAGAGGCAGAAAAGAAAGAGCAAGTAACAGCGCAAAATGAAGGAGAGGCAAAAACGACAAGCGCAGACGAAGCGTCAAAAACAACGAAAGATACTGAAAAAGAAACAAATACTTCTTCAAATGAAAAAACAGATAAAGATGCAAAAAATACGAAAGAATCATCAGGAACAGAAAGTAACGGTAAAACATCAACTCAAAATGAGAATGTAAAAACAAAAGAAAAAGAGACGACAGGAAAGACGAATGATCAAACGACTAGCGGGAAAACAACAGATCAAAGTATAAGTACAAACTCAGACGGAAAAACAACGAAAGATCCGAAGAAAAACGTAGCGGTGAAAACAAATGTAAAAGAAGTTGCGGCATTAATTGATAGTTTAGACAAGCAATTAGCTGCGAATCCGAAATTAGAAACAGTAAATAAACTTGGAAAACAAATTAATGCAAAGTGGGATGTAATTGAGAAAGAGTTAGAAACATCACACCCAGCTGAATCTAAAACAATTGGACAAAGTATGTATCCGTTAATTGTAGGAGCGGAGAAAGAAAAGATAGATATTACTAAAATGAAGTCATTGACGACGAAAACGAAAAAAGATTTAAATCAGTTATTAACGAAACTTTCGTAGTTTCAAAAGCCTACTTGTGGGAGTAGGCTTTTTTTATGTTGAGAGTGTAATGAAAGTTTATGGGAATCATAATGAAAAAGGATGGTGATAAGAGTGACAATCGATCGAATTTGTACAATTGGGCCAGCAAGTAATAATAAAGAAACGTTAGCGCAGTTAATAAGCAATGGTATGAAAATTGTTCGGCTAAATTTATCACATGGAACGCATGAAAGTCATAAAGATATTATTCGTTTAGTGAAATCGTTAGACGATTCTATTAAAATTTTAGGCGATGTACAAGGTCCTAAAATAAGGTTAGGTGAAATAAAAGGAGAACAAATTACGCTTCAGGCGGGAGATTCTTTTATTTTACATACGCAACCAGTTACAGGGAGTAGTACGGAAGCAAGTGTTGATTATGAAGGGATCGCGAATGATGTGAAAGTCGGAAGTAGAATTTTAATGAATGATGGTGAAGTTGAGTTAATCGTAGAGAAGGTAGGTAAGGATAAAATAGAAACAAAGGTCAAAGCAGGTGGTAATATCTCATCTCATAAAGGGGTGAACTTACCAGGCGCAATCGTTCGTTTACCGGCTATTACAGAGAAAGATAAACAAGATATTCAGTTTCTTTTAGAAGAAAATGTTGATTATATCGCATGTTCTTTTGTGCGAAAAGTTGATCATATAAAAGAAATACGTGATTTTATACAGCGGCATAAAGAAACTTTGCCAAATTTAATCGCTAAAATAGAAACGATGGAAGCAATCGAGAATTTTCAAGATATATGTAAAGAAGCGGACGGAATTATGATTGCAAGGGGCGATTTAGGAGTTGAGTTGCCGTTTCAATTTGTTCCGCTCTTGCAGAAAATGATGATTCAGGAATGTAATCGAACGAATACATATGTTATTACAGCGACACAAATGCTTCAATCTATGGTAGATCATTCTATTCCAACGAGGGCTGAGGTAACTGATGTGTTTCAAGCTGTACTGGACGGAACGAACGCTGTTATGCTTTCTGCCGAAAGTGCGTCAGGCGAGCATCCGATTGAAAGTGTAAAAACATTACGTCTAGTTTCAGAATTCGCTGAGCATGTGAAAAAAGACGGTCCTTTTGTGATGAAAGATGTACTGGAATTGCTACATAAGTCTTTGAATGCGTGATGAAACAGACGAGGGCGGCGGATATGCATCCGCCCTCGTCTGTTTCATTCCTATTCTTCTTGCTCTTGCTCTTGCTCTTGCTCTTGCTCATCCAAAATCTTTTCAAACGCAGCAGATACTTTTTCAAACTCTTCATCATTCTCAATGTATGAGAATTCGCTATCTTCTTCTACTTTTAAAAAGAAAATATCAATGTCTTCTTCAGTTTCTGTTTGGATATCCTCCACAAAGGCAACGGCAATATATTCTGCGCCTTCGACATCCATCGCTCCAAGTACTTCTACTTCTTGCTCTTCGTTATTCTCATCACTAAGAGTAAACACTTCGCCAACTTCAATATCAGACATATTCATTCTCCTCCTGTCCAACTCTAATAAATAGAGCGTTTAAACTGCATACATACTAATATAGTTTTCCATGAAAAATGAATTTCATACGTACGAAAAATCAAGTTCTACTTCTTTAGTATGCGTATCAGCTTATAAGGAGGATTATTTTTTACGTGCTATATCTCATAGTAACTACCTGATTAATCAAAAGAGGGTATGTATTCATGCCCTCTTTTTTAAATAATAAAATAGTAGTGATATGTAAAGCAATCAATAGTAGTAAAGGTATCCCATAAAGGTTAACACGACTTAGAAATAAAAAACAAAAAGGAATCAATAAAAGATGATAGATCCCTGTAGTCCACTTTAGTGCTTGGATGTAGGTTTTCAAAGTGAATCCTCCTAAAATAAGTAATATCTATATATTACTTATTTTAGGAGGTAATTGGATATTAATTATTTGTAGATTTTAGTAGAATATAATTTTTTTATGTTAACTAATTGTTGGTTATTTATAAAATAGAAAAACCAACTCAATAAGGGGAAGGGACGTTATCCACATTGATCAGAAAGTAAGTGAAAAATATTTGACTAGATTATTAAGTTAATCTCAGTTGTTTAAAAACTTGTATACGAGATTCTATAAAGGGATTAAGGTGCTTTTTATTTAAGGGATAATATATCCATTGCTTTTAGGGAACAGTAATTCAAAACTTAAAACAATGGAGGTTATCATAATGCAAAAAATGCTTTTTTCGTTCTTATGCATATTTTGTTTCGTAATTGGAAGTTCTTTCACTGTTCATGCTTTTTCTCCAAAGCATTTACCGATTTCTCAAACGTCAGATCGATGGAAAATAGAAATTAAGCAACCTGATAAAAAAACTGGTTTAGTGACAGCTAAAAAGGATGTTTTTGATACGTATGGTTTCGAGGTTCAAGATATCGGGAAGGACGCTTATCATGTAACCGTTGAAGTATTTCGAAATGAACCAGATTCCCAGACGAAGTATGAACTTTTCACTTCTAAAAAAGATCATGTGTTAAGTAAAGAAGTTGCTTTTAATCATGCGAATTTTCCTATATCGGTTCAGTCTGATGAACTTGAAGTTATTATAACTTGGCAAGAAAAGCCTTCTAGGTTGCTAAAAGATGGACAAAAAGATTGTGAGTCGGAAAGAAAGTATAAACAGACATTTACATTTAAACATTAATAAATAACAGTAAAAACTCCATTATTAAATGGAGTTTTTAGCTTACATAGATTATGCTTTAGGAAGGATTCACAGCTATAACTTAATGGGTATATTACAATAATTATTAAATGTATTATCTTTCAAAGAAGAAAGTGGAACCTTCACCTCACTACCTTCTTTCATATTCCGCAGCACAACAGTTTCTGTACTAAGTTCTTCTTCCCCAATAATAAGCACATAAGGGATATTCTCTTTATTGGCATAATTAAGGGCACGTTTTAATTTACGTCCGGCTAGTTCGATTTCAACTTTTAAGGAAGTGGTAGAACGTAATTGCTGGGCAAGTTGTAAGCATTGTAATTCTGTCCCAAGCGGGATGATAAATATATCTGCTGTAGATGATATCGTTTCTTTCTGTGATAGTGCTGTATAAATAACGTCTAAACCGAATGAAATACCGACTGTTGGATAGTTCAAGTTATCGCCACGGAATGCGCCGATAATATTATCGTATCGACCGCCGCTACCGATGCTGGATGTAATCGATCCATTTTTTAAAAAGATTTCATATACGGTGCCTGTGTACATTGTGAGTCCTCGCGCTAAAAACGGGTTGAATATAGCATTTTCATTTATTCCAAGCGCGATTAAATATTGCTGTAATTGTTGTAATTCGTTTACTCCTTCGGCAACGAGTGGATTATTGAAAGTTTCTGTAAAGTCAGCAATCGTAAGCTTTAGACAAGATAATACGGTATTACATATTGTATCAGCCATTTCTTCAGAGATTCCGCGCTCTAATACATCTTTTCGTACACCATCAATCCCAATCTTTTCGATTTTGTCTAATGATAAAATGACGTCACTCGTTCGTTCAGTAGGGATGTTAATGGACTCGAGAATACCGTTTAATAATTTACGGTTATTATATTGGATCGTTACTTCTAAGTTTAACGTTCGGAACAGTTCAAACGCCATGCTCATAAGTTCAGCTTCTGCCATGACAGATTCTACACCGACTATATCAACGTCGCATTGTATGAACTCACGAAATCTCCCTTGTTTAATAGGGCCATCTCGAAATACTTTTCCAATTTCATACCGTTTAAAAGGGAGGCGGATGTTCGGATTCATTGCAACGACTTTTGCGAATGGAATTGTTAAATCATAGCGTAAGGCAAGGTTACGTTTTCCTTGATCCTGAAGCGTATATATTTCTTTTAAAATTTCATCACCACCGCCGTACTTGTATGACATAAGCTCATACATATTTAACGTTGGTGTCTCTAACGGTTTACATCCGTATCGTTCAAACGTATCTTCACAAGCTCTTTTAATTTTATTTCGCAGCACTTGTTCCTCTGGTAAATAGTCTTTCGTTCCTTTTACGTTTTTCATTTCCATAGTAATCACTCCTTCTTAAATTAAAAAAAGCTATGCAGGTATAAAAATACCCACATAGCTTTATGAACGCTTCGTGGGTCAACAGGAAAAGCCCTGTACCCACGAAGAAAAATTTTTCTTCGGATACACGGCGTTACGTATGATGATGAAGTTGGAAAGAAGTATTAACATTTCGCATGACAAATCTCTCCTTAACATAAGTTTTTTTCAAAGTATATCAGATGTTTTTTGAATTATCAATATTTTTAGTTTTGAAATATACGTGAAGTTATGTAGGAGAAGTGGAAAAGGGTGTATAATAAAACTTAATAATATGAAATAACCTTTTAAGGAGAACGTTATGAAAAAAGATAAAACAAATGCGATGCGAATATTAGATAAAGAAAAAATTGAATATTCGATGATGTCATATGATCCAGATGATGGGAAAATTGACGGCGTATCAGTAGCCGGGAAAATTGGACGAGAAGTGAAAGAAGTATATAAAACGTTAATCGCTCAAGGAAATAGTAAAAATTATCATGTGTTTATTATTCCGGTAGATGAGGAACTAAATTTAAAAGCTGCTGCAAAAGCAGTAAGTGAAAAGAAAATTGAAATGATTCCTGTAAAAGATATTACGAAAGTGTCAGGATACATTCGCGGCGGTTGTTCACCAGTCGGAATGAAGAAGTTATTTTCTACATGTATTGATGCGAGTGCTCAATCACTTGAAACGATCATTGTAAGCGGCGGGAAAATTGGTGTACAAATTGAGCTGAAAGTGGATGACTTGGTGAAAGTTACGAGAGCTCAGTTTGGTGAAATAACGAAATAATGATACATAGGGAAAGAAGTTTTAGTTTTATAGGATAGTTAGTCCATTATGGGGCTGATTCTCCTTTTTATTTACATACTGGATAAATTGAATCATTTGTTTGGCTTTGAGGGGGAGGACTTTAAATAAACAAGAAGAGTTACTCACAAAGATAGACAAAGGAGGGGAGAGTGTTTTAATGAAAGTTTAAGAAATGCCATCAGAAAGCGAATATTCGGGAATGCCAGTATGTTTGAAAAACCTATGCTAAGAGCATGCAAGATTATATACGATTTTTTTGCTAATCCAGTAATAAGCAAGAACACTAAAACAGCGTTAGGATAGGAATGTATAAAACATGTATAGATTCATAGAAATAAAAAAGAAGGTTCCCTTGTGAGAGCAGGGTTCTCCTTTTTCCTTGCTACTGATAATGAGATGTTATATGAACTACATATGTATATAATATTCACCCGAAAATGAGATAGTTCTTGTTCGGCTAACTGACAAGATAGTTCAATAAGAAAAGGACTTTATAAATCAAAAAGAGAATGATGCTATATGGGTTTCTTTTTCCTTTCCCTCGAAAAAAAGGGAGTAAATTATAGAAAGTATTGAGCTTAATTTAGAATATTGTAGGGTGGTAAGTCGATGATAGGAATAAGTATAGCAACTAAGTGGGAATATGAAGCGACATTGGAATACTTTAGCATAAAAGATAACGAGCGTTTCGGTTATCCTTATGGCGAGTATTTCATGAGAACAATTAATGATACTGAACTTGTTTTTTATAGTACCGGTGTAAGAAAAGTAAATGGTGTTGGTGGTAATCAGTATATGATTTCTAAATTTAATTTAACTAAAGTAATCGTTGCTGGAACATGTGCAGGAATAGATGATAGGTTCAGTAATTTGGATATTTTTGTACCAGATAAAGCCGTTCAATATGATTGCACAGTAAAAGAAATTGAGCCTTTTATTAAACAATCCTTCATAGTCGATATCGATCTATCAAGATATGGAAATGATTTTTACACCGGAACAATTGGCACCGCTGATAAAGCAGTAGTTATGTGGAAGGACTATTTAGAACTTAAAGAAAACGAAATAATAATAGCTGATACAGAAGCGGGTGCAATTGCTTATATCTGTAAGAAGAATGATGTTGAGTGCATTATTATAAAAGGAATATCTGATTTTCCAACAGATGAAAGTAACTCTGATAAATTTGAATCGAACATTGAACAAATTAATGTTTATTTAGAAAACACCCCCAAAGTTATGAATAAAATATTTGGCGAATATTTAAAAAGATTTATTTAAATAAATTTAAAGTTAATAAAAAAGATAAAAATAATCGATTTCCATTGTATTAGGGAATCAGCAAAGTTATCCAACTTCCAATAACGATAATTATGGTGCGACAAGAAGTCGCATTCCCACAGGGTAGCTTCTGCTACTAGATTAGATGCAAAGTCTATCTCCATCCGAAACTGCGGACTTGGTAACGGGCTCGTGGGTT
>NZ_JBQAGB010000016.1:0-109764 GCF_051916145.1 Bacillus cereus group sp. MYBK245-2 | reverse complement strand
TTAAATAATGTTCAACGGCATTTCTTTTTAATTCGAATTTATATTTTCTAGACATAATAAAACCGCACCTCCAATTGTTAGTTATTTGTCTAACAAATTGGGTGCGGTTCACAGACGCTTGCTGGCATTGAGGGTGGTTCTTTTCGTCTTTCGTCGCTTTTTTTGTATTTGCTTCCAAGACGTTGATAGGGATTTCCCTATACGTTTTGCCACAAACACAGCGACTTCTCTAGCAATAACTTTTACAATTTCAATTGCTATCGTGAAAAGAATGTCCATAGTGTCACCTCCTTTCTCCATAAAATAAAAGAGAAAGGAAAGCAACCGACCACCCTGAAATATTCAGTTACGTTATATTAATTATACCATATTTACGGTTGGGTTAATAGCTTAAAAGCCTTGATATGACAACGTTTTTAAGGGTTTTTAAGTTTTGGAATCAGAGATTTGAAATGGTAAAAATAATATTTTTTTTAGAAATGATTGACATAAAACTCTATATATCATAATATTGAAATTGTAATATTAAAGAAATCAAATCCAACATTTTCATATAGACTTTAGATTAGCTAAAAGGACACACCTAAGGCGCATTATGCCATAGGTGTGTCCTTTTTTTGCGTTTAAAGGCTACATAAGGAGGAATACAAACATTGAAGCCATCTAAGTTTCAAAAGAAGCAGATTGTTGCGGTAGGTCTAGCCGCTGCAACAGTAGCGGGTATCTATGGATACAATCATTTCGCAGTAGAAAATGCTGTAAAACCAACAAAAATTGTTGTAGCCGCAAAGGATATACCTGCACATACAGAAATTAAAGAAGACATGCTAGTGGAACGAACTTTACCTGGTGATGCGATTCCCCCAAATGCATTACGTGTAAATAAAAAAGAGGTTGTAGGTAAGTGGACAAATGATGGGCAACCCATTACAGAAAATAGCTATCTCTTTAAAAACAAAGTAGTAAAGAAAGAGGAGTTACCGGACTCTGCTATTTTAAATTTGAAAGATGGAGAAGTTGCTTTCCCGTTACTCGTTGATTTGGAAACAAGTTCAGGGAATAGTATTATCCCAAACACGTATGTGGACTTGTATTTCAAACAAGTTGTGAAAGAAGGAGACAATGAGAAGGTTGTCTTTGGTGGTCTGTTCCAACGTGTACGTGTGACGGCTGCAAAAGATAGCAATACAGAAGATGCATTTGTGCTAGAAAAGAAAGAATCAAAAGAGGAACAAGAAGGAAAACAAAAGCCTAAAGTAACGCGATTATACACACTGGCTGTTTCCCCTGAACAACTTCAATACTTAAATCGTGCAAAAACACTTGGAGATGTCATTCCTGTTGCAGTTGGACAAAAGGTGGAGCAAACAGGGAAAGAATTAGAACCAGCTGAAGGATTCTCACAAATATCTGATCAAAAGAACATTTTAGACTATGTAGAGAAGCATTCGACTAATCCAATTTCTAAAAATGTAAAAGAGTATGTAGCACAGTATCTGAATGAATCTAAGTAAGAAAGGGGTTATTAAGATGGAGCGGCAAGCAAGAATCATTGCCTTTTATGCAACAAACGAAAATGTAGGGAAAAGCACATTAAGTATTGCGATGGCAAATGAATTAGCTCATTTAGGGAAAAAGGTGCTTTATGTTGAAGCAGACCAAGTAAGACCTAGCTTTGCAGTTGGAACTGGTCTTAGCCACGATAGTAAAAACATCTTAGAACTTGTAAGAAAAGAAAATGAATCCAATCTCTCGCAGTATATTTGTACCAAGCAAGATTTATTAGAGAGAAAAGTGAATCCAAGGTTGATGCAAAAATTGCACGATAAGATGGGTTTTCTGGTGTTTCCATCAGGTTATAACTTAGCTCAATTCCCAGAGATTCAAAACAAAGAACTGTTTGTAACGACATTTATAGAATCACTTGTAGATACAGAATACGATTTTATCATTCTATCAGTACCAACTGAATTATCTGAGGTTCTGAGTTATCCAATCCTATACCAATCAGACCTTGTTGTTCATGTATTAAACGGCAACCCTCGTGGTGCAATAGCAATTAAAAGAGAATTACAACTACTAGAAGAAGCAAAGCTAACATTGCCTCGTATGATTCATGTTTTAAATATGGGAGATGAGGATTATGTAGAAGATATTGAAAAGCTTTCTTCCCAAAAAATTGCGGTGACAATTCCGTATGACAGGGATCGTACGAGTTATGAATGGGGGATGCAGTTTGGTTCCCCGCAAATTAATACAAAGGTCCATCACATTATGGAAGCAGCTGGTCTTGATATTCCAACCCAGCATACATCCTCTATGAAAAAGGGTCTCTTTGGTTTACGAAATTAAAAGGGAGGCAGTAGTATGTGGGGCTATTTACAGGGAAAACAAGTCGCCTTAAAGAGAAATCGAGTTGATTTATATCATTTTGGTTATATGATTCGTTCTAAATCAGCTCGAAAGTTAGGAACAACTACAGCTCAACAAATTAAAGATATAACAGATGAAATTCGTGCGTTTTTAGTTAAAGAACATCGTGATATCTTAAGTGAATCTTTTATGAATAAGGAAAAAAAAGCAGCTGTAGAGCAAATCATCAAAAGTTTCTTATTAAGTAATCAAGTCGTCATTTCAGAGGTACCTTCTGAACAGTTACTGAACATGGTGTGTGACGATATTGTGGGATTTGGAATTATTCAACCTCTGATTGATGATAAAGATGTAACAGATATTTATATCAATGGCATAAAAGAGATTATATACGAAAAAATTGGTGAGGGAGAATGCAAATACAAGTATCGATATGAAGCTGAAGAAGATGTAAAAGCCTTAGCTTATAAGATGGTAAACAGTACGTCAGAATCACTTAATACAGCAAAGCCATCTGTCGACTGCGTGTTCCCTTATATTCGTATCAATATCGCCTTAGATGAGATTGCTGGACTTGGTACAACAATTACTATTCGTAAGAATGCAGATCATCTTCGTGCCTCAGAAGAACGTATGTTATCCACAAATCAAGCATCGAAAGAGATGTTGGACTTTTTGGCGGCAGCTGTGAAAGCCAAAATGAATATTTTAATTGCTGGAGCAACAGGAACAGGGAAAACGGAGTTTATGAAGTACCTCGCTTCTCATATACCAAAGAATGAACGTACTCTTGTAGTGGAAGATAATCCTGAACTCTATTTACATCGCATATTTCCAGAGCATCATTTTGTTCCGATGCAATGTAGAGCATCCGAAGTTGAAGAAAATGCAATTGATTTTGATAGATTGTTAACGAATGCTTTACGTCAAGGACTAAAGAGATTACTTGTAGGGGAATCAAGGGGGGGAGAAGCCCTGAAAATGATTAACTTCTTCCAAACGGGACACTCGGGTTCTACCTCTGTCCATGCAAGAAGTGCAAAAGAAGCAGTAAGACGTTTAATGCTTATGTGTCTACAAAGTGGTGCGAATATTGGTGCTCAATATTTATATGAATTAATTTCACAGACATTTGATGTGATTGTCTTTTTCGAAAAGAAAGATGATGGGAATCGTTATATTACAGAGATGATTGAATTATTGGATTATCAAGGTGATATACAATTTAATCAACTTTCTCAGTTTATTCCGACATACGAGGAACATGATGAAATGAATGAAAGAGTAGGAAAGATTCATGGCCAGCATAAAATTACAGCAAGAATGTCAGCCGAAATGGAGAGGAAATTCCGTTCTTCTTCTGTAAACCCGGCTCTTTATGCACCATTCCTTTCACAACAGGAGGTGCAGTATGCATAGTTTGTTCGCCTATGGATGTATATTATTAATCTTTATTAGTATAGTATTACTTGTTTTACTTTTTGCAAAATCTAAAGGTTCTGCACTTTCCCAATTTGTACAAGAAAATGAGAAAGAAGAAAGGCGCTTAGAATTAAGGAATATTAAAGGCATACGAATGTATCTGCCACAATCTGTTATCCAAGAAGCCCAAAAGTACGAGTGGAAATTGACGAAAAGTATGTACTGGGTATATACGATTCTTTCGGGAATGAGTATAGCAGCAATATTCTACTTCTCCTTTGGAAGAGATCCTTTTACACTGATTTCTGCTTTATGTGGATTTTTAGTACCGAGATTTCTTCTCTATCGAAGAAAAAAACGTTACTACTTGGTTGTTATTGACCGTCTTTCTATTTATATGAAGGCAGTAGCGAATGCTCTTCAAATTAGTAATAACGCTAAACGCGTGTTAGTACAAGTAAAGCCAATGATGCATGAGAGCATTCAAGAAGAAATAGAAAAAGTTTCTCTTTTATTAGAAGGTGGAACTACAATGCACCGTGCATTTAAAGGATTCAATGAAACTTTTAATTTTAGAGAATTGGTTTTCTTCCATGAAATGTTGGAAGTATGTAGTCGAGAAGGCGGGGCGAATTCAGTACAAGTCTTATTAGATATTGCAGAAGATTTCGAAAAACAAAAGCTATATCTGGCAAGATTACGTTCTAGTTTGTCACAAGCACAACGTGCGTTTGTACAGAACTGCTTAATCGTGATTGCCATGCCGATTGTGATTATGTTGATGTCAAAAGAAGCATATGGATTTTTAGCAGGTTCTATGATGGGGAAAATTGCATTAGCGGTAAATATGTTCATTGTATTTTTCTTAGCAACCCGTGTAGAAAAGATTGCAAATTATAATCCAACAGAAAGAGGGGAATAAAGTGGCTACGATTTTAGCTTTAGTGGTATTCGTTGTCATGTACTGGGTATTCTCTACCTTTCTACAAAGTAAAAAAGATAGCGGTAGCCTACTTACAAACTATGTAGAAAATGCAAAACGAATTGAAAAAAAGAATTTAAATCAAATGATGCTCGCTCCCTTCCAGTCGTTATCACATAAGTATCTGACAGAAGAAAAGAAAGAGCTGATCCAGAAAAAATTAGAAGAAGCTGGTTTGGATACGAAACCAGAAGAATATTTGAAAATGAAGGTTGCGTATCCCATCATTTTCACTTCTGTTTTCTTGATATGTACAGTGTTTCATGATTACTACTTATTTAAAGTAGGCGTTTTGATTTCACCACTGCTTTATTTCTATCCTGATTATCTATTAAAGAGAAGAATCAAGCAGGCGATAGAAGCAAGGAAGTTCGAATTACCGGAGTATTTAATTCCTATGCTGCAGTTGTTAAAAACACATACAACATTAGAAGCAGTAAAAAAGGCGCAGATATATGCTGGAAGACATCTTCGACCGTATGTATCTACACTTACAGCGGAATTAGAAATGTATGCGGGTTCGGATCAACCATTTAGAAACTTTGCTGCAGCCTTAAATAGTCCAGAAGTAAATACCTTTACGATTGCATTGCAACAAGCACAAAAAACGGACAAGGTACAGAGTCTTCGTATTATGGATGCACAGATTAAAATGATGCGTGAGTTAAAACATGAGAACTATAACCGTCTCATTCAAAATAAGCCAATGGAAATGAATAAATTTAACGTAGCTGTTATTGGATGTATTGTAATTTATCCAATGGTTATTGTTATTCAATCCTTAATGCAAGGATTTGCAAGTATATAGAAAAACATTATTCAAAATGGAATAGGTAAAGGAGCAAAATATATGTTAACGAAAATGAAGAATTGGTTAAAAAATGAAGACTCACAATTATCGTCAGAAAACGGTATGTTAATCGCTTTGGCGGTAATTATCGTATTAGTAATTGGCCCGTTTGTATGGAAAGCAATCCAAGGTGGTTATGATACGATCCTGGCACGATTCACAAAAGCATCAAGCAATGCAGATGTGAATTCTTGGAACAAATAATAGAAGTTTTAAATCAAGGATGTTTATTACGTATAGCTCAAATAAATGGATAAGGGAGATTCAATCATGTTAGGAAAAGTGAAGAATTGGTTAAAAAATGAGGATTCACAGTTGTCATCAGAAAACGGAATGTTAATCGCTTTAGCGGTAATTATTGTATTAGTAATTGGACCGTTTGTATGGAAAGCAATCCAAGGTGGTTATGATACAATTCTAGCTCGATTCACAAAAGCATCAAGCAATGCAGATGTAGATTCTTGGAACAAAAAATAAGTTTTAGATTGAAAATAAGAGGGGGCGTGTTTCATATAGCTCCCTCCTTTTAAAACATAAGGAAGTAGGTAAAAGATCTGTTAATTCAATTCGGGTATGAATTAATCGAAAACCTATGTGATAGATATGGAACGACTATTGAGGTCATTGACCATACCGAAAAGACCGAGGAACAAGAATTAGTAGAAAGTTTAATTCAGATTGCCACTGTTCTCAGCAGTAGACTGCAAGGTAAAAGAGCCAATAAAGCCAAGAAGATGATTAAGGAGTTGATGGAAAATGATACTTGCAAGGAAAATAAGAATAAGACCGAATAAAGAACAAGAACATCAACTTTGGAAATCTGTCGGAACAGCCCGATGGGCTTATAACTGGACATTAGGTAAACAGGAAGAAAATCATAAGCACGGTGGTAAATTTTTATCTGACGGCATCCTTCGTAAAGAATTAACAGTTTTGAAGCAAACAGAAGAATATGCATGGCTATATGAGGTATCCAATAACATTACAAAGCAAGCGATTAAAGATGCTTGTCAAGCATATAAGCGATTCTTCAAGGGACTGACTGATAAACCACGTTTCAAAAGTAGAAGAAAATCAAAGCCGTCTTTTTATAATGATAATGTGAAATTGAAAGTCCGAAATAACGAGGTGTTGATTGAAAAAGTTGGATGGATGAAAATCTCAGAATCATTACCAATCGATGTGAAGTATACGAATCCACGTATTCATTTCGATGGGAAGTATTGGTATTTGTCCGTAGGTATTGAAGAAGAGAAAATGCAGCAAAAACTAACAATTGAGAGTTTAGGGATAGATGTAGGCATTAAAGAACTTGCAGTGTGTTCGAATGGAATGAAATTCAAAAACATTAATAAAACAAAGGTAGTTAAGCAGGCGGAGAAACGCCTTCGTAGGTTGCAACGTCAAGTTTCTCGTAAATATGAAATGAATAAGGAGGGGAGCCGTTTCGTCAAAACCATCAACATTATAAAACTTGAAAAGAAGATACAACTCTTACATAGGCGCTTGAAAAATGTCCGAGATAATCATATTCACCAAGTAACTACTGCAATCGTGAAAACCAAACCTTGCAGAGTTGTGATGGAAATGTTGAATATCAAAGGAATGATGAAGAATAAACACTTATCAAAAGCTATTGCACAACAAAATTTATATGATTTCAAAATGAAAATACAGTATAAGTGTGAGAAATATGGGATTGAGTATATGGAAGCTGATAAGTGGTTTCCTTCGTCTAAAATGTGTTCGACTTGCGGTGAAATCAAAAAAACTTTGCGTTTATCCGAAAGGATATACACCTGTGACTGTGGACATGAAATAGACAGAGATTTCAACGCATCTATTAATTTGTCGCGTTATCAATTAGCAACTTAACACATGAACGTTATTGCTAATATGTAGGATTCGTTGTATCCGAATTCACGCCCTCGGAGTGTTATATCAAACGAAAGTAGCTTCGGCAAAATCGGACACGTAGAACAGGGAAATAAACAAACTTTATATAGTTTTATAAGGTTTTTGCAACGGGAATCGAGTCTTATATCCTTATACAGTAATGGAGAGTTCAATTGCTGTTTTTAAGCGATTAAACGTACCTAATAATGCTTATATTTCAGCAATATGTGAGGCGAAATCACAAGGATTAGGAGAATTAGTTTCTATGATGATGGAAGCTGGGAAACAAGGAGAGAATTTGATTATTATGCGCTACTGTTTTAAAAGATGCTCCAAGCTGTTCAAAAGAATTAGAAATTAGTAATATCTCTTTGTTTCCAGAAAGAGAACCCGGTACCAATATACCGAGGGATAGAAGACATATAACTTCGGATATAAACAAAGATGTATATCAAGATTCACCCACGATTGATAAGGTAATACCTTACCAGGGTAGTTCTGGAAAGGGCAAGTTAATATCAAATAGTACTATTGTGACTCCAATGAAACAAGGGGATCGCCTAAAAATAAGAAAATGGGCTACACCGATCCAATTACCAAATAACCGTACAGTCACAAAGAATGATACGAACAAAGAAATAAATGGATGGTCTACATTTAGTATGAATACTCAAGTTGCAAATAATCCGTTTTATATTACCGAGCAACGAGGCGTAACTTTTTATATGCTTGCCTATTCTGAAGGAATTACATATGTAGATGAGTTGAAAGTGGGATACGCATCGGAAGCAGAAGTATACCAAGGGAATCAGCAAATATATAATGGTAGACTCTCTGACCATGTAGATAAAGAAGAAAAAGATCAGGCAGTGCCCACAACACCAGGAGGCCTCCAAATTGAAAATAGAGAACTGAAAAAAAATAAAGTAACGTTTGCCCCTGCGAAAGATGATGGGAGTACCTATCATTATAAAATCCGTGGAATTGGTAGGAATGACGTTTCGGACTTTTCTAAGGAAGTTCCTGCAACTGTAACAAGTGGCGTAAAAGGATATGAATATGTAGTGAATGATAAATCCGACACATCAATTGATAAAGTAAGTGGTGTTCAGTTTACAAATCAGACTAGCATTCAGTTTCCGACTGATTATGCGAAACCACAATATGTACATATCCGAACAGTAGATAAAGCTGGGAATAAAAGTGCGACGAAGCATATTTCTACCACACAAAAAGGACGAGTAGATATGCTTACTGTTCCTAAAAGTGTAGAGTTTACCCCAATTCAACTAAATGGAGAAAAGCAAAATTCATTTGGTACATTAGGTAAACTCATGATACATGATAGTCGAAATCAAGCGGATGGATGGAGATTGAATATGACAATTTCTCCATTTACAGAGTCGAACATTGCAAAACAATTGCCAAAGGGTTCTCTATCCATAAAGAATCAAGTGAGTGTAACAAAAGTAAAGGGTCCAGAGACAGGGAAACCTATTATACAGATTCCAAATACACCTATTGATAATGGGGCAGCACACACTATTATCCGGGCTTCGAAAGATGTAGCAATTGGAGAATATCAACTCGATTTTGGACAAAATGGATTACAACTGCAGATAGATCCAGGGACAACTTATGTAGGGAAGAATCGGCAAGTTACTTATACTTCTACGGTCACTTGGTCTCTAGTGAGTGGACCGTAATAATCCATCTAAACAGGAAAAAATAAGGAGGGAAAATTATGAATATATATGTAATAGGAATACTACTAGGATATATGACCCTGAATATATTTACTGACTTGAAATATAGAAAAACGAAAAATATATGGCATTTGCTATTCTTAATTGTAGGTATAGGAATCACGTATTTTGCTGGAATAAGAACAGGTAAAGAGATTGTGATTGTACTAGCCATGGCCTTAGCATGTGGTTTGTTGTTAGAGACATTTAAATTTTCTTCACCAGGTGATACAAAAATGCTTGTTGTGGTAGCTGTATATGTTAGTAATGTAGTAGAAGAAACAGCTATCCTTACCGCTATTACATTAACAGCTTTCCATTTACTATTCTTTTGGGTCGCTAGTGTGTATCGATTAATTAAAATTTTAGGGTTTGTAGGAGCGATTAAAGACCAATTGGAGCATGCTGCTTCTATATTTGGGGCAAAACTACCAAAGAAAGAAATACAGCTGATACAGAGCTTTCCGGGGGCTTGTTCTATTTTATTAGGAGCAATTGTGTATGTTGCTTTCACAATTTATCAAAACGGAGGTGTTTTAGCTTGAATAGTAGAATCATTCATCAAAGAGAAACGTATATTTATTTCACGATATTCGCATTAGTAGGGGTACTTATTACAAATATGTTTATTAATATGGTGTTTATACTAGCGTATCCGTTACTTATCGGATTAATTGTACAGGTTGTCCTGCTTCAGAGGATAAAAAAACCGTTTTATAGGAGTGGAAAAGAATTAACGGAACAGTTAAAACTAAAAAATATATTCTTAGTAGAATCAAATATTTTAGGAGATGAAGAAGGAACTGTCTATGAGGTGCATCAAAAGCCTTTTACATTCTCAAATGGACTAATTAATAAAGAGAAGAGTTATAAGGTAATAAAACAAGATTATAAAAAAAAAGTAAAAGAAGATTTAACGAAAATTGCAAAATGGCAAGTTACAACAAAAGCTAGACTTGTTACAACAACACATTTTCGTTTATATACAATTTGGCAGAAAAATAGTACAGGCTATCAGCTAAAAAAAATAGAGGATTGTATTGATCCATATGCCAAGATGAATCTTATACAATGGGTGATTGCTTCATTCTGTACAACTGGTCGTATTAAGTATGATAAGAAGCCGAAAGAGTGGGCAAGTTATGAATGGATTGCGTTAAGGTAAATAAAAAGATAGGGAAAAAAACCAAGTAGTTCAGTTACTGTAGGGAAACTTATTAGTATGCTGTTTGTATTTAGCCTATCTATTATTGATTTAAGGGGATTAATTATGCAGGATTTTTTGCTACAGAAGATAAAAAATCCATTTTATGAATTTAATAATATCGTGTTTATTGGCGATATTCTGCCTAAATAATAATATGAGTGCACTAAGCGATAAGTTTAAAATTCAACATCTATGCAGTTTAAACGTATTAAAAAAGCTTGTTACAAACCTATGTAATAGTTTAAAGAAATCTGAAATGGTTAGTGCTACAGGTCATAAAGGACAATTAATTTGGCTGATAGCAGATGATGCAGGTAAAGAGAAAAAAATACAATGGAATTACATCTGAATTTGAATAATTAAAAGAAAAAATGGTCTAGATTTAGACCATTTTTTTGTAGATGATTTTTATAGAAACGATATCAAAAATTGCCTTCTTCCGACTAGGAATACTTTAATTTTAATAATATGTATTGGACGCCAATCTAAATGTTATTTCATTTTGCTTTTAAGCTTTTTTCATACGCTTTAACTTCGTCAATAGTTTTAAATACTTTTAAATCAAATATCTTTTCTCCATCAATACATACAACTAATACTCCATCTTGAGCTTGAAGAACACTACCTACATTACCTTTTCCAAGTGAAATACTGAAGGGATTCTCTACATTTAATGTTTTCTTTTTAGCAAGATAATCTTTAAATGACATACCAATGGATAGCTCGTCTTTTAAGCCTTTAATAGTGTTACCAGAAGTAATTGTTGATCGATCCTTTTTCGTAGCCTCTTCTTGTTTGCGTTGTTCTTCAGCCTTTTTCTGTTCTTCTATTTTCTTTTGTTCATTTTCCTGTTTTTGCTCATCTAACTTCTTTTGTTCATCTTCTTTTTTAGTTTCTTGTTTTGGTTCTTCTGATGTACTTGCTTTATCATTTGAACCACAAGCAGCTAATCCCATAAGTAATGCGCTACAAGTTAGTGCTGTAAGTAATTTGCGTTTCATATATTTGTCCTCCACACATTCAATTTGTAAGATTTCTGAAACAAGCATAACAAATTCAGTCATAACTATTTTGTCATATTATGTCGAATGGGAATAAAAAAAGAGAGCCGAAGCTCTCTTTTTCAATTAATAGCAACTAAGGATGCCTCAATGATATATCGTTCCGGTGCATCTCCAATATAGTTAAATGGATAACATGTAGTTAATGTTAAAGTTGATTTATCTTTTGCGACAATTACAGTACGATCATTTGCATCTGTAATCCAATGTTTTTGAATTTGATAAATGTATACTCTTTTATCATACTCAACTAAAATATAGTCATTTTCTTGTAGATCTCCCAAATTAGTAAATACCGTATCACGATGTCCGCTTAAAACTGTATGTCCATTACCTGAAGGAGTAGTCGTAATATCGCTAACAAACATTCCTACTCCTTTTTTTAAAGTTTTAGCATCAGCACCCCAGTAAACTTGATATTTTTGTTTAATTTTGGGTATAACCATATAGGCGATTTTTTCTCCCATTTGATGCTGAGCTTGAGAAGCTGGAATCTGTTTTGGTGATCCTGGTAATGGTTCATTAGTGTTTGTAAGGTTAGTTTCTTGATTTGGTAGAGTATAACGGGATTGTTCTTTGTTTGATTCATCACTTGCATCTTTTCCATCATTAGTGGCAGATTGTATATTTTGATATTGTTGAATTTCATTACTTGTTAAGGCTTCAACAGTTTTTCTTGCATCATACCAATCTATAAAGTAATAAACAAAAGCAAAAGAGCCTATAGTAATTAATAAAACTCCCAACCAATCAAGTTTTTTCAAGTTTATCACTCCACATTAAAAACGACAGGAATATTCCTGCCGTCTTTAGGTATTAGTTTATGCATTCGTTTTTTTACGACGGAATATAAGAATTGAACCGGCTAATACTAAGCCAGCACTTGCAAGCATCATTGTAACACCGTTTGATGCTGTATTAGGCAACTTTTCACCTTGTTTTTTTGTTTCAGCCTTTACAGCTGTTTGCTTAGTTTGCTCTTGCTTATTGGTTGTTGCTTGGTTGTTTTGTTGTGTATTTTCTTGTTTTACAGGTTCTTGTTTAGTATTTTCCTGTTTAACTTGCTCTTGTGGTTTGTTTTCATCTTTTTTAGTAGGCTGTTTACTAGCTAAAAATTGATCGTAATCCCCTTTTTTTACTTCACAAGGTAAACCATCATTGTCACGATCTAAATCATGAGGATCGTTAGTCGCACTGTATCCATTGCTGTGCCAGAATTCCATAACCTCCTGTTTGTTTTTAAAGTGACTGCAATTCTTGTCATTTGGATTTTTTTCTGCAAATGCAGCAGAGCTGTATCCTACTGTTAATAGTGTGAACGCTGTTGCTGAAGCTAATAGTTTTTTCATGAATTTCTCCATCTCCCTAAATGGTATGTATTTACATAGAAATATTTTACATTCTAAAAATTAAAAATACAATAATAATTTGTTGATAAATGTAAGATTTCCACACAATGATAGCAAATCATTAATTCTTATATTGTTATATTTGTCGAACGAAAATAAAAAAGAGAGCCGCGGCGGCAACACCAAGCGATATAATCAAAAAGTTGAATACGACTATGGATTCTGAAGTTTGTGATACACATGGCATGAATAAGATGAAGTTCGGTGGGCAAGTTGTGTTTGCCCGCGTTACTTCCTTGAAAACGATAGTAAGAAGCCTCAGCAACAGGAGCAAGCGAAATACGATGCTGATAAAGCTCATGAGAAGAAATTGATGTTTTATCAACAAAGCATGATTACACATAGCAACATTAAGAAAGCAAACTTTGACAATTATGAACTCGCAAAGGTCATTGCGACGGATTATTGCAATAGAAATGTATTTAACACGATTAAGGCCGGGAATTGTGGGGCAGGGAAACACATTTCGCTTATGCTATCGTGGATCAGCTTGCAGGAGCAGGGAAATCAGTTGTCTTCATTACAGGCGGTGAATTGCTATGAAAGATAAAAAGTAAATTCAGTAAAGATTCTACATTAACTGAGGATGCTATTATTCGGAGCTTAGTAAAAGCAGAAGTATTGATAATCGATAATTTAGAAGCAGAATTAGGCGCGTTAGATGTCAATGCCAAAGCGAAAAACCTCATTAATAGGGTGTTATTCGATGTTTTCGATAGTAGGCAAGGTAAATTATCTTCAAGACAAACCTCACAGGAAAGCGTTTAGATGAGGCATACGATGAACGGATTGTATCGTGGATTCTAAATAACTTCAGAACGATCACTTTTAAAGAAAGGCATTGCCATTTTAAAAGGGGAATAACCGATGTGTGTATGTGAGAACGGGAGTAATTAAGAACAACATGGGGAATGGCTGCTATCAATTTGCACTGTGTATTTGCGAAGTAGGGAATCTCAGTCCTGAAGAAATGGGTAGAAGACGTTATGCTGTTATGGCGGAGTTAAAAGAAATTCATTAATTACAACTGGAGGGAGAATGGGATGTCATGACTTGGAACGGATTTGAAAAAGGAGAATTACACAATGGTGTTGCAGCAGTGAAAGTACATGAAGAAATCGCGTGGTAATTTATATATACCTTTATAAGAGTTGGGCTTAGTGTTTAATAAAAGTGAAGCGGTTCAATTACGAGAAATGTGGGATGAGGATAAAGATATTCTTGAAATAGCAAAAGAGTTAGGAAGACATCAACTAAAAATTGTCGTATTAATCATGGCTCAAGCGGATAAGAACAAAATTAAATCTCGCTCAATGGGGTAAGGGGCATGAAACAATTAACACTGGAGGATGTAGTCGGAAGTTTTGATTATACCGCAACAAGTACCGTAGACAAATTCTTGAAGTGTAATAGCGTTATGACGTACTCAGTAGAGTTTTACGATAAAGATGAGAAGTGGAAGCTTCGTTGGTTTGAGGCAAAGTCTGAAGGCAAAGCGATAGAAATGGCTAAAAAGAAATACGGAAAGATAAGAGGCCATCAAAAAGTGTTGTATTTGAAACACGTGACGTTTCATAAAGGGATTATAAAATTATTTATATATTACGTATAAATAATTTTCGGACGGAATGAATAAAAATATACAAAATCCTTATTTAAATATAGAAGCCCTAGGATTAGGGGGCTAGGGCTTCTAGTCATGGTATATCTCACACGACATTATAAAAAGAAAAGAACATACTGAAGATAACACATGAATGTTTCATAAATGTATCAAAAAAGTGAACAAAAAGTGATTTTGTAAATCAAGGTAGTCAGCACAATTAACTAACGTCTTGTTGAAAAAAGAAGCCCCGCAGAAAATGTTACAGGGCTTCATAAGATTGAGTTATGTCGTACTCACAAGAGATTTTAACATGGATTTAGCGGTGAATAAATTGGTAAATGTGTCCAACCAATCTAAAACTATTATCTTAAACAAAAACGTTAGTTTAACACAAAGGGAAATTGAAATTTATCAAGCTATACTTAAATAAGTCAAAGCAGTAAATCCGTAAACCAATAAGGTACAAGTAGCAAGGAATTTTATAATTTCATTTGTAGAAATAATAGTTACAAACAGTGCTACAGATGCTCCTATAAAGAATTGGTACTTCGTATGTATATTTGTAAGATTGATTATTACAAGTACAGTGAAGAAAAGTGAAACGAAGTTAAAATATCTCCTTATTGTCATATTTCCTTTCAATGTTTGATCTATATTTATCATACCGAATTGTACCAGTTATAACATACTTTGTAATGAATCTTTAAAAAATTCATTTGGTCATAAATAAAAAGGCGATCGTTTCCGCAACCACCTTTTTATAAAACAGAGCAACTTTTTCAGAAATAAAGTATGAATAATTTCTGAAAAGGTCATAGGATATAATCCCATTTTTATAACCTAAGTGACGAGCTTAATTTATAAGAAAGGAATGACTACATTATATGAAAACTTGTCTAATGAGGTTACATATAAAAGAACAGCTAGCAAAAGCTAACTGCTCAATACAAGGAGATACAGAGAAAACTAAATGGATTTTGGCATACAGCCTATCAACATTATGGACATAATATTGAGTTTTATTCGAAGGAATTCATGTTTTACAAATTAGATTATGATAGTTGATATTTTCCATATTGACCAAAAAAGAACCAAAAATTCTAGTGAAATTCCAAGTGTTCTTTTCCTAGTTTTTTGAAGTTCTTTTACTAAATAGCCAACAGCACTAATTGCTATAAGAATGAAAAGAATAAGTTCTAGTGTAACTGGCATTTGATTTGCTCCTAATCTCGTAATTTAATTTAGTATATAACGATTATAAGATGTTTTTGTGGTTAGTGGTGAAAAATTAAACAAAACAATCTCTATATGAAAAAAGGTCCTGTTGTCTCCAACAGAACCCCTTCTAAAATGGCAAAGAGTAACTCTTACCTTACTCTTTGTTTATATACTACAGGACTATTAATGGAAATCCAAGGCTCCTTATATTGAGAAATAAAGAAGAATCATTATAAAGAATTTTATCATTGTTATAAATAAAGGAGCAGTTAGCAAAAACTAACTGCTCCTCTCCAAGGGGGAACAAGGAGAAAAATCTAATGTCATCTATATTATTGACGGAATATTGAGTTTTATTCAAAGAGGCTGTACTAATTATGTAGGTTACATGAGAAGTCCTATTAACATCCAGGCTGCTCCGAGCAGAATTAAAGCTTCGAATGTAATCCAAAACTTTCTTTTTTCTGGTTTTTGAAATTCTTTAATTACGGAAAATACGGCACTTATTCCTACAAGAGTAAAAAGAGCAATTCGGATTGTATCAGTCATTTGCATCACCACCTAAGATTTGAATAGTTTAATTATATATTAATTACCATTTTATAGAAACTAAATGAAGTAATCCTTTTAATAGAAAGTGAGGAATAACAATGGGGCTAGGAAACCACGGAATGACATTTGAAATGCTTACCAATCTAGTAAATGAAATGTATCAACGAGGCGGAGTGGCGCTAATAAACAAGTGTCAGACTCCTGTAAAGGTGTCCGTATGCTGAGTGGGTTCTATGAAGCTTAAAAGTACAGTAGACTATGACGGCGTGTATAAGGGACGAGCTATAGAATTTGAAGCAAAGTCTACAGGGAATGTTACACGATTTTCCATTATTTAACCTCCCTTAGATATGATGTTGATTTATTTATAAATTCTACTGAGAAATTTAAGGGATTACAAATCTATGAATATACTTAATCTATTTGAAATTATTAAAAATATCGATAAATAGCTGATAAAATGATGAGGATAACTAGATGTTTAAATTGCCGTATCATTATCTTACAAGTTCATTAAATAGTCGAAGTATTGAGATGGTTTTACGGAGTATAAACGAGAAGGCTGAGATTAATCTTGAAATTGGAAGAGGAACTTCTTCCTTTTTTTATTTTTCTCTATTAGATAGGTTAACTGTGGGGGATTTTATAAAACATATTTTTTGAATTATTTAATACTAAAATATATAATTAAACGGATTTTAATATATTAACTAGTTAAAAATGGGGAAAGAAAAGTGAAGATTATATTTGATGTGGTTAAAGATGAAAATTTTGATTTTACTTTATTAGAAACAAAATTGCTAAAAACTTTTAAAGAAGTAGATAATGTAGCTATAGTTGAAAAGGTTGAAGATAAAATTTTTGAAAAACATGATGTGCCAACCCATTTAGCGGAGATTACTATTAATGTTACAGGAAAGAATATCGGATATAGATCAGTTTCAGCTAGTATATTTATTGTTCTAGAAAGTCTATCAATGAAGCTATTCAATATTAATATTAGTATACATTAAGCATCCAATACGGGTGCTTTTCCCTTGTTATATAAAAATTACATATTAAACATATATTTATACGATTTGTTCCTACACGTTAAGGAGTTAGTAATAAGTAATAAAAGATGATACCGATGAAACCGTATAAAAACCAAAAGAACCCTAATATGGGTAATGTTTTGAAAATTAAGCGTGGTAAACCTCCTTGGGTATATAGAAGATTTTAATATATTGTTGGTCTATTTAGAAGGAAAAACATAGATTGGTATATATTAAACGAGAATAAGAATAAAATAGACATTTTGTTTAAATGAGTATATAAATAGGGAGAATCTAATTATTTGATTCACATTTAAACCAAGGGGTACAAATTCGATGCGACGTGAAAAGGATTTGTTGAAACAATGGAAGGCGGATTTGCAAGCTATTCAGGAAGAGAAAAGGCTGAAGAAGAAGGCTAAGAAAAAGAATAAGAAATTTAGCATTCCGGGTAATACAGCTGACTTCATGAACGGCAAGAATACTTATCATAAAGAGAATGGGGTATGGAAGCAAAGAAATAAATAATGTGAGGGTAAATAAGTTTGATTAAGTTTATAGCAGTTATTGTAGGCGCTGCGCGATCTGGGCGGCGCCTTGTTTGTTGTTAAGGAGAGATAAGAGGGAGATAAAAAAAGAGAGCTAATGCCCTCTTTTTTGGATGTGGTAATTAATCACAGATTGGTATTCCAAGCACTCTTAGAGCTAAAGCTACTTGAAGAGAAATCTCTAATCTAGCAATTTCAATACCAGCTACTGAGAGAACTAAAAAAGGTTGTCCATTTACAAACACAACGCAACTATCCATGGTTACACCACCTTTCTAGCAATCTACTATAGTATATGTATAAAACACTAATGTGTAATATTTAAGTTAATGGATTTAATAAAATTAATAGATTAGCCCATTTAAACAAAACAAAAGAACACAACGATTGAAAATACAGAAGTGAGATAGGTTTACAAATTGAAATATTATTAGCCTAAAATACAAAATATAGACTAGCAAACAAACTATTTCTACCTTTTAATCATAGAATATGATGAATTCTATTTTTAGAGGAGGGAATCATATCTATGGGATGGAATAATAATTTTGGACATTCTCGAGATTGTAATAGCTTTTGGGATGATTTAGTATTTTGCGGATGCGGTCGTAGACGTAGAAGAAACGATTTTAACGAATGTCATTGTAGACGCGACTGTGATTGTGATGAGTGTCGTCGTAGACGTAATCATGACCGTGATCATAATCATGATGATCGTCGAGATTGGTAAAGTCTTTTGAAAGAGTGCATATCTTAATCGCACTCTTTTTTATTAGTACTTATTAACCCGAAGGATACAGTTTCAATTTCATTGAACATCTAATAAAACAAGTGAACAAAACGAACGAAAAGGGAATTATGTAGATTTTAAGGTAGCGAATCCGCTGCTTTTTTATTTTATAAAGAAGCATTTTAAACATTTCTTATAGCGTTGAATACTTATGTAAATATGGAAAATAGATTTGGCTCTTGGAATGAGGGATTGATGTGGATATAACACATATTATGGCGAGGATAGTGGTTAATGGGAAAGATCTTCCGTTTACTTCAGTTAGGACAACTGCATGGATTAATGGACCTGCGAATGATTTAATTGTTACGACTAAGCAAAGGGTGGGTGAGCTTTATCGGTTTATGTGGTCACGGGTGCCAGTTATGCTAACAATGTATTTCCTTCAGGGTGCTGACTTGATGAGATTTGCTAGAGTTGCAGGAATTGATGAAAGTATAACGGGAGAATATATATATCATTTTATTTGGTGATAAGACGAACTTTAAGTAGCCTAACAGCTGCTTTTTTATTTTATAAAGAAAAACCTCTGCCTAGGGGCTAGATGATTTTCTTCATGCCACAATGACGGCATTCTCTTAAAAAGATGAAATTTTTAATGGAACTTTTGAATGCAGAATTACCGCAATTGTCACAGCGACCACTGATCTTATCTGGATGTTCTTCGTATGTGTATATTTTGTTTAAATCGTATTTTGGTTCTTGTTCTTTATTTTCCATTCGTTTCACCTACATATCAATCTGATTTTAAATAACTGAATCACAATATCATGAAGTGATCACGTAGTGGATGCTTTTTATTTTGCAAAAAAGAACCTGCAAATCTGCAGATTCTCTTGATAATGATTTATGAAGTAAGACCCGAAAATATAATACAATAATTCGAAAATGAGTTCAAGAGTGTTTGGTGATTTAAGCCACTCTATAATCTTTGTTTTTAAGCTTTTTTTGAATATCCATAAATCCTATAATCATTATCGCCATGCATATTAATTTAAGCCAACGAATCTCCTGGTGGTACATTAGCCCAGAAAAGAATTCATAGGCATATAACAAACTGACAATTGGAAATAGCCCATCGCTATCAAGCTAAGCTCATAAAACGTCAATTATAGTAGAGAGTGTTTCTTTTTTCTAAAGGTTATGTGTAAGGAATTTAAAGATTTGCATACGAAATAAACCCTAACGGGTTTCATTTTTTTGAATTAAGCCGCTTGATTATCAGACATGGTACAATTGTAAACGACACCTAATATATCAAAGACTGTTTTCTTCTCATATCGATGAGATTTTCTCCCGTTTTGCTGTAGGAGGTTGAACAGGCGAAGTAGAACCTTTGATAGCTCTTGGGTGTCTTTCTGTATAGCTTGGAAAAGAAGAAGAAAGTAATCTTTAATGATATATATGGCCTTATACTCACTCAGTTCTCGTTGCTTTTTCATAAGAAGTAGTTGCCGCATTTGAAACATAGTAGAAGAACAGAGTAAAATGGCAATCAGTTGCCCATACAAATGGCATTCCAATTGTTCTCGTTTTATATTTTTACAATGATGAATATGAAAGAATGATTTCCAGGTTTTAAATAAAATCTCGATTTGCCAACGTAAAGAATACCAATCATGCACTTGTCCCATTGGGACAATATCTGTAGGTGTAGCTGTCATATATACGTTGATACCGCTAAGTCGTTTACTACGAGCAGAATACTTCATTCCTTTCTTCTTTTCTCTTACAGTTTGATCTTGCAATCGTTTTTGTTGCTGTTCTTTTGTTAGTCGATGAACAATCACACGAGTTGGGACTTTATCTGTCATTCCTACATAAGCGTTGGATATTTCACATGTTTGTCCTGGTTGAAGAGAGTTCATTAAATCCTCCATATCTATCTGGATATACTCTGTACCTTTCTTGATTCTGCCGTCTTGAAAATAATCAGGGTTAGGATTTTTTTGATAAATACGTGTATTTGATTTGATACGTGAAATATAATAAGCCTTTTTATCTTGTATATGTTGAAGATCTTTCAAATGAAAATAACCTAAATCTCGGATACATAAATCATTCGCTGTTATAGTTGGGACACACAGGGAACCATAGGTTCGATCATGTTGTTTCCCTGGACCTGTATGAATATGAAGGAACTGTCCACTTAATAAATCATACTCAAGCTGAATTTTCATTCCCGCGGTATGGCTGCATCCTCCTGCACCTGGATAAACGAATGAAAAAGGATCTGGAAGTTGAAATGACGTTGAATCTAGGATACGAATACGCTTGAAAATAGAAGTGTATGGAGAATAGAGCAGCTTAGTTGAAGATAACTTTTGGTTGAGAAGTTCGGCTAACACTTGTTGTAGAAATTGCACGGCTGTGGCATTAAATCGTTGATTCAGTCCTTCAGGACTGATAAGTACTTCTGTTGATACCTCTAAACAGCTACATAACTGAGTTAAAGGGGTTTCAGCAACATTTTGACTCATCCATACACATAAAGCGACTAAATCTTTTGGTTGGTATTTACTGGTTCGTTGTCCAAAACCAACATCTCTAGCAAGATCTCGTAAGATATTCGGAGATAAGAAGCTTTGAATTTCTCAAGCAAATAGGTTTAATTCATCAGATACAGAAATAGACATACAAAAACGCCATCCTTTCCTATAATGATACAGCAAGGATAACGCCTTTTTTTTATGGATAGTAAAAAAATTAGATTTAAACATCATAAATCTTTTTTTACAGCATATGTGATTGCATTTGTTTTTAATAAAACAGACTTTGCATTTTGAATAATTTTATATTCGAGAGGTTTTACTATGATACTCAATACTTCCTAACCTTATATTAATTTATTGTGATATAATAACAAATGTAAAATTGGTCTTTGAAATACATATCATAAATCTATTAGTTAGTAAAAAAGACTAAATCTTTCTACCTCATTTTCATTATATAAAAGACAGTACATATCTGCTTTTAAAAATGGTCTAAGCATAAAGAACTACCATAATAGGAAAAAAGATGGAAATTAATAAAATTGGTAAACAGCCTGTAGAAAGTAAATGGGAAGCTGAAGGACAACTAGAGAGACTTTAACACAAGGAGCGGAGCAAACAGAGATGAGTAAGCAGACATTAAAAGAATTCATAATCTTATTAGGGATTATAGTTGTTGTTTTAGGTGTCATCATCTACAACGGAATAAGAGAAGAAGAGCGCCATCCATATAAACCATTGCACCAGGAGCAAACAGAGCAGAATCAAACAGAGAAGGACAACCCTTATTTGAACGATAAGAAGCGCCAACAGATTAACGAATTGTACAATTCTAGGGATGAGATTGAAAGTAGAATGAAATAGTATAATTCGGTTATAAGGCTCTCACATCAATTGTGAGAGCTTTTTCTATTATAGGGGTACGGAAACGATTATCGGTATGAGGGGCCACTCTGGGATTTAATTACAAATCAAAAAAGAACTTTATTCAAGTTCTTTTAATCTATGATACAGAGCGTCCTGACTCACACCAGTAATTTGGCATATTTCTTTAACAGTTTTATTGGTATGCTTGCGCAATTCAATCGCATGATTTATACCTAGGTGCTTATCCGTATATTTCTTCAACCTTCCTCTATACAATCCTTTTTGTTTCGCTAACTTTATTTCCGTACGTTGCTTTTCTTTAATCATTTCTCGATCAAGTTCACTAAAGGCAGCCATGACAGTTAAAAAGAATTTTCCTGTTGGCGTTCTCGTATCTATTCCCAAATTTAAAATCGCAAAGTGAACATCCTTTTCCCGAAGTTGTTCTACTAATTGTAAAAGCTGAATGGTATTTCGACCTAAACAATCCATTCTAGTTACGACTAAAGTATTCCCAGTAGTTAGTTTTAAAAGTATAGAGTCTAACTCTGGCTTTTGTTTGGTTACTCCACTTATTTTTTCTTTAATAATTTCATCTATTCCATATTTCATGAGCTGTTCAATCTGTGTATCTAGATTTTGATCTTGTGCACTGACACGAGCATATCCATATATCATTTTTTCACCTTTATTCTCTTTAATTTTGATAAGTGCTATTGATAGTCTGCGAACCCTTTATTATCAAGGAGACAAGTTATTATCAATAGGGTACACTCTATCGAGAGGGAAAATATGCAATTATGCATATTTATATTTTTTTATTTTAATAGCAATGAAACTTAATATATAATTGAAAGGTTTTTTACGAATTGATAAGGAGATACGAGTATGAAGAAAATCATAGGACTTATATTATCATTATTTTAACTATTTTCTACCTATGCACCAATGTTTACAGAGGAAGTCGAAGTTTTAATTCAAATAGGTCGCGTCAAAAAGAAAGGAGACTGGTATTATTATGGATATTGTCAACATAATGCGAATTTTACAATAAGGGATTTTCAAATTGAAAAACTTGGTTTTACTGTATATTAAGAAGGTTCTATAAACGGACTACTAGATTTAAAAAATGAAACATCTTATGAATTAATTATTGTTTAGACAGAATGACTTAGGTTGTCCTTATGCGAAATATCAGTATGAATAGAAATTTGATAATTATATAAAATGCCGTAAATGAAGGATAAAATAAGTGCTGATTTTGCAATTATATTTTTAACAATTGAATAGGAGCTATTATGAATACAATTAAGAAATTATTTTTAAGTTTTATCGTATGTATTTTGTTATTCAGTACAGTAGGAACAGCGTATGCAGAACAAAATGGTCAAGTGAATTCATCATCTTTTATTGACGTTCCTAAAACTCACTGGGCGTATAAAGAAATGATGTATATGGTGGAGAATAAGATTATAACAGGATACGGAAATGGGTATTTCGGTGCAGCCGATCCTATTACTCGCGAACATCTCGCTGCTTTCTTGTATCGATATTTAAAACCGCAAGATAGTACAAATAATCCATTTGTTGATATTGGCGACAGCAATTTCAAAAAGGAAATTTTGGCACTAACAGCACGTGGCATTTTCAGTGTAAATGCTGAAAAAAAATTCAATCCAAAAAATAATATGACACGTGCCGAAATGGCAACTGTGCTTGTCAAAACATTTGATTTAAAACCGCAAGGAAATGTTGAATTTACGGATATGAAAGGTCACTGGGCCAACGAATATGTCAAAATATTAGCCGGTAACAACATAACAAGTGGTACAGGTGACGGGAATTTTAATCCAAATGGCATTGTTACTAGAGAGCAATTTTCTATGTTCTTATATAGGACGATTATGAAAGTAACAAATATGCAAAATGATGAATCAGTTGGCTGGGTGAAGGAGAACGAGAATTGGTACTATTACAACAAAGATGGTAGTAAGCAAAGGGATAACATTACGTTAGATGGAATAGAGTACGCCTTTTTTAAAGATGGAAGGCTATTCCAAGGGAGTAAGCAGGTAGGGAAAGATACTTTATATTATAGTGAACCTGGTAAACTAAAGACTGGATGGAGTTTCTCTGCAACTTCATGGAGCTATTTAAAAGATGGGAAGTATGTGACAGGAACATTTACTTATCAAGGAAAACCATTTGAAATTAATAAGTACGGGGATATGGAAAAGGGATGGATTACTCTACGTTCTGCTGTTAAAAGAATCTATCCAAAGCCCGAAACAAAGTTTCTATCGAAATCTAAGCCTGTAAAGGATGGAGATGTTTTAGAAGTCATATCCAAGCAAGGTTTATGGTATCAGGTAAAATACCAAGGAGAAATTGGATATGTCCGAGTACTAGAGTCTGTTGTAATTGGTGAATCACCAGTTCGTTCATGGGATGTAGCAAAAGAAGCAACGAATTTGTCTCATTTCATGATAACTGAGTATCATAAAGATCCCGAAAAATATTTTCCACCAAATATTCAAAAGAAATTTGATAAACAACTTGATAGTGATCTAAATGTTCTCGCGAATGGATTACAATGGATTGATCAATTAAAAGAAGTACTCTATTTAGATAATAAACAAGGGTGGGTACAAGAAGAAGGAAAATGGACGTATTATAAAAAAGATGGGCAAAGAGTAACAGGTTTCCAATCAATTGATGGGAAACGATATTATTTTGGTACCGATGGTTTTATGCAAACGGGCTGGTTACATACAGGTGGATATGATTATTATCTAGGAACCGATGGCGTGGTACAAACTGGAATCCAACATATCGATGGGAAAATCTATTACTTTGGTCCGTTGGGTCCTGTGCAATCGGGATTTACAAATGTTGATGGGAAACCGTATTATTTTGATGCTTCTCATGAATCAAGAAATGGTTGGATGAAGCAAGAGTTTAGTTGGTATTTACTACAGCCTTCAGGTGCATTACAAACAGGAGATTTTACATATAAAGACAAGAAGTTCTCCTTTAATCAAGACGGAGAAATGATTAAAGGGTGGGTTACATTAGAATCCCTTGTTAAAAAAGTATATCCTGAGCCAGATTTGAAAAAAGCATTACGTGCAAAAAGTGTGAACAAGGGTGAAGTGATAGAAGTAGTGGGGAAAGTCGGTTCTTGGTATGAGGTTAATTACCAAGGTGAAAAGGGATATGTACGCATTCATGATGCTATTATTTTTGATCAGGAGGCTAAAAGTCCACTTACTTTGCTTGATGGAAAAATAAAGATATTTGAAGGTGTATTAGATTACTTAAAAAGTGACGAAACATACATAAATAACACGATCAAAATTTTAGAAGAAGAAGAACAACGTTGGGTAGATGATGTAGAAAACTTAGAGAATCTTTCCAGAGACATTAATGATGCAAAGCAAGATGTACAGTATAAAAGGCAAGTCATCATAGAAGCACATGATAAGTTAGAAGAATTAGTAAATGCTATGAAAGGTGATATAAGAAATTTAACAGTTACCCAAAGGAAAGAACTTGCAAAATTGCTTGGAGCCGATGGAAAAGAGTTACTAGATTTTAGTGTGGAAACATATACTTTTATACTTCAACAATATGTATCCATGGCTCAAGCATATGGTGAAACTTACAAGGTATTAAGTATATATGCAGATAAAACAAGTGAATTTCTAGAAGATGTTAGCAAAGATATTCATCAAATCACATTGAATATGCAAGAGTTATCGAAGGGATTTTCTGGTGTAGTTAAAGATTTAGGTCCAGTTGTAAATAGTTCCATTCGTTTGAAGCATTCTATAGATGAAGCAAAACCTGGTATGGAGGAACTTGTACAGGTAACAAGAAAAAACGTTCCAGTCATTGCGCAAGATTTACAAGCGTTAGATGCGAAAGTACCAGGATTCTTCACAGATTTCAATATGGGAATAGATCTTGCAAATACATTTATGGACTCCGCTAATAAAATAGCAAGTCATAAGATTAATATTCCAGCTGCTACCATCAATGTGGGGAATATTGACTTGAGTAATGCACTACGTGATTTAGGTGGTGATCCATCTAGAGTATATGATCGTAAGAATGATGGAGATGTATCATTCATATTGGGTATTACACCTATAATTGGTACAGGAAAAGAAATTGGACAGCTTATCAAAGGTGAAGACTTAGTAACAGGTCAAAAATACGGTCCAGATGATTATGCATGGGGTACATTGGCTGTCGTATCTGGTGGCACAACACGGGTTATCGGTAAAGTTGTAGGGAAGGTTGGAGACCTTGAGAAGAAAGGTAAGGCTTTAGAAGCGGCAGCCAAAAATACAAAATTCACGAAATATCCTACAGGTTTTGATGAAGTCGCTCAGTATATAAAACAAAATAAGAAATTACCGGATAATTTCATCACAAAGCAACAAGCTGAAGCTTTAGGATGGGATAGAAAGAAAGGAAATCTCCACGAAGTAGCTCCAGGAAAAAGTATTGGTGGAAATGTTTACTATAATAATGAAAGGCTATTACCAAGTGCTCCAAATAGGACTTGGTATGAAGCGGATATTAATTATTCATCAGGGTATCGAGGTAATGATAGAATTCTTTATTCTAATGATGGATTAGTGTATAAAACTTCTGATCATTATAAAACGTTTACCGAAGTAAAATAGGGAATAGAGGGATTAAATTTATGGATATAATAAAATTAGATGGAAGAACATTTACTAGTAAAGAAGTATTGCACCAAATATTAAAAAAACAATTAGATTTCCCTAGTTTTTATGGGGAAAATGCAGATGCTTTGTGGGACTGTTTAACTGGATTTATAAGTCTTCCTATAACAATAGAATGGGAATTTTTCGAGAGTACTCAAAAAATGTTAGGACCTTATGCGGATTTAATTTTAAAAATATTTCAAGATGCACAAAATGAAATGCCAGGTAAGTTCTATATTGTTGTAAAATAATTAAAAGGATCTTAGGTAAAAATAAAAACCGTGGAAATATTTAATTTCTACGGTTTTTATTGTATCAATTAGGTTTTCTTTCATAGTGGCCCCTCATACCTCGAATCGTTTCCGTACCCCTTATAGATATAAACATACATTAGTAGAGTTATAGAAATGCTTATACTCATCAGGTATTTGCAATTTGGAGTATCGCCACATCACTATTTGGCTAAAATTTTATAGAATTTAAAACAGAAAAATTGTAGATTTTCAACTGTAGATGTTAATTTTCTGGTTTTGGGGTATTTGTTTTTATTAGCTTGATGAATGTGTGGAAATAGCCAAGTCATAAATTTCAAATCTTTTAGATGAAACTTATAATTATTAATCTTTTGCCACATATGTATCAACTCCTATTGTTATGAGGTTCTGTAGTTTTTCTTTTTGAAATCTCGCATGTTGAGGATAAGGAATAGAAGGAAGATAACAGCCCCGATGCCATTAATCCAGTAGTATGTGCGCCCTGTTGTGAATCCGTTATAGAATTCATAGGCATTCCAAATTACAAGAAGTACTGAACAGACAGTAGAGATTATTAATGAGCCAAAACTTCTCATGATTTTCACCTCAATTCACAATATTAGAACTTAATTATAATTTTACATTTAGATAAATAGATTTACAAGAAGAGGAATAAAAAAAGAACCCGTTGGAGTTCAGGTTCTTTCAGAAGTGATGATGTATTCTCGGCTAGGGAACTGAGAAAAACACAAAAATATAATACATCGAGATTTAGAGAATTTCAATCCTAAATTAAATATTATCGTGGAGGGAGTTATATCATTTGATGAAGAAACCAAGGTAGTGTTAAAACATATGAATTTAAAAAAATGAGCGGGACATCTTAAGGACAAATAAAATTATTGAAATTTTTGTATGAATTCATTAATATGGAATTATATTTATTGTTTAATTGATTCCGTTTATTCCCACACCTTATTGTGTTGTGGTTGAGTTGTAGAAGCAAGTTGCGTCTTGTTTCATTTATGAAAGGGCTTCTTTGAGCCGATTAGTGTATATAGCTTATTTTGCTATGCACATTTTTAATCGACTTGAAGAAGCCCTTTTTGTGTTGTTTTCAAGTCTGTTTGATTAGTAGAATCCATTATTACACTGGGCAAAAATTATTATTTAGGGGGATTTATTTATGCATATCAGTTATGAAGTATCTTTATTTTGTTCTGCACATCCAGATGAACTTATTCCAAGTTTACGTGCATTACGAATGAGAGTTACAAAAGAAGGAGCATTTTGGGAACGAGATTGTTATCAGTTTGCCATTAAACCATCAAACTTGTCACAGCGAGCAGCAAAACAAGCAGGGGAAATCTATTTGTATCATGTTCATTTTAATGGATGTGTACGGGATTTCCTTTTTTTATTGGAAAGATGTTTTAGAGGAACGAGTTTTCGCTTTACTGCTATACGTGGTTTTTTAGATGTAGAAGGTTATTCACTTAAGAAATGGAAACCAATTCTACGTAACCACCACATAAACTCTGCAGATGTAGATTGTATTTTCAAGAAAGATGATCTTGTAATGATTGTGCATCACCATGGAGGTTTAGAGGTGGTTAAGCGTGCGGAAAAAGGCGAACAATTAAAAAAAGTAAACTTCTTAGAGGTAGATAGCTGGTTACAAGCACTAAATCCGACAAAAGAGGATCTATTCTCTTTAACAGGTGTGAGTGTATCGTAATGAGTAATTTACATAACTATATGGAAGTGTACAGACAGAGGGAATGATAGAAATCCGTAGTGCAAAATGACTATGAATTTCTGTCTTTTATTTTATTCAGGAGGATTTTAGTATGAATTTATTTGAACTGTTTGGTTTAGAGGTTGGAGAAGACGTAATGGTACAAGATGTGAGAACAGATAAACAAGTTCGCAATCGATACAGTTATGATGTAGGTGAGAAATTAGTGGGAGCAAAGAAAGAGATACGAGCATTAAAAGAATCATTTTTAGTATCATTTTCTTTAGAAATTTTAGCTGAAATTGAAAAAGAATCTCCAGTAGAGGCGCTAAATGCATTGGATCGAAATACATTGATTCCATTCTCTTTTGAACATGAAAAAGAAAATGATGTCCCACCACATGTTGCAAAGTTAAAGCAGTTGCTAGTGGGCAGAATAAATAAGAAGCCAATTGTAGATACACCGACTGCAAGGAAACTATATGTTCAAGCATGTAGAAGAATATGGCATGATATACAGTCGGTACATACCTCAGAACAATGGGTAGATCTTGTGGTCTCTTATGGAATGGAAATGAACAATGGTTGGTCTACATTTAGAAAAAATAAGAATGTAACATTCACATTTAAAAGAATGGTAGAGGAATATTTTGATGAGTTTGTTGATGCAGATGGTATGGAGTTATTAATATTAGGAAAGAAATTCATATCACTTTGCACAAATTCTAAAAGTATTAATTCTACGTATCTTCGTGTATCACATGAACTAACATGGAATGATTTACTTACGAAAAAGGTTACGACTCGTAAGAAATCCGCAGCTGCTTGGAGTAGGAAACTGCCAGATACTCTGCAAAGAAAAGGACCAGGAGTAGAAATTGCTACCAAACCTGAAGACGTAGTGGCTATGTTTGGGTTGAAGGGGATGCAATTTGGTCATTATTGCACCGAACAATATGCAAAAGAACATATCGGGCATGTATCCGAAGCATTGCATGATTTAGCTCGTATATTAGGGATTTCACCTGAGTATATAGGGTTAGGAGGACGCTTAGGACTTGCGATTGGTGCGAGAGGAAGCGGCAATGCATTAGCACATTATGAACCTTCTACCAAAGTCATTAATTTAACTCGTGATAATGGAGTCGGGGCATTGTGTCATGAATGGGGACATGCATTGGATCATTTCTTATATGATTGTAGTCATGATTTTCAAAATGGTAGTCTTGCTTTCTTATCAAGCGGGAAGAGTATTGGGAATATCTTGCCTGCTATTATCAAGGAAAAGATGCAAGCTGTGTTAGATGCTTGTAAACAAGGAAAAGTGGCCAGAGTAATCAACGTGGAAAATGCCTACAGTAGAAAGTGGTATTTCTATGGTGGTGTTATCGATAGTTATGATGTGTTTAAAGGAAATCTTTCAAATATTTTAGAATCACATCATGCTAGTTTGTGTAGGAAGCTTGATACTTTATCAGGAGCAACAAAGACGCGTATGGAGCGTAAAATTGAAAAAGAATTTGAGAAAACCGCACAAATGTTAGCTGCATATCATTATAAAAAAACAGGCGAAAAACTTAGTGAAATACCCTATCAAGTGAAAGGGTCCATATATTTTGATACAGCCATTAAGTTAGATAAGAAGAGAACTAAAAAGTATTGGTCTACAAATCATGAGATGTTTGCTAGAGCATTTGAAGCATATGTAGAATCAGCTTTGCTAGATCAAGAACATAGAAACGATTATTTAGTATGTGATACATATTCTTTTGTATATCCGTTAGGAGAACAAAGAGAACATCTAAATAGAAGTATAAAGAGTTTAATGGAAGTAGCTATTCCATATATAATAAATAGTATACAAGGAGTGGGAAATGATGAATTATAACATACAAAAAGGACAATTTCGTTTAACAACTGCACATCCAAGAGGAAGTTGGTGGGAATTTTATCGTGTTCCATGCCCAATCTGTAATGCTATTGGAAACTGTATGCTGCATGTTTCACAAGAGAAAGTAGCATGTACCCGTGTGGAAAGTAAGTGGGTATACGGTAAAAATTCAAGTAATCCAAGTTATATCCATTATCTAAATGGTAAGAAGCAATACCAATTACCAGAGGTAGATGTAGTAAAGGGGCATAGTAAGCGAAGTAAGGAAGAATTAGATGTATTTAATCGTAATTTAATCGGATTTTTGCCGTTAGAGGAGAAGCATCATATACATTTACTGCAAGATAGAAAAATGACTGAAGAAGAAGTACAGGTACGTCAATATCGTTCGTTTTTAAAGCAACAAATTGTGTTGGAAGATGATAATACGTACACAACTATTTGGGAAAAGTTATTTAAACAAATTGGCAAAAAAGATTGTTGGAAGGGAATACCTGGATTTTATGAAATGAAGAAAGGACAAACTTCTCTTCGTTTAATGGCAGGTTTTCCAGGAATTATGATTCCATTCCGAAACCAATATAATCAAATTGTTGGTTGGCAAGTACGTGTAGATGAAGTAAAGAACTCTGTTCATGTGAAATCTGGACCTACAGGTATACAAGCCGAACTAGTCCAACAGCCTAATGTAGTGAAAATAACGAAAAACGAGGATTGTATCTATGAAGGAAAACTAGAAATAGGGAAAAATAAAGAATTATTAATCGACGGGGAAAAGGTTGTTGTAAAGATACATAAAGGTCAAAAATACTTATGGATCTCTTCAGCAAATAAAGATGAAGGAACCGGTGCGGGAGGTAGTGAAAATCCACTTCCTGTACATGTAGCGGTACCAAGCTCACATTTGAAACATTGGAAGTCTGGTATGCTGCACAAAACAAAATCAGTAATGATTACAGAAGGGCCGATGAAGGCGGATTTGATTGCCGATTTACTTCCTCAAAGACTAAATAAAGAAGAAATAGCTAAAGTAGGGACAACAGTTCTTGCGATTCCAGGTGTAAATGCATGGAGAATCGTTATGCCAGTATTAAAAGATATGGGAGTAGAAAATGTATACTTAGCATTTGATGCTGACTTAGTAGAGAATGAAAAAGTAAGAGCTGCCGTAATTGCTTTTGCGACAGAGTTAAAGAAAGAGGGCTATAACGTAATTATTGCGGCATGGAACCCAGCACAAGGGAAAGGTCTGGATGATGCAATGCAAGCTGCTTTCAAACCAGTTTTTCGCACAATATAAAAAATCATAATTGTGAAGTTAAAACAAAATTGTACACGTTAAAAGAAAGTCGTACATTTTACAACAAAGTAGAAGTATTAGTGTAAAACTTTCTTTTAACAAAACACTTAACAGTTTAGCTAGGGGACTTTATATAAAAGAAAGGTGTGTATTAAGTATTATGGATATTATGCAACAATTAATGGACGTAGATAAAAAAGCTAGGGAACAAGAAAGAATGGAACTCATTCAACGATTTTATAATGAGGGAGTTTCTATCACGACAATTGCAAATGCGACAAATATGTGTGAAGAGGATATTTCTTATATAGTAAGTAACTAGTAGCCATATTTGATGAGATGAATAGAGGAGAAAAAGATAGAATATAATTCTATCTTTTTTTATGCTCTTAAATACAATTTTAAAACGAGAAAGGTAGAGGGAAAACATGAGTGTATATGTAAAAAAGAATCTAGTAAATTTACGAGTTGATTATGCTTTTAAGCGTTTGTTTGGAGTAGAAGGAAATGAAGATATATTAATTGGGTTTCTTAACGCGGTACTACAATCATCTATTGATGAAGAAATTACATCTTTGCACTTAGATGATCCGCATCTTCCAAGAGAGCAGAAGGATGATAAATTGTCTATTTTAGATTTGCGAGCTACGCTAAATAGTGGTATAAAAATTAATATAGAGATTCAAGTTCGAGACAAAAAAGATATGATAGAACGTTCTTTGTTCTATTGGTCAGGTATGTATTATTCTCAAATGACTCAAGGGATGAAATATACAGAATTAAGACCAACCATTTGTATTAATATAGTGGATTTCATTCTATTTCCAGAAGAGCAGGAGTTTCATAGTATTAATACAGTGATGAACAAAAAATCTAAACGTATCATTACCGAAAATATGCAGTTGCATTTTCTTGAAATTCCAAAAGTGATTCAAGAATGGCAAGGAAAACGAATGGATCCGTGGGAAGATTCTTTAGCGCGTTGGTTACTATTATTTCCTGCGCATGAGGATGAGAGATTAACAACAATCCTGGAGGCGATAGCAATGGAAAAAGATCCAGTTTTGAAAAAAGCAATAGAGGATTGGGAGCGTTTAAGTAGCGATAAGGATTTTTTACGCTTATATGAGGCTAGAGAAAAAGCAATAAAAGATAGAATATCAGAAATAGAGACAGCAGAAGAAAGAGCTGCGAAAAAAGCTGCAGAAATAGCTACAGAAGAAACTAAAATTGCAACTAAGATAGAGATGATTGAAAATATGTTTAAAATAGGATTACCTATAGAAAAAATTGCAAAAGTTGCAGAATTAAGTGTTGAAGAGGTTAATGAAATTATAAGAAATAAAAGGTAGATATAAATGATAAAAAAACAGGTAATTGTGGGTACACACGATTACCTGTTTTTTTGATTTAATGAAAGTAAGTGAATAGATGTGAAGGAAGGGGGAATAGTTATGAAAGTAACAAGAGGAAATGCTATTTGAAGTGTGTAATTTTTACATACTCAATTATTCTGTTATTAAAAAAATATAAAGAATATAAGGGGAAGTTATTTGTATTATGAAAAAGAAAAAAGAAGCATATTATGTACATGTGTATACGCTTAGAGACAAAAGTATAAAATCTATAAAAATAGAACCATGGCGCTCATTGAAAGAGGAAATGAATGTTTTGGGTCTTAAGGACAGTGATATTTTTCAAATTCAAATGGTATGGTACGATCCAAACAAAGAGGATAAAAAGAAATGAAATAAAACGGAACACGAAAAGTCCAATTTTACTTTTTAGGCGTAAATAAGGCTTGTTTTTTTAAAATCGTATTGCTATAATATAAACGTAATAAGATTTAACAATAAAATAAAAAATTAATCAGTTCGCATATAAGAGAAGACCTCAATATGCGCCATGTCCTTAGGGGACGTGTGCGTGTATTGGGGTCTTTTTGCGTTTTGCGAGCAAAAACACCCGGAGGTGCAGGAATTATGTTGAATTGGTTGTCTGCAAAACTTATGACAACATCAGTAGGAGATTTTCTACTGGCAAAAAAAAGTTTTGAGGGGGGGCTTACTGGGCACACCAGTGGTGCAGATGCTACCACTGTACAAAAAAGCATGAATACCCTTGTAACAACACTAATTGGTTTTGGTGGTATTTGGGTAGCAGCTTGCGTTGTATTTGCAGCTATTAAACTATCTGGTGCACAAGGTAAAAACCCTGAAAACCGTACACAAGCCATGATTGGTTTAGCGTGTGCAGCAATTGGAGGCTTTGTCATGATCAAAGCATACGACATCGCTTCTTGGGTTACAAAAATTTAACATAAGAGTTTGTAAAAGCTCTCCTCTATTTGGGGAGAGCTTCTCTTATATAAGGGAGGAAACAAAATGAGAAAAGTAACCGTTCCTGTTGATATGACTTCGGAACAAAAAACACTGTTAGGTGTGCTGAGCAAACGCCAATTGATTTATCTATTGGGTGGCGGAGCATCCCTTTATTTATATGTGCCATTCTTATGGCGGTTATTTGCACCTTTTAATGCGGCGGTAGCATTTTTTATTTGCTTAATTTTAGCAATACCAACAGTAGTAGTTGTAATAACGTTTGCTTTTATTTATAAAGAAAAACAACACATGTATCTAGATAAATATTTACTTATCAAAATGCGTAGCCGTTCTGAAAAAGGCAAGTGGAGAAAAGGATACGAGCCAATTACATGGGTAAAGGAGAATTTATAGATGTTAGAAATGATATATTTTGCGTTGGTAGCCATTGTAGGGTTTTTCTTTTATCGGAAAATGAATGGAAAACCGATGTTTGGTTCTAAGAAAAAGGGGAAAAGCCAGGGCGGGTTAGAGAAACGTACTGCTGAAAAAAATGGAAAGAAAAATAAAAAGAATACGCCTGCTGAATCGGAAATTGATGAGGATAATGTTGATTTCTTTCGTGCTTTTATAGAAGACATTAAGGAAGTTGAAAATCATATGATTCGTTATCATGATGACACGTTTATCCTAATCGCGGAGGCACACCCAGTAAACTATTATTTACTTTCCAATGCGGAACAAGAAGCGATTGATATCAAAATTGAATCATGGTTAACCACATTAGAGTTTAATACGAAGGTATATATCCAAAGTAAGTTTGTAGATTTAACAGATCCTGTACGAAAAATGACAGAAACAATGAAAGGTGCGAAGGACCTTACACCAGAGACAGTACTTTATGGGCAAGAAGTTATCGACAACTTAGAGTACTGGCAACGTTCGCAGCCTCGATATGAACAAAAGCGATATTTAATTTATCCATACAAAGTGGATATTAGTACGATTACAGCTGATACAGAGGATGAATTGGAAGAAAAGATTGTAGATAAAGCGTTTAACGAATTATATCGTCGCTATAATGCTTCCCGAAATCTACTATCGAAAGCAAAAATTAGTGTAGAAATGTTAACAAAAGATAAATTAATAGAACTCCAATATGTAGCGTTTAACCGTCGTAAAGCGGTGAAAGCACGTTTCCAAGATTTAATTGAAAATGAGAACTTCTCTCTCTATTCAACCGGTGAAACAAATGAGAGAAAACTAGAGTTAATGAAGAAAGTGCTAGCGGAAGAAAAAGCTGAAAAATCAAATAATGGGGTGGCATAAGTATGAAATTGTTTGGAAAGAAGAAAAAAGAAAAAAAGAAGTTAGAAGCTGAAAAGAATGACGAATTGGAACTAGAGGAGGAAGCGTACGAACAAGAAGAAGTTCCGCCTCAATTAGAAAATCAAACAACTGTGTTTGATGTCATTGCCCCAGAAGGAATGAAAATTGATTCAGAAGACTATGGGGTAATTAAGCAGTCTTTGGGAAGTAATACTTTCTTCCGTCCATTTTATATTCCACGTGATGGATATCCTCGTATGATGCAGACCAATTGGCTGAACATGTTAACTTCAGCTGGAGAGGTTGATGTCATGATTGATATTCATAAAGAGCCAAAAGCAAAAGCGATGCGTTCGTTAGATATGCAGCTGACGATGTTACGTTCGAACCTTTCTTTCCAACGTACACGTGGAAATATTGACCAAGAAAAAGATTTAGATGCAAAAATTCAGGATACAAACAATTTAATGGATGAAATTCAATTTAATGAGAATGACTCTTATATGGTAAGTACCATGGCGGTTGCGTATGCTGACTCAAAGAAAGAATTAGATGTTTTATGTGAGTATATCGAAGATGAAATGCAAGCATCTCACTTTAAAATAGCGAGTACTTGGAATCGTGTGAAGAGTGGCTTGAAAGCAGTTATGCCACTAGGTGCACCAAATACTCTGCAAGATACATATCGCAATATCGATAGACGTGCTCTATGTACATTTGCTCCCTTTGTATCAGGTTCCGGAAGATTTAACGGTGGTATACCAATAGGAAAGAACAAAATTACTGGCCAAGTAGAATTTTTAAATTCATTTGGTAACGCAGATTATCGTCCACCAAACTATAACATTGGTGTGACAGGGATTTCAGGTTCCGGTAAAAGTTTACTCTTAAAAATGAAGCTAGCTCGTGAAACATCACTTGCAGATACACATGCGATGATAATAGATCCCGAGGGTGGTGCGACACGTTCCTAAGTGAAAAGCTTAGGCATTGTCGAACTTACAGTTCAACAGTGAACTGTCATTCCAAGAAGTCAAATGATAGGGTAACGCCTTGAAGGGCTTCCTTTAATACTCCGACATGCAGTGAAGTTAGCAAGAACTGAACTGTATGAAGCTCGGTGAAGTCGGTTGAGAGTTACCGTAATCCTATAGGATACGAAAGTCACTCAGAGGTGGGTGGTGTAACCTATAAACCGGAAGTCTATAAATTACCTATGGTTAGTATGCACTATGAACCAATAGAGTATGGTATGTGCGGACGAATCTCTGATGGTACGGGTCTATATCGGAAGTAAGTCGAAAGGCTTACTGACACAATTAGTGTCGCTACTGTGGATGAGTAAAACTCGCCTTTATGAAAGTCCATATATTGTTACAGGCAATATCAAGGTAGCAGGCTCATAGGAGAAACCTAACGGTATATGCACAGATAGGAATGACGGAACGTGGTAAGCTGTCAACACTGAGGGCTTGCTTCCGATGAAGTGGTTCTAGGGAAAACAATTGTAAATTGTATAACCTAGGTTTATGACAGTGAAAGTGGTGGCACAGTACCTATGAAACGTGTAATGAACGTGGAGGGATAGCCACTAGTCGATTGAAAACTGACTGTTACTTATGGTTGACATGGTTTCGAGTAAGACTAAAGAGATGTAAACCTCCAGTAAATAAGGGGAGGTTACAGCCCATGTTAAAGAAAACTAAACTAAGGCACAGTGAATATTACGACATGCAAAGAAAGTATGATGAGTTATATTCTAATAGCCTTAATGGTAACAATTTCTATAAATTAATTGATATTATCGGTTCGGAAGAAAATATTAGATTAGCATACCGCAACATCAAAACTAATAAGGGGAGTAACACGGCTGGAGTTGACAATTTAACCATTAAAGATATTTGGCACCTAAACGATACAAAGATTATTCATGAAGTTAGGAAACGATTAAATAACTATCAACCACAAGCAGTTAAAAGAGTCCTTATCCCAAAAGAGGGCAGTGATAAGAAGCGACCCCTGGGGATTCCAACAATTTGGGACAGATTAGTACAACAATCTATCCTCCAAGTATTGGAACCTATTTGTGAAGCTAAGTTTCATAACCATAGTTATGGATTTAGACCGAACAGAAGTACACACCATGCACTAAGTAGAGTTGTAAGTCTTATTAACATAGGTCACCAACACTACTGTGTTGATATTGACATTAAGGGGTTCTTTGATAATGTATGCCACAAAAAGCTATTAAGGCAAATGTGGACTCTGGGAATAAGAGACAAATCACTTCTATGTGTTATTTCAAAAATCCTTAAATCTGAGATAGAAGGAGAGGGTATTCCCAATAAGGGTACTCCGCAAGGAGGAATTATTTCTCCTTTACTTTCCAACATTGTTCTAAATGAACTTGATTGGTGGATAAGTAGCCAATGGGAAACCTACAAACCTCACAGAATCTCTACTCGGCATTTAGGGTTTCGACAATATGCTAGGAAGTACACGAATCTAAAATGTGGTTATGTAGTGAGATACGCGGATGACTTCAAAATAATGTGTCGGACTTATGATGAAGCACAACGCTTTTATCATGCGACAGTTGATTTTCTCAAATCCCGCTTGGGATTAGAAATTAACCCCAAAAAGTCCAAAGTGGTTAATCTCAAGAAAAACTCGTCAGTTTTCCTTGGATTCAAAATCAAAGTGGTTAAACAAGGTAAAGCTAAATTTGGATATATTGCAAAAACCAGTATGTCCGACAAAGCTATTACAAAAGCTAAAAGACAACTAAAAGAACGAATCAAAGGAATTCAAAAGGAGCCCACTTCAGAGAAAGTTACTCAATTTAATTCAACCCTTCTTGGTATACAAAATTACTTTAAATATGCGGTTACAATTTACATGGATTTAACGGAGGTAAATTACTCTCTGCGAAGAGTCATAAGAACCAGACTTAGAAACAATATGAAGCACATGAAGTTCTGTGAAACATCTGTGAATTTTAAAAGGAAGACCAAAGGAATACAACCTAACACTAAGATTTACGTTGTACAGAACACTCCACTCTTACCAGTTACAGGAATACATCATAAAAACCCGTGGAATTTTTCGCAGGTTATCTGTAACTATACGGAAACGGGGCGTAATAAAGTACATAGTAATCTTAAGGCAATACCTAAGGATGTTCTCAACCAAGTTATGAGGACTTATTCGAAGAATAAAAGTATTGAGTACAACGATAATAGGATATCAAAATACGTTGCTCAATATGGTAAGTGTTATGTAACTGGTGAGGAAATTGGTATTGAACGTGTTCATTGTCATCACATTGTTCCCATTAAACAAGGTGGGGATGACAAGTACAACAACTTGGTAATTGTAGATTGGTTTATACACAAACTGATTCACATGACGAATCTTAATAAGATTACACATTACCTTCGGTCTTTTAAACTTAACAAGAAACAAATGGATAAACTGAATGTGCTAAGAACTAAAGCTGGAAATGAACCGATAGTAACATAATTTGATTTTAAAGTCAGTTGGAAACGATGGAACGCCGTATGCTAGGAAACTAGCACGTACGGTGTGAGGTGGGGGAAAAGGTGGAGATTACATCAAAGCCTTACCTATCATCATAATTCGTAAAAATCACCAAACGATTAGGTGGTATTAACTTAAATATTTCACCAGAAAGTAATATCATTATTAATCCTTGTGCAATTGCAGTAACAGAACTTCAGATTACGGATAAAGATGAAGAGCTAGAAGCGCTTGAACAATATGACAAGAAAGAACTCGTAGAGCGTGATGGCGTGAAGTATGTAAGATTTGTGCCTATTTTAGAGAAAATCAATGAAATACTAGGATTCTTTGACATTATTATTCGCGGACAAGATTTTGATCAACCAGGATTAAATGTATTCCAGCGCACAATGTTAGAAGATGCAATTCGTGAAGTATTCGATAAACATGGTATTACTTCTCATCCCTCATCTTTATATACAGATGAAGTGAAGAAGGTGGATGGACAATTAATTCAGTCTCAAGTGAGAAAGCCGGAGCCAGAGTTAAAAGAAATTTATGATGTAATAGTAGAAAACCATGGAGACGATGTGAAAGCAGAAGAGTTAATTGCTGCGATTCGTCCGTTTTTACGTGATGGCTCAAAACCATTATTTGATGGACAAAGTAATTTTGGACGCGGTGTAGAAACACAGTTAAATGAATCACGTGTTGTTAACTTTAATATTAGTCATTTAGAAGAGGGTTTCTTAAAACCGATCGCCTTCCACGTTATCTTGAACTATATTTGGGAGCATTGGATTAAGAGTCCAGAACACGCTATCAAACGAAAAGTGTTATATGTGGATGAGATGTGGCAGTTTATCGATTATGAACAAACTGTTAACTTCTTAGAAAAAGTAGCACGTCGTTCACGTAAAAGAAATGCCGGTATGTGTTGGGCAAGTCAGGACTTTGTTCGTATTTTGGAAAATGTGAAAGCGCGTGGTATCTTGCAATCTACTTTCTCTTATTTCTTCTTAGAGCAAAATAAGATTGATAAGAAAAAAATCCAAGAGAACTTTAACTTAACTGCTGGGGAGCTCGACATTATTCTCAACAATCCAGGGAAAGGTGAAGGGATTTTCCGTATAGGAGATAGCTCGGTTTGGATTCAAACAGATCCATCAGATAAAGAAATGATGTTCATTGAATCTAATGAAGCGGTACTACAAGAGCTTTTAAATAACATGAAGAAAGTACAAGGGTACGCAGGATAATAGCGTACCTTTGAAAAGGAAGGTGAAATTATGCTTGATAAGATAATAGGATGGGTTGGCGGCTTAATTGTTTCTATGGTCAAGACCTTTCTTTCTCCAATCTATAAATTAATTGATACTATCCCCGATTTAATTTTTGGTGGGGATAGTGCAAAACTAAACTTTTTATTTAAAGACGACACAGCTGGGAATGTTTTAAATACGGGATTACCAGTCATGTTTAAATTTGCAGCCTTTTTAGTCTTAGTCAGTGCTGTAATTGCTGGTGCAAAGTATTCAGCTGCTGCCATTAATCCAACAAATCGAACATATATCATTGAATATGCGAAGGATTTAATGATCGTTTCTATTTGTATATGGCATTTAGATTTCTTCTATAACATAATATTTGATATTAATACTTGGGTAGCATCGGAGTTTAAAAGAGCAATAGGAGAACAATCGCTAGATGTTTTTAAACCAGGTCAGACAATTGCCGAATTGTCTATGGATAAAAATAAGGATGATTATTTATTTCAAATTTTTGCGATGTTGATTGAAGTTGGATTGTCACTTTGGGCAAACTTCTTCTATTTAATGCGAGCGGTATCTCTATATATTTTGATGTTAATGGGACCGATTATGGTTGGTATGTGGTTATTTCCTCAAAAGAAACAACAAACTCTATATTGGATGCGTGAATTTGTTGGTACAGTACTCATCCAAGGTATCCATGCGATTACTATATGGTTGATTTTTGTACTAGTAGGCAAATCAGATAATACCATTATTAAATTAATCTTATTTGCTATGTTTATTCCTATAGGTGAAATTGTAAAAGGGTTCATTGGTTTAAGTACAAATACGGCGGGAGCGGTAAATAGAGCAGGTACGATGCTTGGAATGGGAGCCTTAGCAAGTATGGCAGGTATCGTTAAAGGGATACGTGATGACCATCGTAGTAATAAAGAGAAGACAAAAGCTAGAAAAGAAGGCGAGGAAGATAAAAAAGAAGATGCTGATAACCCTAAAAACGCGTTGGGAGCCAATTTAGGGACAGATGTAGGTACAACATCTCGTGCAGCTCGTATGTTAAAAGCAGGTCAAATTGGAAGCATGGTTGGAAAAGCAACGGGCGGACTCGCGGGGTTAGCAATGGGTGCAGGACTTGGACCAGAAGGAATGGCAGTAGGAACATTTGCTGGAAGTAAAGCAGGTGGAGTTCCTGGTGCAGTAACAGGAAGAACATTGGCAGCTGGACTTGAAGGAGTTACTAGTGCTGGGAAGCATATTGGTTCTAGTGTGAAGAAAGGTCTAGATACGTATAAAGGGTTAAATGGAGAACAATATCCAGAGTTAACAGATGAAGATATTGCACAAGACTTAGCTACGAAAGATTTTGAAAATTGGAAAGCGGATAATCCTGATTCTGCAGTTGCGAGCCGTTTAAAACAAGCATTCCCTGGTGCATCTGATGCAGAGATTGCAAAAAAAGTAGCAAAAACAAATAGTGATCAAATGTCTCATTTCAAAAATCAGCGAAAACAAGATTTACAAAATATGAAGAAAAATGCTACACCATATGGAAATGCTAGAGATTTAGTTAACGCTGCAACTAACGCATTCCAAAAAGGATATGAGGCAGACCATAAAGATGCGTTTATGAGTCAATTACCAGAAAACATGTCAGCGGAAGAGAAAGAGAAAAAATGGAATGACCATCTAAACTCAAAAGTTCAAGGATTTAGAAATCATGCAGAACAAGCGGCAATAAAAGCTGGAGCAATGCCAGTTGATGCGAAAGATAAGCAAGGCAACAACCTGTTTGATAAGTCTTATGTAAATAAAGATGTCTTTGCTTCTCAACTTGCACTTGGAAAAGTTGGGAAAGCGGTTGAAGGAGTAAAGGGAGAAACACTAGAGAGTGGCCATCAAAATATGGGACAAGTAGACTCACTTGTGGGTGCGTCCACTGCTGCATTTAAAAAGGCATATACAGCAGATCATAAGGCTGGATTCATGAAGCAATTCCCTGCAGATGTACCACAACAAGAAAAAGAGGCTGCATGGAACAAACACTTGAGTCAAAAAGTGCAAGGATTTAAAAATCATGCACAGAAAGCTGCAGAACAAGCAGGGATTGTGCAACAAAAAGATGGGACTAGCTATGCTAATAAGGAAGCTTTTGCTTCTCAGCTATCGCAACAATTACAAAACAATCCAAATATAAATGCAATGGGTGTATCTAGTGTATCTGGCATTCAAAAAGCGGTAAATGGTGTAAAAACACATAGTTTAGCAAATGGATATGGAAACCAGAAACAAAAAGGTGTAAGTAATGTTGGGAATTTAGTACAAGCATCTACAGAATCCTTTAAACAAGGATATGCAGCAGAGAACAAAGCAAACTTTATGAAAAACTTGTCTCCAACTATGTCTCAAGCGCAAAAAGTAGAAGCTTGGCAGTCTCACTTGAATGATAAAGGGAATGAATTTAAAGCAGTCGCTCAGCAAGCAGCGGTACAAGCGGGTGCGATGCCCGTACAGGCAAAAGATACGAGTGGTAAGAGTCTACATAATCAATCATATATTAATAAAGATGCCTTTGCTTCGCAATTGACGAAAGGTTTACAAAGTCATGCTAGTCTTGGAACAGTGAGTCAACAAGTAGGTTCTGGAATTACTAGTGCGATTCAAAGTGTTCGTTCACACGGTGTTGCGACAGGTGGTGCAATCAATAAAGCTGTGTTTGCAGCTACGCAAACGCAAGCGAGTATGGCACGTGCTGGAAATCTGTCTGTTTCTGAAATTGAGCGCTCGTATGCGGATGCATCAGCTAGTGTAGCAAATATTTCGCAAAGTGCTGGGAAAATGACGATTCCAACTTCAGCAGTGGGACGTATGACACAGCAAAGTAAGATGATTGGTGTAAGTATGATGGAAGGTGCCAAACATCTCGTGCATACAAAAGGTATGGAAAATGTATCACAAGCATACTTTAATGCATCTAGTGCTGTTCAGCAGGCTGGTGGAAATGCAGTACAAAGAGTGATGAGTGGAACTGCAGCTGCCGTTCATACTTCATTAGGAGGTAATGCAGCAGAACGCCATTACAATGTGACAAAAGGATTAAGCTATGCAGCAGGTGTAATTGGTGGTGCAGGTGCTTACCAAGCTACTGCACGTATGGTAAGTAAACATAATCCTTATAATAAAGCAGTTCAAACAGAAGCAAAAGAAATTCAAGAGATTAAGGGAATGGTACCAACAATAACAGATGCGACTGGAAGACAATCAGTTGCTCAAGGTGCAGTACGTCTTGTTACGACAAATAATAAATCATGGATTGAAGCGAAAGATTCCAGTGGAATGACACAAGTTGTATCTCGTTATGGTAGTGGTGATAGTAGCATTCGTTCGGGACAAGTTGTATATCAAGACTTAAATATTTCGGATGGACAATTAACGCAGTACCGTAATGGTATGAAAGCAACACCAGCATATATTCAAGATTCTAGTGGTGGGAAAATTAGTATCAATCGTTCTATCAATATTAATCCAAACCAATTAATAGGAAATCAAAATCAAAGACCTTTACAACAGAAACCAGTATTTAGTGAACCGCCACTTACGGTAAGTCATAAGGTAGACAATGGTCACTTCTATATGTCTGATTTAGACCAGGGGGGATACCAGAATGTGCAAATGGTGGTAGAAAGAGATCGTAGTTATATGGTTGCGACAACTACAGACGGTACAGTGTCACGTATTTCTCCGTTCGGAAAAGGAGATACACGATTACAAGCAAACCAAAGAATTGAAAGGGTTTGTGAAGTGAAAGATAGCAGTATTAAACCGAGAGAAGAAATCCTAGTAACTCATACACAGGACGAAGTTGTACGTACAGAGACACATTTGAATTTATCAGAACATGACCCACAAAACCTGATTCCATTTGCGCCAAACCCTCGCTTAGCACAGCGAAGAAGTAGAAATAATGAAAATGGAAAGTATGGAGTGACAAGTCTATGAGTCAAAATCCTAACGATCCAAATAACCAGAAGAAAAGTAACCCTTTAAAAGATGCGACATCTCACTTTATTAAGAAAAAAGGGATGCAGGCAAGCGGGAAAATGGCAAAAATGGCAGGAAAAGCAGGAAGAGCGGCAGCGAAAGCTGCTGCCAAACTGCTAAGAGCTGGTATAGTGAAAATTGTCGGAGCTATCGTGGGAGCAGTAGGATTGCCTGTTGCTCTCATTATGGCTCTTATTATTACTGTATGTGTGATTCTAGCATCTTTTGTACCATTTACCGATGATGAGAGTAAAACAGAAGAGCAAGTCAAAAAGTATATGGAAATTTCAATGGCACTAAACGTAGACTGGAAAGAGGTCGTCGCTTTTGACATGGCTCGGTATGATAATGATTTGACTGGAAAAGATCCGCATGATGCTATATCATATTTCTTGGATATCCAATATGAAGAATATACGGAAAAAGAGGTATGTGAGGCAGGACCGAATGGTCCTTGTGAAAAAAAGAAAAAGGAGATGCAAAAAACCAAATCTGAAAGTTATTCCGGACCAGATGTAAAAAAGATATTGGGAGATACAGATTTTAAGAAAAAAATAGATGAAATTAATGCAAGTGGTAGTAAAAAAGTAACAGTTTCTTCTCATGGATTAGAAAAAGCGATGGAGCTTGCAAAGTTTAGTGAGAGTCAAAAAGATCGTGCGCGTGAGATACTAGCAGCAGGAATGTTAGAAGGAATGTATGGACATCTGGCACCTTCTAGTAATTTTGTTGGTGGTATGTGTGTAGGTAATGTGAGCCCTGGCGGAGAACCTGTTAACCTTAATGCCAAAGTTACAGGATACCTTCCTAAAATTAAAGAAATGGCAGAAAAACATGGTGTAGCTCAATATGTTGGTGTTTTGGCTGCCCAAATGATGCAGGAATCACAAGGAGAGGGAAGTGACCCGATGCAAGCTGCAGAAGGGTATTATGGAGACTTAAGTTCATATTGTATAGGTCTAAAAGGAAGTGCTCGTATAGGGTGTATTAAAGACCCCAATATTTCTATTGAAGCAGGCGTACAAGAATTTAAAGATGTTTTAGCAAAGGCAAATGGAGATATAGCACTTGCCTTACAGAGTTATAATTACGGTCCTGGATTCATTAGTTATGCATTAGCAAAAGGTGGATATTCAGAAGAAACAGCCATTGCGTTTTCTAGGGAGCATGCTGGTGAAAATCCAGCAGGTTGTTCTGATCCTAATAACTTCCGAACCAAAGTTGGAGCGTGTTATGGAGATTACACTTACGTTTCCAAAGTTTTGAAATATTATAAAGATTTAGGTTGTGTAGAATCTGGAGATGGAGAATGGATTTCCGATAAAGGTTGGAAATGGCCAACGAAATCAGGGCGTATTACAGATACATTTGATGCAGTTCGTGGTGGAAAGCAACATAATGCTGTAGATATTGGAGCTATGACCGCTGGAAAAGCTGGAGACCCCGTGTGGTCAATGGAAGCAGGTATTGTAGTCCAAGCAGGTAATGTAAATGGTGGAGGTCTAGGTGTTTATGTAGACCATGGAAATGGTATTGTATCTCGTTACTTACATTTGAGTAAAATATCAATTGCACAAGGAACCATGGTGACGAAAGGACAAATTATTGGAGAGATGGGTGGTTCTAACTATGATAAAAACACTGGTTTCCTTAATATGAATGGCTACGCTGTTCATTTAGATTTCCAAATTCGTATTAACGACCAACCAACGGATCCAATGAAATTCTTTAAGAAAAATGATGATCCAGGACTATCATCTGGTGGTTCTCCTATTATGACGAATGACAAACGACAAAAAGTATTAGCAGAAGCGAAAAAATGGCTTGGTCAAGGAAAAGTGAGATATGTCTTAGGGGATCGTAATCCGCCAGGAGGTACTTCAGATTGCTCAGGATTTACTCAGTATGTATTTAGAACAAGTATAGGTGTCCAACTTGGAGATTGGACTGGTGCTCAAGTCGGACAAGGAAAACAAGTGCCAGACATCAATCATGCGCAACCAGGGGATCTAATTTTCTATGAAAATCCAGGGCATGTTGCGATTTATATGGGGAATCAAAAAATGATTCATATTGGTGATAATAAGGGTGTACAAATTACAGGTCTAAACTATACGGCAAGAGGACAACATATGACACAAATCCGTAATGTTATAGACTGATAAGGGATGAGAGTAGATGCAGAAAATAATCAACATTTTATCTAATATGCCTCGTAAATACTTGGTCATATTGGGGATTATCGTACTAGTGGCAGGTGTTGCCACCTATAATACCATTCATGATTATATGCTGAAATCACAAGTGCAAGAGGAAGAGCAAGTAAATCAAGATGAAATCGAGATGCTTGGAGATAAACCAAAGAGATTTGATACAAAAGAAGAAGAATATATTGCAAAAACAAAAACAGTAGAGGATTTACTACGAAAAATTTCTAATAGTAGTTATGATGTTCCATATTTGTTTACAAAGGCTGGATTTGGTATTGAACCAATGAAAATGACAAGTAATGAACGTATGCTTGCTACAGAAGCTGTTCAAAGATATTTCCTAAATGGAGATAAGTTTTACAATGCACGTATTACCAAAATTGACCGCGGGAAAAAAGTAGATACATTTCATATAGAGGTTTTAATACAACAGGTAAACTTCTTGGAACCACGACAATTTAAAATTCAGGTAAATCAATATGCGCAAATTGTAACACCAATTGAACAAATACCGCATGGACAAGAAGAAGTTCCTGTGGATTAACTGAAAGATAAGGGTTGTGAATAAAAATCACAGCCCTTATTAAAAAATATAAAGAGTACCTAAAAATATTTATTGAATATTCTTAATTTTCTGATATAATAAAGTTATGGTTAAATGGAATTTGTATATATTAGTGAAATGATATAGATGTGGAGGTAAAAAGAATGAGATTATTATTTGGAACCGCAGCAAACTATTTTGCAGGATATTCTTCTGGAAGAGGCTCGGGACTTTTAGGGACAATATTTGGGTGGGCTTTATTAGTAGGTAGTGGATACCTGTTGATAACAAATTGGGATAGTATCACAGTTTGGATGCACAGTTTAGATATTGTAACAGGATTAGATGGTTATGAAGACATGAGCAATGGATTTATATTCATATGCTTGCTTGTAAGTGGTTTTATTTTCATGCTATTGTTACCAGTCTTTGCAATTGTATTAATAGTGGGTGTGGTATTCCTGAATATTGTCATTTGTACAATTGTATTATTAGTATCACCAAGTACATATAAAAAAAATAAAGATGTGGAGAGTGAATGGAAATGAGTACAATTCTAGTTTTAGGTGGTTCAAATGGTAGAACATTAGAGAAGTTAGCGAAAAAAAGAGATTGTCAGGTGATTTTTCACGACGGAAAAAATCATGGTGGTGTAAAGAAAACATTTCGTAGTGTTATAAAAAAATGTGATGTTATTGTAGTGCAGAAAGGTGCATGTGGTCATGTGTCTATTGATGTAGCAAAAGAGTACGCAAAGAAGTATGATGTCCCGCTTTTATTTAATCAGGGTTTTGGAGGAACAGGCGCGTTAGAGATTGGGTTAAAGCATTTGCAAGTAGCATAAGTTTAAGTGGTATAGGGATTTATTTAGATTGTATAATCATATAATCCTTATATAAAATTATAAAGTTAATATTGGAGGAATCGAAATGCTATCAATACCAGAACAAAGTGTTAAATGCTTTTTGAATGCTGATTTAAATGGACAATTAGAATTAGATACGAAAGAACCCCAAAGAGGAAATGGTTGCTAAATAATTTAATACAGATAACAAACATTTTTGAATGACTGCTGTAACAGGAGATCTGCTGAATCGAAATTACTGGATAACTAAAGAGTTAGTATCAGAAATAAAAACAGGTGGGAAGAATACCCAATCTACTTTGAAACAAAAAAAGTTAGCAATAGTGAAGGGGATCTTGTTAAGCATAAACCTACACGTATATATAAAATTCTTAAAGAAGAGTAGATAATACTATTTGGATTTGAAATTTAGATAATATATGGATGTAAATGAAAGGTGAATATAATAAAATGAATCATAGTAATATACATAAATCAGGTTATGTTATACTCATATATTTTATAATGACTCAATTTGTTGGGATTATAGGTGTACAATTGCTAGCAAAGACAGGTTGGTATGATATTAAGGGAAATCAACAGCAAGCAATTCAGCAACTACTTGTTCATTGGGAACTAATAGGTTTTTTGCTCATATTGACATTCGTTTTTCTTATATATAAGAAAGAAGCGATGCGCGATTCGAAGTTATCAATTAAATTTTCAAGAGTATCATTCGGTTGGATTTTAGTAGGAATAGTTGCAGTATTCTTGGCACAGACAATTGGTAGTATATTGGATAAAAGTATATTTCACTTAACTACACAATCAGTTAATACATCAAGTAATATTGAATCTGTAGCCATTTCTCCTCTTGCTCTTATATCAATTGTAATTCTTGCTCCGCTAGTTGAGGAGCTTGTATTTCGTTACGCGGCCATAAATATATTAAGCCGTAAATTTAATAAAAGTGGGTGTATATTAGTTAGTTCATTGTTTTTCTCTATTATGCATTTTGATTTTCCTTTTGTATTTGGATATTTTCTAATTGGACTTGTACTTGCGGCAATATATGTACGTACTAATAGGTTAATAGTATCGTTTGTCGTTCATGCTAGTATGAACTTAATTGTTGTTATGTTTCAGATTTCTTGATGAAATAATTCAATTTGCAAAGAACGAAAAAACTTTCCTTTTAATTTTGGATAAAGCACAAAGTATGACTACCACAGTGTAGATAAGACAAATAGCCAGGGCTAATAAGTAAATAAAGCTCAAATGAATAAAATTATTAAGCAAAAGTGGAATATAAAAACAACTTGGAGGAAATACATATGTCAGCATTTTTAAATTTAATTGCTTTAATATCATTAATTACTTCAATCGTATTTTTCGTGAAAGGGTTCAAGAATAAACCGAAATTCAAGAAAGCCACTTTATTCTTTTGTGCAACATGGGCTTTATGGTTCGTATCAGCTATGATTGACCCGGAACCAACAAAGGTAAATGGAAAGCAACAAAATAAACAGGAAGAAGCAGAAGAAAAGAAGAAACAGGAAGAAGCTAAGAAACAACAAGAAGTAGAGGAAAAGAAGAAACAGGAAGAAGCTAAGAAACAACAAGAAGTAGAGGAAAAGAAGAAACAGGAAGAAGCTAAGAAACAACAAGAAGTAGAAGAAAAAGAGAAAGAAGAAGAGACCAAGAAACAGCAAGAAGCAGAACAAGCGAAAGATAGCGGGTTAAATGAAGTGCAAGCACAAGAAAAAGCAGAACAATTGAAGCTGGCGCAAGGTCAGGGGGCGCGTAATAAAGATGTCAAGTTATCACAATTAGGAGTTCAAACAATAAAAGATGGAATCCAATATACGACACCAGTGCAAGATATCCACATTGAAGCGAAAGATAGTTTAACAAGAATTGTTGCCATTATGCCAGCCGGAACAACGAAAGAACAAGCAAAAGAAGTAGGCGATTCATTAGCACGACAAGTAGCAAGTTTTGGAACGATGGGATTATATGTTGATTTACACTCACCTAGCAAAGACTATTTAGGAGAATATTGGGAGAATTTTAGTGGTGATATTGGTATCTTTGACAGTAATGAAAAAAAGTTAGCACGTGGATACATTGATAAATTGAATCCAACTAAAATAAAATGGTAACTTTGACAGAAAATGAGTTATTTTTGAGGATGATTAGTTGCTGTTGTAGTTTGATGGCGATACTCCAAATTACAAATATCTTATGAGTATAAGCGTTTCTATAACTCTACTAGTGTAAGTTTGTACCTAATAATAGAAAAAGCTCTCACAATTGATGTGAGAGCCTTATAACTAAATTATACTATTTCATTCTGGGCTCCCATCACATCGCCATCAACTAAAAAAATGTTTGTTCCCCAAAAAACGAAACTCAGGAAGAAGCAAAAGAAGTTGTAAACGACATTACCTGGAAATCCAAACATACGGAACGATCATTCTTTCCCATGATGTTGGGGTATGGATAACTGGTAGCATTTTCGAGAAGCTAAATGTGTTTATAATAAAACTGATGAATCGGATAATATGTAGTCCATAAAAAATCCTGGCCATTTCCATAGGATGGCTAGGATTTTTTATATACAAAGGAAAAGACACCTTAAGGTGTCTTCCTCTGACTTGAACCACTTTAATTTTAATAACATCATTTTACAATCACAAATATATCTTTAATCTTTCATATAATATTTTATCATTTTTTTCGGTTAATTGCATGAAACTGGTGAAAAATAGGTTATTTTTTGTAAATTCCTTTTCTCCATATCCATTCAATGGGACCATAGCGGAAATATTTACTCCAAATTTTGCTGAATATAATTTGCGCAAAGATAATTAAAATCCCGAAGATACATAGTTGCCAGTAATATACCTGTGAGACATCTTTAAAGTACAACGAAAGAATGACAAGAGTTAGTATACTTTGGCTAATGTAATTCGTTAAAGCATACTTGCCTATGTTCATAAAGGGTTGCAGCCACTCTATATATTTTTTATTCTCACACACTCTAAGTAGGGTACAAATATAGAATATAGCTAGCGTTTTCCCTCCAAATAAAATCCATATTTGTATATCCTTAGAGTAATAGACATCCATTTTTATAAAATAGTAGATAATAGGACAAGAGAGAAGACATGAAATGCATAACGAACTCCACTGTAAAAATTTAATTTTCTTTATTACCCCCGGTATCCTTTTAAAAATATCTTTCTTACCAGCCCATAAGCCGATTAAAAATAAGCCTATATATTCAGGAATTCCTATTAGTAGTTGTTGGGGTTCCTCTATCATCAGAAAAAACAAACGTGCTTTTACTTGATATAAATAATGTGTAAATAGATTTACCGTGTGGTTGGTAGTGTTGCCTGTAAACATATATTGATAGTAAGTTGGCACTTCAAGAATAGAAGAACTTGCTTGTAAAAATACAATAATATGTAATACATAACTAACCGTTAGGAAACTACAACCAGCTATAAAAATAAGCTTAGTAGAGCGCTTATAAAAGAACAATAGAATAACTCCTGCTATAGCATACGCATGTAGAATATCTCCATACCATAGAAAGGTGAAGTGAAGTAAACCGAAGGCTAATAAAATACACAGTCTGCGAATAAACAACTTATACATGGGGTATCCTTTTGCTTCTGTATTTTTCATAAAGATATAAAACCCTACGCCAAATAAGAATGCGAAAATAGTATAGAACTTTGCTTGTATAAACAAATCTACTAAAAAACGAATCGCTTTATCTGTGCCGGAGTAACCTGCCTGATTAAAGGGATCTAGTCCCGTCATAGTAGGTAGATTCGCAAAAAGGATACAAAGTATGGCGATACCTCTTATTATGTCTAAAGATTGAATACGGGCGTTTTGTTGCACATTAATTCTCCTTTCGTACAAAGAAAAACGAGCACTATACTAGCTAGCACTCGAATTACGTCTTGCAAAGAATCCATCATAGGTAGCAGCTGACACAGCTCCTTCTAAACGTTCAACTTCTTCACCTCTGTTATAAGCTACAATAACTGGAGTACCTGGAATGTCGAACTCTTGAAAGGCACTTTGATTTTCTGGGGTAGAGATATCAATACGATAGATAGTTCTATCATGCTTTTTTGACATACGATTGATATCTGGTGCAGCCTTTTTACAATAATGACAGGTTGGTTGATAGTAATACGCAATGAACTCTTTATGGGATTGTATTTTTTGCTTTAATTCTTCTTTTGAAATATCTTTTATATTTTCAGGTGATCCTTTTACATCTGCAGCAGATACAATTGTTTTTTCAGGTGTTACTATTTCTGTTTTGACTGATTCATTTTTAGTTAAAGTAAAGATCGTGATACCAATAACACATAAAGTTGTTATAACTGCTCCGATTTTGTAGATTTTTTTCATAGTAAATTCCTCCTTAAAGTAAAAAAAGGACAAACCTCGCCCGAGTTAACAGGGCGTAAGGTTTGTCCTTCACGCTACGTACAATAGAGTATAAACATTGGAAACAAATTTTCTATCTTTATAATAACATAAGATTCATATAGAATGCTATAAGAATTTCAAAAGAAAAACTAAAGGATAACTTAATTGTAAAATTTCATGTACCAGATTATATATCAAAAACAATAAACACTACAACAAAGGTGGCTCTGTGGTGTATCCAACTGATTGGGACACTATCCTCCTCCAATAAGCATAAAATCATTCAACAAACACATCTCAAAAAGTGTATGTACTTATGCAGTGTGTCTTAAGTATATTTTGATACCTTTTGAAGTAGTTTAAGCTGCAAAGAATATACTATATCTAAAGGTGTACCTTTTGAAGTGTTTTTTTAAGATGTTCATATGTAAAAAGTAAAACTAAGTTTAGGTATTTATATAATTTGTAAAACACGCCGTTGAATATCCAAATAAAAGCGCAGTAATATCATGTATAGGTACCGATATTACTGGGCTTTATGAGTTTAACATTTTGTATGTTTTGTAAAACTCATTTTTTCTTTGTAATCTTTAAATGTGGATGTATTCTTGTAAGTAATTTTAAAATAGTTCTTTTTAAAATATTCTACCTTCTTCAATATTATTGCTAGAGTGCAAATAATTAGGGAAATACCTCTAATGTGTGATATTAGCTATATTTAAGGAACTACACAACTAGATTGAAATAATAAGATTAGAGGATAATCTCAGGTAACTAGTAGTTGCACAGGTTATATATGGTAAAATATATATGACGAATTATAGGAGGGGATTATATGAAAGAGGAGTTAGAAAGGTTTCTAAAGGATCAACAGACTAATTCTGGGGAAAATGAGACAACTAATTCAGGTGATGATACTGAAGAAATATTAGGCGATGAGGAAGTTTTAGTAGATGAAAATAAATCCTTATTGTATAAAAGCAGAATAAGAGAATTAATAAGGGATGTTGCTTTCTCAGATGGATTGGATTTACGAATATCTAAGGAAGGATTTCAAAGATATCATGATTCAGTAAAGTTTCTTTCTGTGATTTTGATGTATGAAATAAATAGTATCTTAAAAGAACAAAAGAAAAAAACTTTGAATGTAGCACACGTAGATGAGGCAATATCAAAAATGCTAGGTAGAGCTGATGCTTTAAATATTTCAATTCAGGAAATTGAAAAAGTGCTAGAAGTGCTTCAGAGTAAAAGTCATACTACGTCTATTACTAGAGCAATGGATTATTTAATTATGGAAAATGAAGGAACAGAATCTGAAGATGAAGGTAGTCTAGAAAAATGAATATAAGAGAACAAAAACTTTTCTTCACTCGAGATGGATTTAGTATTTGGGAGAAAATATGTGAACTATCTACAGAAATCACTTATGAAATTATTAATTGGTGCCTTAGTGAAAGATTAATAACTACATTACCCGCTAGCAAAGATGAATATGACTGGTTTTTATATAAAACATATCTTGACTTAAAAGAAGAGGAAAAAGAACAGGAGCTAGTAGCTAAGATTAGTCAATATTTCGAAATTATTTCTGTTCCCAAAAGTGACTTCAATGGACTACTTTATTATTTTCCAATAAATAAGATTGAAATTAATAATATATACAATTTATTAAAGGATTTAGATTTTGAAGGTATAGATCATGTTAATGTGAACCTATTTTCGCTCCTAACGACAAAAGAAGATATTATTAATATAAGATTGACTACTGATAAAATTACAACTTACATGAATCACAAAATATCACAAAAAACACATACTGAATTAAGAATTTACCCTCAAAGAGATATAATTCTGCAGACAAATTTCTCAGGATATACTCATACTGATGGTGAAAAAAATGAATTTATTGCAGAAATTCACAGAAGAATTGCAGCTAGCCAACAGGGGAGTCCAATTAAACCTTATAATTTTAGTGATCATACTTTAAGGCGATTACTAGTTATTAATAATGAAAGTATGCCTTCACGCTATAGATTTGATAATGGAATAATGAAGTTTAGTGTTGATGTTAAGCACCCAATGAGTTTCTTGGATGCTCTATGTCATGATGATATAAAGTATTTGTATGATAATTATCCCATTTCTGTGGTTAAACTAAATAGGGGTGAAGAGATTAGTTTAATTTTAGATGGATCTGAAGGTAAGATAATGTCTCGATTAAAAAACCTTCAAGTTATAGATATAGATAAATTTATAAGTGAAATCTCTGTATTACTCCGATACGATTATCTAAATCACACTTATGAAGAAGAAATGAAAAATCTTGCTCGAAGACGATTATCAGTTGGAACGATTCCTCAACGGGAAGCTGTAATTGCAACAGCAAAAAAAGAAATCGGAGAAGTGTTTGAAACAGCATTTAAAGATGAAACTCAAGTTATAGTAAAACTGTTACAAAATACTTTTTTTTACTGCTTACTTGAGAAGAAAATTATTCCTTTTGATGAAAATACTTATAAGTTAGATGAAAAAATCTTAGTTTATCTTAGCAAAATAAGTAGTCTTGCAAAGGAAGAAATAACTCAGATTTTAAATTTTCTTATTAAATTAGGTGCTGATAATGGGAATAATATTGAAAGTTTATTGGAAAGATTAGATACAGCAATACCAACAACGCAGGTGATTAATTATGCTAGTGGGCTATGAATACGAAATTCTTTCTCGTATAGCTTCTTCTTATAAGTTACAGAAAAATAGTAATAATATTGTTTTTTCTTTAACAGACTATAAATTGAAATTTCAGCAAGATGACAAAAATATCCAATATTTAGAAAAACTTGAATTACAAGGATTTATAACAATTAGAAATGAAATAGTAATCCTTAATATAACGAAATGGTGTAATTTCTTTGTAGAAATATTAAGTAGAAGGTTAGTGAGTCAAGGGTATAAATATGATATCTTATATGATGAGAAAAAGAACTTAATTATGGTATCTCAAGATGATGAAATAAACACTGAGTTACAGGTTAACTTTGATCCTAATTCTACTTTAGATAATGATGTTCAAACGATTCATTTTTGCTATCTTCCTACTTTAGAGTACTATTTACATTGGTTTATTTTAATTAACGATGATAATGCTTTAAATATTTTTTCATTTGTTATCTCCAATAAATTAAAAAAATTAAATATTGAGCGTCAAATAAGCTTTAACTTTTTTAGCGGTTTAGACCCTGAAGATATTAATCAGATATACTACGTTACCATAAAGGAATATTTTAAAGAGTTAAATCTAGACATACTAGAACATGTTTCAGATACTCAAATTCTTTATGAAACCGTTAAAACAGAAGAATTTGATGTGTATTTTGTAAAAAAAGGGCAATTTAGGATTGCTGTAATAAAGATAGAAAATAAAATAAAGTTTATAACATATGACCAAGAGAATATTTTGGTACATAACACTGATGTTGAGAATATCATCATTACTTTAAAGGAGAAGCTAATAGAAAAGGTTAATGAGTTTAATAATATACGTAATATTAATAAACTAAAGGTTATCGATAATTCTAGAAAAGTGGCACAATTACTTTCAATAATCTTGGTTCCAATCAATGGTTTAATCTTCTTGGCAAATTCTTTGAATATATCTTTCATTAAACAAATTACAGAAAATAAATTAGTTTTTTGGGGATTGGCCTTACTATATATAATCACCTTCATTTTAACTATTACTACTGTTGTAGTGCCTAGCGTAAGGATTAATACATTTAGTTGGAGCTTCTATAAAAAAACATTACTTAAGAAAATGTTTAATATCTAATTGGTATCCCGTAAAACAACACCGAATGCTAAATGTTTATTTTTTGTTTTGTTTTGTTTTGTTAGCTTGATAGCGATATCCCTATAAAAAAGAGTAGATGCTAGATATCTGCTCTTTTTATTCTAAGCACAGGGTTTTACAGAAACTTTTATTGCTACAGTAAAACTAATGATAGAATGTTATTAAAAGATAGAGATATATTGTAAAGTTGCTATTGGGTATTAGAAGTGTTTAAAAGAATTAGTTAGATAGGGTGTGTATTGGTGAGAAAGAGAATAAAAAGAAAAAATTATCAAATGGAAAAAGAAGATACGCAAATACAAAAGGATAGATCATCTTATTTACAAGATACTGCGTGGATTATCACAATTCTTACAGGAGCCATCTACTTTTTCTCTTATTCTTTTCAAAAGGGGATTAGAGATTACTATGGTATAGATGATATTAGTTTAAGTGATCTAGATGTATCTTTAATTGTTAGTTCTGTATATGATGTTTCTTCTTTGATACTCAGGATATGTATTTTATATTTTATTTCAAGAGTATTAATTTGGTGCGCAAGTTTTATAATAAACATACTGGATGCAAGGCAAAGCACTCCTAAAAAAGAAACTTTTATAAGAGTAAAATTAGAAAAATTTTATTCGAAAATAGGTGAGTTTTCAAGTTCAATTATTGAAACAGATTTAAATAAAGTTGGTAGTTTTAAGGAAGTGATAGGAACTATCTATGATAGGAAAGAGTTTGCTCCTATAAATGCAATTACAAATGGAATTTTTCTTATGCTAGTCCTTAGCTATCTACCATTTTTAGTATTAAAGGATTCATATAATTTTAATGTAGCTAATCTATTAAGTACTAGAGTATGGGCACTTTTTATCATTTTACTTGTAATGTTACTATTTTTATTTATTGTACTTTCCCTAAAAAAATTGAAGTCAGGAATAATTAAGAATGGACTTTTAAAGCTATGTTTAAGAGGGATTGTTGCTATTTATAGAAGAAACCCATTAGCTTATATTTGGAAGCAATGTAACTGGGGAATAAAAGGGATTATAATCATTATAATTGGTATAGGTTCATCATGGATTTTCTTTCAATATGGATATACAAAGGCTGAGAAAAAAGAAGATTATACAATTGTACAATATCACGGGAAAGAGTTTGTTATGTTAGATAAAGATAAAAATAGAATGCTCGCATCCCCTCTTACAATAAATAATAATCACTATATGATGTCAAAAAATGAATATCAATTAATTGAATTGAAACAAGGAAAAACAGATACTATTATATTTAAAGGGAAAAGTTTAGTTGGTGGTTTGCAGGTATCTCCTAATGAGAGGAAGGAAAGCTTGAAGGAACTAGATAAAACTATCCAGAGTATCCCTGTTTTAAGAAATTTGTTCCCAATTAATTTGTTAATTGATAAATAGCATGTGTTTAGAAAATCAACTAGTAGGATTAATAGATGTTTTTTCTAGTTAAGGGCCAAATGAGGGGACCTATCTTGGATTTTCATTGATTTGAATTTAAAAATAAAAAAAGGACTTGTAGAAATCACTACAAGTTCTTTTTGCTTTAAAGCGAATACACGGGACACATAAATTATCTCATTATTCATAACGGGGAAACCATATTGATTACAGCTTGATTCCATTATATAACAAATATTAACATCCTGGGTTTTAATGTTTGAAAATTATGTGAATTAATAAGTAAAGGTCCGCCCTTCCTCTAAAAATCTCATTTATTGATTTTATATAAACAGTTTTAAATCAAAGTTGATATTATAATAAATCAACAAAAGTGTATACATATGTAAATAGAGAAGAATGTAGGATTCTTATAGAAAAACATATAATAATATTCAAGAGTAATTAACTATAAGAAAATGAGTTCTATGTTATAACTAACTATAATTCTTGAATAGATGTAAATGTCTTATCTTTTTTCATTTATGCGATAATGAAATTAGGTATAGGGAAATTATACAAACGTTTGTTTTAAATATTTTAGCTTTGAATATGATAGTTACAGTATTCAATTGTGTGCTTAGTTAATTTCTCATTTATTATATAAATTTTATATAGCAAAGAAAGAAAGCATCCTCTATGGATGCTACAGTTTAATTAATCAACTCTAAATCAATACCTTTTTCGAGTAATACGTTTTTGTTTTTTTACTTTTTGTTATTGTGTGAGAAATTATTTTCCTTTTCGTACATTAGTTTAAATATAAATAATTTTTTTGTTACTTTAGTTATTCTCCTTTGGGTTGTCTTCTAGCAATTTTAGTAATTCAATGTTGATTTCGTGGCGTTTTTCCTCATCTTTTATATATGGTAAGAGTTCAAATATACATATGTTTGTCATTTTATCGTTAATGTATTCTGGTTTTTCATGTCCTCTTAAATAGATAAAGACTAACTTTTCGCAATGGTCTTTGTATTTGTTATGTGTGTTTGATGTAAAACATGTCCAATAGGATAATTTTGAATCTATCCATAATTTTTGATTAGGTGATGACTTAAATAAGTTGTGTAAGTTCATGTCCATTTTGGTTATTTTAAAGTCTGGTATAATCCAAACATCATCACTTATATGTGTTCTTTCTTGTGTTATATAGGTAACTGATAAACAATCAAAAACTTTTTCTATAATCTTTTCTAGTATTAGACCTTTGCTTCTTTCAAGTGGGTTGTCCATAATGATTGATGTATAATCTATACCAAATTCATTTAAAGCGTTATAGTATGAACCAAAATAATTCACACAAGATTTATATACTTCACTATGATTGTTAATTAAATACATAGGCGTTAAACTGATTCCTTCATTATGAAGGTCTAATAATTTATTTTTCACTTTTTCTTTAGACCATACTTTTCTTTTTGTAATATTGTAGTAGTCAATTCCAGCCTGTTTAACCGCTTCTTCATAAGAATTAAAATACCATTTACATGCGTGATGTAATTCATTGTATTTTTCGGAAACGTATTTGGAGGTTAAATCTTCACCTTTATCGTTTAGTGATTTAATTTCATTTAAAATTTTTTCTTTTGACCATGTTTTTGTTTTTCTAATATCATCATAGTTTAAATTTATTGATTCGATAGCAATTTTATAAGAACCAAAAACGCGTTGGCAACTTGCATGCAAATTTCTATATTTTTGTTGCATGTTTTGAGATGATATATCTTCACCCTTTTCGTATAGATTTCTTAACTCGTTTTGTATGTCTACGGGAGTGAGTTTTTTAACTTGTGATATATAGTTATAATTAATACCCAAATATTCAATTGTATTTTTATATGAACCGAAAATATTTACACATGCATGATACAAACTACTGTTTTTATTTATTATATTTGTAGAATTTAATTTTTCACCACTATCAATGAATTTTTTCATTTCTGTAATAACTTCTTCTTTAGTCCATTTTCTTTTTGTTCTTTTAATTCCTTCCCTTTTCACTACTGTTTTTATCCCTAATTGTTTTAATGTTTCTGTTAAGCCGTCCATGTTATTTCTAATGTGGCCATATTGTGTTTTGTAATTTTTAATTAGATAACGAGAAGTTATGTTTATTCCTTCTGAGTCTAATTTTTTTAATAGTGTATAAATTTCATTATCATTGTGTAATTTAGTTGATTTTTTCACATATCCAATTTCTTTTTTTACTTTTGTTAAACCTCCCATATATCTTGAAATGTAGTTCAAATAACTATGATATCCATTTTCTTGTAAGTATCTTTGAGTTATTTGTATATCTTTATCCATTAAATCTTTAAGGAATTTAATTGTTTCTTCATGTGTTAATTTTGTTCTAACTTCTGAATTTGTCATTATTTGTGCAGTCCCTTTACGATTTTTTATTGTGAACGTGATTTCGACGCTAATCTTTGTCCCTATTGACAAGAGATCAGTGATAGTTGAGTATCTTACATCTTCCAGGGCATTTAAGGGTAAGATGATTCTTTGTTATTGATTAATGATCCAAACGTGAGTGTAGTAATTGATTCTATTTTACATCTATTATATTAGAAAATTGCAGGTTTATCTTGTTATAAAAAGCATCTGTACATGTGATAGCGCTATGTTGCTGGTCGATACCAACAACATTCATATAGCTAGAGAGTAAATAACCATCTTCATAATATGTAATTAGTATTTCTTCTTCAGATAATAAGGAACATAATAATATGTTCTCGATCAGTTCTTTTTCTTCAGCGGTTAAGATCGGCCGAGTCACTTTGTTTTTCTCTTTAATGATTTCACGGATACCAGCAAATTGTTCAGGCATTGCTGCGAACGGAGACCATTTGACCATACCTCTTCCTTTTGGCATATTAGCGTTATTCACGATCTATGTCCCCCTATTAATGTGTTTCTATGTCTAGCTGTAGCGCTATGCGTGTAGGAAATCCCTCGTAAAATACTGTTCTTCCCAAATCTTGTGCGTATTTCATCCATTACTTTTGTTAACCTCACTTCTTGTTCTCTCTTTGGTACGTTATCGAAAAGAGAAATTTGTTCTTCTCCTTCTTGAAGTAAGTTTGTTAAGGATACGTTTATGCTGCGAATAGGTTCGCCAGTATATTGTTGATGCAAAAAGTATGTACAGATATTATAAATATCCATTGTTAGATTTGTTGGGCGGTTTAAAGTATGCGTTTTTCTAATGCCACCGGTATAACTTTTGCTATAACCGACAGAAAAATGAACGGTTTTAGCAAGCTTATTTTGTCTTCTAAGCCGATAACAAACTTCTTCTATATGTTCCAGTAGAATAATCGGAAATTCTTCTATTGTGTAGTCACGCATTAAAATTTGGCTTTTCCCAATAGAAGTTGTGGCAGGAACATATTTTTCTGAAATGCGACTAAAGTCGATTCCGTGGCTATGTAAGTGTAATTCTTCTCCAATCTTGCCGAAACTTTGTTTTAAGTATTTAAGGGGATAATTGGCTAAATCTCCAATAGAGTATATTCCCTTTCTATTTAACTTTTCTTCTGTTTTATATGATATGCCCCAAAATTTATTAAGGGGTCGTATGCTCCATAGTTTGGTAGGTATATCCTCGTACTGCCAAAAAGCAATTCCATCTTTGTTCTTCTTAGCTTCAATGTCTAGGGCAACCTTACTCATGAGTGGGTTAGGAGCAATTCCGATGGTGCATTCAATTCGTGTATGATCGTATATTTCACGCTTAAATTTCATTGCGAATTCATAAGGATTTTGGGCAAATAAATGAATACTGTCCGTAATATCCATGAAGAATTCATCAATGGAATATTGGTGGAAATCCTCAATAGGAACGTATTGCAAAGCTAATTTTGTTATGTAATTGGAGCATTTAATGTAAGTACTCATAATTGGATTTACAACAAGAATATCTTTTCTGCGAGGAATCTCGTATAATCTTGCCATCTTCTTTACACCTAATGCTTTTAATGGTGGGGTTGCAGCTAGAACGATTGAACCATTTCTATTCACATCACCTACTACAGCCAATTTTGTATGCATAGGATCTAATCCCATTTTGATGCAACTAACTGAAGCGTAAAAACTCCGTAGATCCACACATAAGATGATTCTATTCGGTAGGATTGAATAGTCATACACTGTGATTCCCCCCTCTTCATAAAAGAACGTCTGTTCTTATTATACACGAACCTACGTTCTTTTATGAAGAGGGATTTAAAATATAATAGAAAAGTTTATAATATAGAAAGGAATTTCACGATTAATTAATGGCTGTAACAAATTGCTAAACAAGGTATTGTATCCTGGGGAAATATCGAATCTTTAAGTTGAATTAACGTCATCTTGAAAGGTAATTTATATATGTTACCTATATACTTAACATATATAGTTTGTATTTGGTATGATGAAAACATATAATGTGATACTTAAATGAAATGAAAGGGGATTAGGAAGTAATGACAGTAATAATCGGAGGGATTTTTGAAAACTATGTGCAAATTTCTGCTGATCGTAGGAGAAGTATATTTAATGGAAAAGAATTTTCACATTCTATAGAGGAGTGGGCAAATAAAATCATTCAGCTTTCTGATCATATTGTTTTAGCTGCATTAGGTGATGTTGAAGCAACTGTGAAATCTAAAAAGAGACTGATGCAGGTGTTTCAACAAAATCCAAATATAAGTTTAGGAGAGTTGGTTGAAGAATCGCAGTCTATTTTCCGAGAAGAGCTTATGAACAGAAAAAAAGAATATGCGGAAGAACTTCACAAAAAGAAATCTTTCATTTGCAGGGTCTTTTCTAAAAAGAAACCATTAGAAGAAATTAAGGTAAATGCTGCATATTTAATTGGGGGCTTTGATCACGATAAAAATGAACCTTTTCTTTATGTATTTGGAAATATTAATAATTATAAATTAAAGGACTTGAAAGCTCCACATTTTGTCCCTTTAGGTGAGTGTATGGATGAAATAAGAAACCGATTAGAAGAAAGATTACATGTTAATATTTCATTAGGTATGTGTATGAAAGAATTTGGAGAAGAAATAAAATTTGCTGCTAGTAAGAAACAATCCGTTAATGAAAATGTATACCATTGTACAATCACTAAAAAAGGGATTACTTTCAGGGAAACTCCACCTAAGCCCGCAATATAGATGGTTATGAGCAAACTTCTTTCTAAAGTAGTGTATGACTATTAAAGGGAGTGGAAGATAAGTGGATAGTGAGTTTTTAATTAAGATACCTGGTAAGGGGCTTTCGTTGGAGGAGATAGCATCTTCATACCTAGAATTGATAGAAGATGATTTTAATATAACAATTGAAGAAATGGCTGATTATCTTAGTTGTAGTTATGACTATGTACAAAGGAACATAGCGCCATGCATCTATCATGTATATATTAACTCTGTAGCAAATAAGGCTTTATTTACACATTGTGAGGGTAGTAAATATGTGGAGCTGTTCACGAAACGTAAATTATTTTCGCGAAGTGAGTTTCAACAATTCTTGTTGAAAGAGTCAGTTTTGCTTGTTGATCGGCAACGGTATTACTTGGACGAGTTAAGCATCGCATCCAGGGAGAAAATGATGAGATTAGCTAAAAAACAAGAACAAAAAACTACTACTACAAAGATGTTTGAAACTATAGCGCTACAGCAGACAAGTCTTCTATATTCGAAAACAGATTTAATGAATAAAGTTGTTGAAGAGTTTCCGGTTAGCGAATTACCTATGGGATTATATAGTCTCAAAGACTTATTAGATGGTATAGATGATCTGAATTTAAAGTTTCGATATAAAGTATCGGTGTATCGATACCTGGAGAAACAAGGGATTCCAAAGGTGAAGATACAATCATTAATACGATATAGAAGAGAAGATTTAGAAAATACTGCTGTGTATTCGCTGCCTTTAATAGTAGATAAAAAAGAAATACTAGCAAGTATTGAAAAAATGCTAGGGACGGATGTGTAATTCACTGAGTTCTTAATACATGAGAATTGTATATTCAATGAAAGATAAAAAGTACGTGAGAAGAAATGAAAAAGAAATGAAAAAGAAATGAAAAAGAATAATTTATAAAAAGGACTCTTGTGTGTATTAGGAGTTCTTTTTATAAATCTTTTTATATATTACTGATAAAGGTAACATATAATATAATCTATTAATTTCCATTCTGACAAAATACAGCAAAGACCGTGCGAGCTTCGTCGATGGATTTTAAAAGGGATTATTCCTTCAATATGGAATTCCCCTTATAGGCCTCACGACACCATTTCGGGAAAATTGTACGCTAAGGACTACAGACCTTTGTCATTACAGTGTTTCTTTTAGATGAGTATATGTTCATAAAGATAAAATACAAAGTTTAATTGAACACTGATTTATATACACACTTTATGAACGCGATTATAGCTAGAAAGCATTGATATTATTGAGTTTTATCGTCTGTCCATAAACATAAGGTTTTCTGGACAGATGTCTCTTAACGTACAGGAAACGCTTAAAATGTGTCCAAATTGTGTTTAAACGTACAATTTTCCCGAAATGGTATGGTGAGGCCTATATGATAATCAAAAATTTTAGAGATATTAACGAATAAAATATGACTGATTTTAAATAATAAACTTTATAATAGATTAAAGAAACTCTTCTTAGTAATTTCCATAGGTGAGGTTGTGAACTATGTAATGGGAACAGATAAATTTAATAACATAAAAATTGATAAATATGAAAATTTAATCAATGTTTTAAAAACAGGAGATATTTTTTTATGTTCAGGTAACTATTTGGTGAGTAAATTAATTAAAAAGGTTTCTGAATCAATGTTTAGTCATACGGGGATTATTGTAAAATGGGGAGAACATACGCTTATTATGGAAAGTGTTGAGGACGATGGAGTCAGGATAGTCCCGCTAGAGCATTATATAAAAAACTATGAGAACTCTAACAACAGATATAATGGTTCATTATTTATTGCTCGTCATGAATTATTGCAAAATGTTAACGATGATAGTGAAATGATTAGAAACCTTATTAAAGTTGGCTTTAGTTTATTAAACAGTGGATACGATAAAAATGAAATTGCTCAAATTGTTGCTCGGATAGGGTTAGGAATAGGGAGACACGAAGACAATAATGAATATATATGTTCCGAGTTTGTAAATGAGTGTTTTAAAAAAATAGGTGTAGAGTTTCTTACTGACTCAGAGGGATTTATCTTCCCTGAGCATATTGCTGCTGATCATCATGTTCTTCCTATTGCGCAGATAGAATAACAAAAAAGACACTTACTTTATGGGAAGTAAGTGTCTTTTTTGTTATATTGGGTTATTAGAAAAAGCCCTAGCATGAGCTAGGGGACAATTTCCGTGTGGTAGTAAGAAAGAAAACAATGTTCATTGTACTTTATATTGCGATATCTATATTAAATGATTAAAGGTACCTATTTAGATGTTCTACTTGTTTCTATATATTCTAAAATGAAAAATATCAATCTAATTCATTTCATCTTAGAAGGATATTTCCAATCTTTTTCTTTTCGAGTATTTAGAGCAAGTTTAAATGAATTTGTAGAAAGTGTTTGTTTTTCTATTTTCTCTAATCTCTCATCTAATTTTTCAATAGCTTCTTTTGTTTCCTTCAGCTCTAATTTAATTTCTGTCAGCAAACGGAGTATTGAATCTCCTTTTGTCATTTTCAACAGTAATCGCTCCCTTACTTATATTAAAAGTGTTACTTTATATAGTTGAAATTTCAATTAAAATGGAAGTAGCTACATATAGTCATATTGAACATCCTTTTACTTATTTATAGATATATAATAGCAATACTATTGAATTTCTAGCCATTTAACTAAATAACAATAAACTTCATGAAGTTTATTGTTGTTCGTCTTTAACTCTAATTATATAATCAATATATAAGGTTATTTGTTGTTAGTGAAACATAAGTAAACAAGGGGCGCAAACACTAGCAATATCAAAGGAATAGTCCCTTTGGCTTCACTATTATTTCTATTTAGTGTTAAAAGGGGATAGTATAAAAAATAACCACCTGGTCCTATTTAAAAGGAGATAATTTATACATGTTAGAGACTATTGAAATGAGAAAAAAACAACACGAAATAAAAATACATAAATACAAAAATATACAAAAATACTATAATTCATTTTTGTTTGCAATCTCAATTATTTATTTTCTCTATTTCATTATTATTGATCATTCTCTTTCAGCACATCCATTACAATCTTTCATTATTGGTTTTACTCTTTGGAGTATAGGCCTAGCTATACATCTAAAACTTTTATATGAGAAAAAGGGAAAACGAAAAGTCATGAATATAGAAACAATAAACGAAATGAAAAAAAATAAATATATGAGTCCTGGAAGAAAAGAACGTTATATTAAAGATTATAATGCTTCCAAAAATGAACTAGAAAAAATAATGACTTACGCTAAATTTAGCTTAGAAGCTAAAGAAAGGGAAAATGAGATAAAAGGCGACAAAGGAATTTAGATATATAATTGTAGTATTACATGCAGATAGTAGCTAGAAATATAAAAAATAAAGGGGGGATTTAAACATGAAATCAACAGGTGTTACAAGAAAAGTAGATAAATTAGGGCGAATTGTTCTTCCGAAAGAGTTAAGAAAAACATTAGGAATTGCAGAAAAAGATCCTATAGAAATATTTGTAGAAGATGAAAAGATTATTTTACAAAAATATAAATCTTATGATGCTTGTGCAATAACTGGTGATATTTCAGAAAAAAATATATCATTAGCAAATAATAAAATTGTTCTTAGTCCAGAAGGGGCGGAACTTTTAATTAAGGAAATCCAACAGCAATTGGTTAAATAACAACATTCTTCTTAGTACATTACAAAGAAAAAGACATCTCTATAGATGTCTTTTTCTTTGTCTTAAACCAACATGATTCTAAAAACACTACTTTTATAATGGCAAATATATTAGCAATATTTCATATCACATTCATTTTAGCATAAATAATCACACATTCTATATATATGAATATAAATTCAAGAAAAATACATAATTTCTTTTAGAAAACGAACGTATTCTCATGAAACGACTTGATTATTTAAGTTAAGTGGGAATATAATAAGAACAAACGTTCTTGTTTTAGGGTTAATGCAGTGTATGGCTGTTTATTTTTCCGAGCAATACAAAATTAATTGTTAATATGAGCTATGCAGACAAAAGAAGAAATAGATCTTTGGCATTATAAATATGTAATTATACTATACAGGTTTGTTAGAATAATTAGTTTGATGCATTAAATAAGATATTAGTTGCTACTGATGGATTTCATTTTAATAATTCAGATTATTTAGATCGTTATGTAGAGTTTATCATTCACAAATATCAAAAAGGTATGGATAGATGATCCAAACACATACCTTTTCATGAATTTCAAACTTATTTTTTACCTTATGATAGAAAGTGCTTCTTAATGAAATATGTATAATTAATAAGAACATCCAGCGCTTCTTGTTGCTTTTCAGCAGGTATATCTGCTAACGCTACTTTAATAGATTCTAATTTACTTTCTAGAGGATTATTTCTTCCGAACAATTCATCTATGAAGATATTGTGTAGCTCTGCAATCCGCATTATCGAATCTGCATCAGGATCAGCTTTTCCATATTCCCAATTTGCATAAGTAGTACGGGCGATGTTTAGGCGATGTGATATATCGGCTTGCGTATATCCTCGTTTTTTTCGCAATTCAGCAAGTCGTTTGCTTAAATGGGACATATCTTTACCTATTCCTTTCTGATTTATAACGTTAGTGTAAATGTTATGATGAAAGAGAGATATTTAGAGTTCTATGAGCAGAAAAATAGGAAGAAAACGATACATCAATCGAGTTTCTTCCTATTATATATATACTTACTAAAATAACGAATTTCCGATATCTATTGTGGCCAAGTTTTGACGTCTTGTACGTTCTCTTAAATAACGTTCCGTCGTCATAATAGACTCATGTCCTAAATAGTCACGTATTTTCTTAAGTTCGACTCCTTTTCCCATTAAATGATTGGCGAAGAAGTGTCTACAGGTATGAGGAGTTATTCTATCTTTTCGGTAACGCAGAAATGGTAAATTAGTTTCTTCAATTTTTTCTGCTACATATTTTGATAAGTAGTCGGCCCTATAATGAGAACCATCCGCTTTAGGTAGAAAGGCAGATGAACTAGAGGCATCTAATTCACTCGTTTGTTTTCGTAATTGACGAAGACGACAGAGATCGTTAAGTACATCTTCAAAGATACGAACTTCTCTCGTTTTATTTCCTTTACCAACTACACGTAGGAGATAAACATTTAAAGAAGGGTGGAATGCAAGGTCAGCCCACTTTGCATTTGCAACTTCCTCAATCCGGAGTCCAGTAGTTGTAAGAAGGAAAAACAAGGAATACATAAAGAAATTCGTTTTCTTCAATGTATCTAGAATTTCGTTCACTTCTTCTGGAAAGAGATCACGATTGACTAGCTCTTCTTTTTTTACAGATACTTTTTTGAGACGACTACTAAAGTTGTCAGAGAGTCCATTGTTATCATACACATATTTTAAAAACTGCTGAACCACTGTTTTCTTTCGACGTAATGTGGTGGCCGCGTACTTCTTACTTAGTTGATAGAAGTAGATTTCCATATCATTATGGGATAGCTCCTGGATGGTTCCAATGGTTTCTTTTATGTAACGAAGAAAATGAGAAAGATCGTGCAGATACTGTTGTTTAGTTCGCTCACTTCTTTTTTTCGTTAAAGAAGGCTCATCATGTAAAAATAAATAAACTAATGATTCTTCACTTAATTGGGAGTAGTCAATATTACGGATACCCAAACCCATAATTTTTTCGAAATGACTGCTATCAAAAAAATCCGATTTAGATTTTACAAGTTGATTATTATGTTCGTAATTTATAATATTCAAATTTACACACACCTTTTAATAGAATGAAAAGATACACATATATTTTTATAAAATTTTATGATTCTAATTATACCACAATAAATACATAATTTATTGTGGTATAGAATGAAATGTTTAAATATATTTTTTACCTTATTATTTAACGTTTCTGTTTAGATAATGTATAATGGAAATATTTAATTGATTTTTTTGTACATTTCAATCCAAATGCGGTAGGAGGAGATTTTTTTGACTAGTCTTCGTCTGAAAATTTTACAAGAAATCCATAATTTAGAAGATACCCATTGTTCAATTTGCCCTCTGAACAACCTATCAGTGAATTGTACAGATGAGCAAGAACAGGCAAAACAGAGAAACTACAAACATTGTAAAGGTTGTCCATTTTCGATTCCATCCGAGAGAAAGGAGAGCAATTGAATTCTTTATCGAAAAAGAGTACATTTAATAAGGTACGAGAACGTTATATGGAGAATCCATTTAAGTATCTGCAGTATAAGGAGTACTCAATTACAGATGTAGTAAAAGAAACAGGTTTAACAAAGTATCAACTAAGAAAATTTAAACAACAGCTAGAATGAAAGTTTCGGACGAGGTGAGAAATGGACTATTTATCTTTAGAAGAGGTATGCGATAGGGTAGGTTTAACAAAAAATCAATTAGGCTATTTAATTAAGTATAAACAGATCGAACCTATCAATCTGGCTACCTGGAAAGCAGATGGCGGATATCGCTTTGAACAAGAAGATGTAAAAAAGTTAGAGGAATTATACAAAGACTCTTTAACATTAAAAGAAGCAGCTGAATTTCTAAATAAGTCTAAGACTTACGTTCATAATGCCGCTAAAGACGGGATATTGCCCTTTAAAGAGATTGCTAAAGGGAAATCTACTGAACGATTGTACTTAAAAAAGGATTTGGAAGTTTTCAAAGAAAAAATTGAAAACCGTTCAAAAGAGGAATCGAAAGAAAAAAAGCAGCATTTAAGTCTCTATCTTGATGAAAAAGTAGTAGAAGCAATAAAGAAAAAGGCTGCAAAGAAGGGGTATAATGGCTACAAGAAGTTTGCTGAAGACATTTTATCTGCAGAAGTAAAAGAAGAAATAGAAGAATAGAATCCCAGAAAGAATAGATCCCTAAAAAACGAAAAACGTTATAAGGGGTCTATTTTTGTTTTTAAGAAACTTTACAACTATCGAATCTTATTGTATTGCTGATATAACCAACGCTCTTTATAAACGAATTTGAGAGCCCCTTTTTTGAGTGTGCTCCAAAAAAATTCTCTTAAAATACAAAAAAAGTAACATATATACTATATATAGAGAATTTTGGAATTGGTGATGAGAAATTTAAGACGATTTTATTCAAGGTAAAAAAAGCACTCGAATTGAGTGCTTTTTTTATCATTTATCTGGTACATAACATGTGTTGTTATCCATATGGCATTTTTCTATCTTTGTTTTAGTATTTCCTTTTTTATCTCTGTAAAAAATTTTAACTGTCCCCTTGGCGCCATTATAATCAAATTCATATGCATTAGGGTATTTGTCTCTAACCCATATTAATCCTGAACCAGCACTTGCCGGCATTGCAGAAATAAGTAATGAAGATGTTAAACTTAGCGCCCCAACTATCTTTTTAATTTTTGACTTTGACATAAATAATCCCCCTTATTATTTTATTAACTTATTAGAATAATGTAACTAATAGGTTAATAAAATGGTAACATATACCACAGGTGTTTAAAATCTTTAAAACTTGATAAATAAATATTATAAAATTCAAAAAAATTACTATTTCTAATAAAATTTATGGTTAAGTGTGAAAACCTTCGAGTAAACATATTTTAATTATAGTAAACTAGATTATTCAAAAATGAATGTATCATTGTGGATTCTCTATTTAAATGAATAGGAATATGATAAAATAGGAGTATAACTGTATATCGTGTGAAGGTGGGCTTGTTATTATCCCTTCTTTCCATTTGGAAGGAAAGGGGGTGATATAACATGGAATTTTTGTTTGAACTTTTAAAAGAAATTGCAAGAGCAGTTGTGCGTGAGGTTTCAGCATACGCACTGAAAAAGCAATTCGAAAAAAAAGACAACAAAAAACCCGCGCTTCACCGACCAAAGTACAAGCGTGGGTCTAAAAGAAAAAGATAATGCATAATAACAGCCACCTTGACAGTAGCAGTTATGGGACGGGATGTTGACGCATCTCGTCTTTTTTAGTTTATGCAATTCAGTTAAGTACTATACTTAATATATATTGGATATGCATTCAATATATATCTAATCTACAGTAAACATACCATATTTTTATTTTTTGGTCAATAAATGAAGAAAATAGAACTAATAGAGGAATGAGAGGTTTCTATATTCTTTCATTAAGTGCATGTTATTTTTAAATTTAATGGGGGACTACATGATGAGCGAATTAGTACAGTTCGTAATGATTAATCTAAAGAATTCAGAATCAGATTTTGATTTCGAAAGTTATACGAAAAAACTTCTGGAGAACATCAAAAAAGATTTGAGGACAAATGATTTTAATTTTTTTTCGGCCAATACTAAAACTAGAAAATGCGCAATTGTGATAGATAATATAAATGAATTTATTATCTCATTTACCTATATCAGGTCAAATACAATTTCACAATTAAAAGTAGAAATATCTGGAGATTATTGGACGCATCTAGATCCGAATCTACATAATTTAAAAACCAAGTTAAAAGATTTAATGCTAGTTGAATGGGAAGAATGTCTGTGGCTACAAGATATACAAGCTGAAAGGTTTTCAGATATATTATACGGCGAGGTTCATAAAGTAGAGAACGCATTAAGAAGATTAATTAATACAATTCTATTCTATAATTTAGGTGGAAATTGGTGGGAAACATATATGCCTACCAAGCTCGTTCAAGGATATAAAGAAAGAGATGAACAATTTAAAGGGCGTTCACATAGTTTTAAAAATATACATACAAGTTTAATGTCTATAGATACCGGAGATTTAATAAGTATTTTGACCTTTAAAACACATAAAGTAAAAGAAGTTAACTTATTCGCTTCTCCAAATACAGACAATCCGGACATTCGAAAATTCCAATATATTATGACTGATTTATTAAATGGACAAAAATTAGATATGCATAAAAAAAAATTAACAGGTATTTTAGAGGATACATTGGAAGTAGATAAGGACTTTGGTAAAGAATTCTTTGAGCCATGGTTTTCTTGTGATTTAGATAGATTTATAGGCAAGTGGAAAGGCTTTTGTGAGGATAGAAATCACGTAGCCCATAACAAATTAATAGATATAAAGCTGTTTAAAAAATACAAAAAAATCATGGAAGAGTTATTAGGAATAATTACAGAAGCCGAAAAAAAATTCAATAATCATTTAGATTCGGAAATGGAAAAATATCTTGAAAAACTAGAAGAACAAGAAGTTATGCAAATGATGGGCGATAATGAAGCAGAACTTCATTATCGTAGAAGAATACGTGAAGAAGCAGCAGTAGAAATTCTAGATGAAGATGAAATCCTAGAAAAGTTTAAAGCGATAGTCTCTGAAGCGTTTGGTAATTTACAAGAAATGTTATATTATCGTAGTGACATCGAGTTAGAATTTGAAGAACAAAATTTATTAAATAATGAAAAAGCGTTCGAAATCACCCATAATTACTTTGATTGTACATTACACATGGCAACAGAAGTAGCACTTGATAGTTCTGAATGTGGTGAAAGTACAGTGAACTTTATATTATTTTATAACAACACTCCGCAAACTACCTTTAAAATCACGTTTACAAACGGGAGTTCATACTTTGATGATGATCAAGGAACATATATGCCAGACAATGAGGCAGAGCTTGATATTGACGACCTCGAAATAATTGAAACTGAAATTTCCTATTTTATGAAGAATTATATGCCTGAAATAGAAGAAGATGACATAGCATCCTTTCCTTGTGAACAATGTAATAAATATAGCATCAACTTATCAGAAGATAACGGATTTGAAATAGGTACTTGCCTATATTGCGAGCATCCTAATCATGTAGGGAAATGTATGAAATGTGGAAAAACATTGAATTCCCCTACGGATAAAGTATGTGATGAGTGTTGGGAAGAAATCAAGGAAGATTAATATTTCAGATAAAAGTTGCAACTATTGTTGTAACTTTTATCTTTTTTAGGAACGGATATTTTCAAATGATAACCATTAATGAAATAATGATATGTTATAATTTTCATAATATATATGCAAAGAAGGGATGGAATGAGCACACAAATTAAGGTAACACCGGAACAATTAGAACAAGCTGCTAAAACCGTAAGAAATACGAGGTCGTCATTAGAATATATACATAAAGATTTATACTCTCAAACTGAATATATAGCTTCTCAGTGGAGCGGAGCAAGCAGTGATCGTTTCTATCAGATGTTTAATGAAGCAAAGCCAATGATGTTTAACATCTTGCAAGAATTAGATAAAATCGCAGTAGAATTAGAACGTGCAGCTGTTAAATTCCGAGAAGCGGATGAATTGTATGGCGGAAATTTAGTTGACTCTGATATTCAAGAAGGAGCCATGTGCGGAAAACTCCCTCCAAAATCAGAAGAGTCTTTTTTCAATAAAAAAGATTTAAATGCTGCGTGGACTGGTATTTCTAATGGGTTTGTAGATGGTGCAGTGGATGCGTGGGAAGGACTGATATCCTTAGGTGATAAAGAAACCTGGCTTAATATGCGAGATGCGATTGTAAACTATAGGGAGACTATTCCTGCTGCATGGAATACTGTATCAGATACATTTATGAATAAATTTTGGAATGGGGATCTGGAAAGTAGAGAGCATTATGTAGCTTATGGTATAGCAACGTTAGGACTCGGGCTTCTGGGTGATAAAGGTCTTAGTAAAGCAGGACAAGTTGGAAAGGTAGCTGCTATTACAGGTTTTACTAAAGGAAAATCACTTGTAATTAATTCTCCGGCATATAGAAATGCACTACATATATTAAACAACTATGAATTCAAGGTTGGAAACCACCTTTCATATGCGGGAGTCGGTAGTATTAAACAGTACTTACAGAAAGCAGCTCCATATACTTATGAGGGTCCAAATGGTCCGAAAACAATAAGATTAAGATTGGGTGAGCTAGCGGGGGATAAACATCCAGTTACAGGCATTCCGTATGATTTAGATGGTTTTCCTATCTTTAAACCCGTTTCTGAAGTTAAATTAAAAGAAGCTGATTTTAAAAAGTCTAGACCAACACATGATAGAATATGTAGTAAAGCATTATACGAACAAATAATGAAAGACCCTAAATTAGCTGCAAAATTCACAGAAGAAGAAATAGAGTTATTTAAACTAGGTGAGGTACCAGAAAATTATACATGGCATCATCATCAAGAAGCAGGACGAATGCAACTTGTTGATTATGAAACACATAGGAAAACAGGCCACACTGGTGGATATAAAATTTGGGGAAAAGACAGCGATAAGTAAGGAGGATTATATATGAGCAACGTTACTTGGATTGGAGTAAATAAAAAAGAAATTACAGATGAAAACATCCAGAAAGTAGAACAATATTTTAACATAAAATTCCCTATGGATTTTGTGGAATGTGTAAAAAAATATGATAGTGGTTATCCAAGACCAAAAATATTTGATGTACCTGGACAGGATGAGAATGTATTTAGTAAGCTTTTAACTTTTGATTTAGAAAGTAGAAATTCAATCATTCAAGTTTATAATGATATAAAAGATAGATTAGCAAATAAAGTATATCCTTTTGGCAAGGATTCATTTGGGAATCATCTATGTTTTGATTACCGTAACAGTCCTGAATCACCAACAGTAGTATTTTGGGAGCATGAGGAGGATAACATAGAAGAAGCAATATATCCTGTTTGCTCAACATTCACAGAATTACTTGCTAGTCTACGTGATTTTGAAGAAGATTGAGGAAGTAAAAAAAACGGCCTAGAATTCTAGACCGTTTTTTTATGATTTACTAATTTTCCAACCATCATCCGTTTTCTCTAGTTCAATTACGATTACCTTTTTAGGATTATCTTTATATACAGCATCAACAGTTACTGTAGCAATTTCATTTTTCTCTTCGACTTTTCGAATTTTATAGCTTTTAAGATCCTTGCTAACTGATTTCATTAGGTCTGCATTTCCGCCCACAAAAGCAACGATTTTCTTCGCTTCAGGAGTGAATAACTCGCCAAAATCTTTAACATTTCCTTCTTTTGCATCTTCGAAATACGCTGTAGCAACTTCTTCAGGGTTACGATTATTTCCACATGCTGCAAGTGCTGAAATTGATACTATCATTACCAGCGTTAACATGATCATACGCACAAATTTGTTTTTCATTCAAACCACTCCTTATATATAACGTAATTTCAACTCTTATAAAGAGCTAAATCACTTGTATAAGTATATAATAATTAAAACCGTAAAACTATATATGTTTAAATATAATTTTTATGATGTTATTATTAAAAAGATGAGCAGCAGGGGAATCTACCTATTACTATAATATTGATTTCCGTTATATACATTAGTATAATAATGAAGTCAGCGTTATAGGGGTATAACAGACGACATTCATTTTTAAAATCATAAAATCGGATTCACTTATATGAAAGATAAAAGCTCTCCCATTCACAGGAGGGCTTTTATCTTTTTTGAACTATAAGCATATTCATAAAAATTAGAGTTAAGGCTTTCTTTATATAGATTACTTTTGTGAAAACTTCCCAAAAAATTTACAGTAACTCCATACAAAACACATATATCGTATATATAATATATTTGTAGATACTAACATTAAGAAAAAACGTTAAATGCAATTTTAGAGTGTACTATTTATCCATTTACAATGTAGTAAAAATTAAATGACTTAAGTAGAAGAGAGGATGATTAACAATGGGACAAGTGTTTATTGATGAAAAAGGACCACAAGAAACAATCAGAATTCCAAATACATACCGTGACGATAGAAGAATAAATCTAGGTGATGATTTAATGCGTTCTTATGTAGCCGATGTACTTTATATTCCAGAAGATTCCCTAGAAAATGTTAACAAAAAATACCTGGAACTGGTTGAAAACTATAGAAGCGGACAAAAAAATAAAGTTGAGAAAGAGCTAAAAGGAATTGATATTCTAAAAGGCAATTTCAATTTCGGCGTTGCAAGTATGAAAGAAGTAAATAGTAGTTTTTATTTAAATTTATTTAACATGCTACTAGATGCAAATGTCTCTAACTTACTATTTTCAGTAAATAAAATGTCGATGGTTATTGATGCTAGACTTACACAGTGGATTCTCCAACTGGAAGCAAAAAGATTTATCGACTCTGCTATTTTGTTTAAATACAGTCTCACAAAATATTGTGAATTAGAAGCATCTGAAGAGGTTATTAGAAATCTTTTTGATCCAGAAAAAACAATCAATGAAATACTATACTCTATTCAAAAAGATTTGAAAGAATTTGTGGCAAAACATAAGAATATTGCTAGAATGAGGAACCAAATAGCATATTACAAAAAAATGATAAAGGACATTGGGAATGGGAAGAAATTAGCTAATGATGTGGTATTTGAAAAAGTATCATTTGACTGGGAAAAGGTAAGCTCTGATGTTGATTTATGGTTAAGTGAGAATAAGTTACACGGTATATGGGAACCTGAGCAATCTACACTAATTCTTGATCAGGGAATACCTTCTAAGCCATTTGAGAATATTGGGTTTGGCAATATAATGGAAGAGAAGGATTCTAAAGAATTTGTTGGATTACAATTAGCAGATATGCTAGTGGTGATAACAGGAAGCTACATTTCTAAACTTGCATCTGCAGTTCGTTATGATAAATCAGAACCAGAAAAAACTAAGCACCTTGGTGCAGAATGGTTTGTACTAAAGGAGCATCAATTTGACCTAATATCGAAAATGACAGAGTTCCTTTTTGGAAATGATCATGTTTACAGTGTCATAGGAGATACTTATTTTGATGAAACTCACTTGTTTGAGATGTATTGTAGGTATATAAGTTCCTTTAGTAATTATGACAATTATGATAAAAAGAAGACTGAATTACATGTTAAAGATATGTTTATTTATCTTGCAGCTGCTACAAACGAAAAATGGGAATTAGGAGTACAAAACGAGCTTTTCGCAAGGAATATGTATGGAGATTATATGACTGGAATTAATGAGGGAGTAATACGGAAATTGTAAACTCTCGTAAAATGGATAATAAACCTGCCAGTAACTTAATGTTTCAATAGCAAAAAAGAACTTATAACCTTTATGTATTATGGTTTCTAAGTTCTTTTTTTGTTCTAAGGTAATTAAAATTCATTAGTATCCATTCTTATATAAAAGGTTCTTAATAGAATCTCAATACAAAAAAAGCTAGAATATAACAACCAGTCACACATGATTGACTAAAGACTTTTGTTTTACATAATAACCAATCTTTTTTTATGGCCATATAACGTCTAATTACCAATGCAAGCTGAAAAATAGAAGCAAGGCAACACATAAATAACAAAAACTCGATTAAAACTCTCATCATTGCACTCCTCCTTAGTAACTAAAAAAAGCAGGGTAGCTATGATTCCTGCAATATAAATAATAACACATATCCTTAAACTTTTTAATATATAAACATTAAAATAGTTAAATATAGATTCGGAAATTTATAATATCTACGTAATTCTAAAATTAGTAATAAACGGAAAACAACATAAAGTTTGCAATAAGCAAAGGAGCTTGGCAACTTAATTAGTTATGGTTTATGTAAAGTATTAATTCAAGTCTAATCTAATCTTACCTGTATACTTAATGACTTAAATATTATTACCTAATAATACTTTATTATTTTGTCCCGTCTAATAAATAGGCTACATTCAGACCATTACAAATTAAAACTTCATACAAACCACACATTAACTACACTACTAACACAAATTGATATTGTATAATTTAGTTATTATAATTCACAAAGAACATTCAAATATAATGATATTAGGTATTACAGAAGTTATATGACATTAGAAGAGAAGAGAACAAATAAGGGGAGAAGATACTATGACAAGTTTTGCGAATCAACACGTAGAAAATACGATTTTAGAAGAGGATGTAGAGCTTTTAAAGGTTATGGCACACCCAATGCGCTTAAAACTGATCAGTGAGCTTTCTAAACATAAAACACTAAATGTAACCCAAATGACCGAAATTTTAAACATTCCACAATCAACAGTTTCCCAACATTTATCTAAAATGAAAGGGAAGGTTATAAGAGGTAATCGTCAAGGATTAGAAATTTACTATAGCATTGAAAACCAAAAAGCCAAAGAAATTATGGGGTTATTAGGACCGTTACAATAAAATATTAGGACTACAATTTAAAAGTAAATTATTTAGAAAGCAAAACCCTCCTGATAATGGAGGGTTTTTATTTGTTAATTCATTAAAAAATAATCTCTTTATTCTAATGATATCAATAACTAAAATATGTCATAATGAACCTGTAAAAGAAAATGCCCCATCAACACTAATACGCCGCTGGAAGGGATATAGATGATAAAAAAAGTTATGATGATACAGCAAATAAAGTATACACATTGGGCTTATTTAAAAGAGGCACTAACGAATTTTTGGAATTACCGTTAATATACAAAAATGAAGAAAATTACAAATCGTTTCACTTACCATTAGCAGATCTGAATAAGATTTTATACAAAAAACTTTGTGAGTTCCTGGAAATTGATTATAATAAAAACGGTCCTTTTAAACCACTATATTTTTTCAAGGCTCTACATAACGCTATTCCAACAAAAGCTAATATTCTGCTTAAGGATAGATTGGCTTGTTCATATTCATATCCTACCAGTAAAGATAATGAACAAGACAAAATATATTTTCGCAGTTTCCTTAATAATGATTTAAATGGAAAAAAACGGAGTTTAGAAAATAAAGCGAAAACGGAAAAACTTTTACCCGATGCTCATAAGCTTATTGGTACAAGGAATATTTCCGTATGCTTCACGCGTACACCAAAAGATGAGCGAAAAGAAAAAGAAGAAATAAAGACTAAATTTAACAAACTCTAATCTCAAATATAACCCAAAAGAGCCTGGCACAAATGTCGGGTTCTTTATATATACCTACTACACACCCAATCACTAGTAGCTATAGACTAGCATATCTATCTTGTTTATTTTTTATATACTATATATTTAAACTTGTTACAGAGTAGAAAAGTAACCTACATTTAAACCTACACGTACCCATAAGATCACATGGATTTGCTTCTGTAATGTACAAAGACATGAATCTCTAAACTAAAATCTCATGAACAATCGTTGGAAAATAGTCCTTATCATAAACTTTGTAGGTACTTTCTTGTCTTAATAACGGGACATGAAAGTCTAAACTTTTTGTACTTAGGACAAGAAACTCTAAACTACTTAGCCAGCAATAATGCAATAAGAAGAAAGTTAATTTTCTCCTTATTGCATTATTACTATTAAAAAAGAACTTATAGGGGTCCCGTCAGGAAAATGCGGATTTACAACGCTAAGCCTATTTTCCTGACGATTCCCCCATTTTTACAACGTTAAGAAAGTTTTAATGGTCTTAAAGAATCTAACGAGACCACTTTCTCCGAATTAAAATGATATTCTCCTAGTAGATTAATATGTTCCCAACCTAGGGGTACGGCAACGATTCCTTCTTTTTGGAGCCACTCGCAAACGTAAAGCAAGAGGGGAAGTTATATAAATTGTCCCCGCTCTTGCTTAGATTAACCAGTTCCTTCAATTGGAATCGGTGATACAGGTATATCAAATTCAATATTTGGAGGGCGCCGATTAGAATCTAGTCGGTATTTCCCAAAGCGGTTTACATGAAATGTTAAATACGGACTCAGATCAGACAATACTTCCGCATCAATTTTATTTCCCTCTTGTATATATTCATGAAGAATCCGTGTAAGGTGAAATACATTGTAAAAAATTAAGCAATTAGCGATTAGATGATTGTATTTAATGATTTTTCTTTGACGCTCTCGATTATTTTCTGCAATGATTCCTTCACCACCAAAGAATAGCCATTTTGAAAACCCATTAAAAGATTCACTTTTATTTGTGGCTGCTTGAATTGTACTTCTCAATTTTTCATCTGATAGATACTTTAACAAAAATAAAGTGCGAATGGCACTACCTAACTCTCGAAAAGCTTGATATAACTTGTTCTTTTTACTATATGTATTTAACTTATTTAAAATCGTGGAAGGATGAATTCGTCCCATTTTAATCGACATTACTACACGTAACATATCTTTATAATGATTTCCAATCAAATTCCAATCAATTGAGTGTGAGAACAATCCATCAATATGTTGATAGGTAGACTCTTTACTTGGTCGCAAGAACTTTAAATCTTTCCAATTACGAATACGTGGCATAAGTTGAATCCCCAGTAAATAAGCTAACCCAAAAACAGGTGCATTTTGTCCTTGGGTATCAGCATGGAGAGTATCAGGTTGAATATCAGATTTATTTTTCATGAGAAGATCCAAAATATAAACACCTTCCCAGACACCACAAGGAATGAAGTGGCTAAATAAAGCGATATAAGTGTCGGAGACATGGTAATAACCAATTCCACCATATCCTCCATATCGAATATGATTTTCTGATAATAAATTTTTTTCATATAAATCCCACATTGTGCCATCAGCCGAAGCACTAGTTCCATTTCCCCAATATTTAGGTAATTTAAATCGATTATAGGCATTAATAATCCACTCAATGGCTTTTTGAATGTTTTCTTCTGTAATATGTCTTTCATTTATCCAAGATATATGTTTTCGATCTACACTTCCTAGAGAGCGTGCTGTTTGGGTGGGACCTAAATTACATCCATAACAAAAAGCAGTTGTCAAATAGCGTTCAGGTGGCTTTTCTAACTTTGCATCATGACCAGAAATCGGGCCGAAAAAACGAGTCCAGTTTAACCAATATTCTGTGTCTCCTAATAAATCTAATACATTAATGGGAACCAATTTTTCATCAATACGTTTTCGTACGGCTTTTAACAAAGGAGATACTCTTTTCTTTTTAGGTTTTGTGATAACTGGCTCACCATTACGTAGTGTGACAGCTTTGTTTTTTGGGAAAGAAACGTCTACACTTCTAGCCCTTTTTTCTAGTTTGTTGTAAACTTGCATTTTAAACTCTTGAGCAGTCGTAGGAAGTCCTGCTTGATTGCAAAAAGTAGCGACATTTTCTTGATATTCATCCCAAGAAATTAATTGTTTTCGATAATCTGCATATTTATCGCTTCCTTCTATATATAAGTCTCCAGACTTTAATTCCAACCAAATCTGAGAAAAAACACAGGCTTCAAAATGGCGCCGATGAATCTTTTCAGGAGGAGCGTTCCTTCTCTGATGTGGACGAATCCATCGCCACCATTTTTCAGGTATCCAGGAAAGGTCAACCACAGACGTTGTATGTGAATCAGCTTCATTATTTTTTTGATTAGTTAAGTCCATAATAGGAATCCATTCAGATTTCTTCATTTTATTTTTCACTAAAAATAAAATGGATTGTTCTAACCCTTTATTTTGGTTTGTTGATTTAAATTCTAACGTTTCTAATATTTTCATTAACTCTGCTCTACTGCTTTTTAAATGCTTCCATATAAATGAAAAGTAATTGTTTCCAGCATAAGCTAAATGATTTTCACAATCATCTAATACACGTTGACCAGAGGTTCCGCCAATTATATTTTCTAATTCTTGCACCTTTTCCTCTATCGATCCTTCGGACTGAAATGCAAGTACCGTATTATGTAGAATCGCAATTAAGTTATCAGTTTGTTTTTCTTTCTTTTTTTTCAATTCTTGAAGGGAACCTTCAGACTTTTTATGCGAACTAGCAATCCTCTTTATATACATTTCTCCAATATCATCAATAGTACTTGCAAATTGGACAGATAATAGTGAGACAGCTAATGTATATCTTTTATGCGCCTCCAATTCTTTCATTCGAGATGCATCTAATGTTTTAGCCTCAGCTGCTAATCTTTCAATTTTTGCAGGCGGAATGTGGAGACGTTGAAAAAAATCAGAACCTACATACCGTTCGTTGAGCCAGTTTTTTCGATGTATCCAGCGTCTTAATTGATATAAAGTGGGACGTCCAGGATCTTGTTTCACTACATTCCAATCAGAATAAGTAGAACCTTCCCTACTCTGAAACAATTGATCTATCTTTTGTTTTTCTTCAATTGTTAATGCATCTGAAATGGATTGATATAAAGTACGATATGCTTCAGCATGTACATGGTCTACAGCTTTTGTAAGTGTACTAAAAGCAGGAAGCTCATAGCTGTGTTTGACTAGCTCATCAATTGCAATATTAATGATATCGCTTTTTTCGTCCTTTTCCAATACAGATGTTTTCATAATATTAAACATGACTTGACGAGCTTGGTCATTAAACATTTTAGCTCGACGATATTCACGAATCATAGCGATTTGACGGATTCCTGTACCAGAACGATGATAAGAACTCCATTCTTCTCGCTCTGGTAGATTAAGCTTTGCTTTTCTCGCAATATGTTCAATAATAACTGGTGGAGTATCTCTGATTGGAAGAAAATAATTTAGACATTGGAATGTTTTTAGCATTGTTAATAGACCTAATTGCGAAAACGAGTTACGTGCTTTCTGTTTTGCCCATGAAATTTCACTTGAGCTGGGTGAAAAAAGTTTTTCTAATTCTGTAAAACTTGGACAACTCTTTAATCGGGGATAAGCTGTTTCTTGCATACTAACCATAACATATCTCCTTTATTAACTAGATGACATCTTATCAGCATACTGACAGGATAGCTGCTCTAGTCCGTAATGTTTTCCTGTTAAAAATATAATTTAATTTAAGTATCTTGCTCTTTTTTCAATTGTCGCTTAGCTCTTGTAAGTGTACTTTTCGAAATACCAGTCTTTTCTTCTACTTCTTTATAAGAATGATGATTGAGAAGAGATAAGGCGTGTTCGATTTGTTTTTTTTGATATTTTTTAGGTCGCCCTTCCCTAAAGTCCGCCCGTAATTTAGCAAGTGCTTTTCCCTCTTGCGTTCTTTCGACAATCATATCACGTTCAAATTCTGCAAATGCACTCATAATGTTAAAAATAAGTCTTCCAGTTGGAGTATTTTCAACTAAGCCCATATTTAAAATATGCACCTTTACTCCTTTTTCAAATAGATTCTTAATTGTATGAATCCCGTCTACTGTCGATCGTGCAAAACGATCCAATTTCGTAACAATTAAAGTATCTCCCTCTTTTAAGTTGGCCAATAACTTTTGAAATTCTGGCCGATCTGTTTTTGTTCCAGTATATTTTTCAGAATAAATAAAATCACAATTTTCTTTCTCTAATGTTGCTATTTGGTTTTCTAAATCTTGATTCAAAGTAGATACTCTTGCATAACCATACTTCACGAAAATGCACCTCTTTTTCATTTCACTTATGACTATAAGTTATGATACTAGTCAACACCCTTATTTTACTGATGTCAATTTAGGAGTTATTTTGCACCTATTTTAAGCGCTATTTTGCACTATGAGTAAATATAAAAAGCCCAATTTCTCATTAAAATTGAGAAATTAGGCTTTTTTCGTTGCTCCATTAAAGCGCCCTTTTCTGGAACAACAACATTTTCATTTAATGCTTTTTCATCCACTCTGATTTATTCAATATATAGTGATTATATAATTCATTTTCTATCGTTTGTTGACTCAGATAAGTAAATCCGCATTTTTCAATAACTTTATTTGATGAAACGTTGTTAATTAAAGCTACTGCGTTAATGACATCTAAATTTGTATTTGTAAACAAATAGTTAATCAATCCTTTAGACGCTTTAGTAGCGTATCCTTTCTTTTGAAATTCACTTGAAATGGCATACATAATTTCTCTATTCGGTGAAGGTAGCTCATCTTTAATGCCTGTACAGCACCAACCAATAAATTCATCTGTTTCCTTAATAAATACCCCTAGTTTTAAAAAATGACCATCTATGTTTGATGTATTTACAGCGGCATCAAGAAAGGCTTTATTTGCTGGTATTTCATAATTGGTAACCCAATCTACCCTTTGTTCTTTTGTTGATTTCCAGTCTGGCAAGAACTTAAATATTTCGGGTTGATTTGAAATTCTGTATATACTATCTGCATCTTTAATGGAAAACTCTTGGATATATATATATCCGCAATCTATTCTAAATAATCTTTCTGATGTTTTATGCTTCATAACTCTACCCCTTATAAGTCATATTTTCATTACTTCTTTTAGTGAGCAATCTTATTCCATTTAAACTCCCTTTTCCTTAATGATAATTATCTCAAAATTTAATTATTTATACAATCACTTATTCCAGAATATGGACCGATTGCGGAACAAAATTAAAAAAGCGCTTTTTATCAAAAAAGCAGCCTGCCAATATTTCTTAAACCCAATATTTGTTCCAAAACTCGTCCTTTTCTGAACACGCTTCTTTTTGATTTAAAAGAAGCGTGTTTTATTGTCTTATATGTAATAAAACTCTGTTCATTATTCTATGTTCAATAACCAATGTGTTTCTATCTTATGTTACAATGGTAATAGAGTAAAAATTAGAAAGAGTGATAATTGGTGTTAATTGGATATGCACGTGTATCTACAGGATTACAAAATTTAGATTTACAAACAGATGCACTAACTCAATATGGTTGTAAGAAGATTTTTCACGATAAAATGAGTGGAACAAAAAAACAACGTCCTGGTTTAGAGGAAGCAATTCATTATGCACGTGAAGGCGATACAATTGTAGTTTGGCGATTGGATCGTCTAGGACGCAACATGCAAGATTTGATCCAAATTGTGAATAACTTAAATAAACGTGGTATTGGTTTTCATAGTCTTCAAGAAAACCTAACAATGGATAAAAGTAATGCAACAGGACAATTGATGTTTCACTTATTCGCAGCTTTTGCTGAATTTGAACGTAATTTAATAGAAGAAAGATCGGCTGCCGGTCGAGTGGCAGCTAGAGCAAGAGGAAGGCTCGGTGGCAGACCAGAAAAGTTTGGATTGAAAGACATAGAAATGATGAAATCCCTAATTGAAAGTGGTACACCTATCAAAGATGTCGCAGAAAAATGGGGTGTATCTCGTACTACAATTTATCGCTATTTAGAAAGACAATAAATCGGAAAGGTGGTTATTAATGCAAAATGAACATCCTCCATTAACGGCTTATTCAGAAGAACAACGTCGAGAAGCAATGGTAAAGTATAAAATCATTGCGCCTTATCTTACCGATGAGAAAACATTAACTGTTATTATAAAAGAAACCGGTATTGCCAAAAGAACGCTGCAATACTGGATTCAGGACTATAAACAAAATGGATTAAAAGGTTTAATTCGAAAAACAAGAAGTGATGCCGGCAAAACACATTTAGAGCCAGAAGTTGTCGTGTCGATCGAACAATTGATATTGAAGTACAAAAGGAATTCATTAACGTCTATTCATCGGATGATTTGTGAGCAATGTCAGAAAAAAGGCTGGGAAAAACCAAGTTATTATCAAGTGCATAAGGTATCACAGTCCCTTTTGCCAAGCCTGAAGAAGTTAGCGCATGATGGCCAAAAAGCATACAACAATCAATATGATTTAATTCATCGAAGAGAGGCAAGCTACCCCAATGAAATTTGGCAAGCAGACCATACCCCATTAGACATTATAGTTTTAAATGAAAAAGGAAAACCAGAAAGACCTTGGCTAACAATCATTTTAGATGATTATAGCCGAGCAGTCGCTGGATATTTCTTAACTTTTGAAAATCCCTCTGCTATACATACATCTTTGGTCTTACACCAAGCAATATGGAAAAAAAGCAATCCCGATTGGAAAATATGTGGGATTCCTGAAATATTTTATACAGACCATGGGAGTGACTTTACATCCAACCATTTAGAGCAAGTAGCAGTTGATTTAAAAATTAATCTAGTTTTTTCTACAGTTGGTGTTCCAAGAGGGCGTGGGAAAATAGAGAGATTCTTTTTAACCATTAATCAATTGTTTCTGCAAGATTTACCCGGTTATTTGGGAAATCAGACTAGCACTTCACTTCTTACCATTAAAGAATTAGATGAAAAATTATCAAATTTCATTATAAGTAACTATCACCATAGGGTTCACAGTACAACAAAAAAAGAACCGATACAGGCGTGGAATAATTCTGGATTTCTTCCCAATATGCCTGAGAGTTTGGAAAGTCTTGATTTATTATTGCTAAATGTAGCGAAACCAAGGAAGGTTCATTCTGACGGGATTCACTTCCAAGGACTTAGATATATAGACACAAATCTAGCTGCATACATTGGAGAAACTGTCATTATTCGTTATAATCCAAGAGACATTGCGGAGATTCGAGTGTTTTATCAAGATAAATACTTATGTACGGCTATTTCCCCTGAAATCTCCGATTATACAGTAGATTTAAAAGAGATTGTTTCAGCACGAAATAAAATACGGAGAAGTCTAAAAAAGCAACTCGATTCTGGAAAAACTGTTGTAGAAGAAATTGCCTTGTCAAAGAAAAAGGATCTAGAGAACAAAATAAATGAACCTACCAAAAAGTCAAAGTCAAAGTTAAAGAGGTATTTCAATGAATAAAGGTCAAAAATTTATTGAAACAAAAGAATATAAGCGATTTGCCGAGTTTTGTGATGCATGTATCAAATATAAATATATAGGCATTTGTTATGGATTACCGGGTGTAGGAAAAACATTGTCCTCAAGGTATTATGCAAATTGGGATTCCATTGAAAAACAAATAGCTTATAAAACAGCAAATGAAATTGGCCAAGATGCAGATGAAAAAATACTTGAGGCTAGGACAATTTTTTATACAGCTCCAGCTGTACGAGCCACTAAAATGACTGACGAGATTCATACTATTGGAATTAGAATGAACATGGTAAGAACTATGTATAAAGTACTTACTAAGGGAGAAGAAGAAAAGTACTCCACTGACGCTTATGAAGATATCGACCTGATTATTGTTGATGAAATAGATCGCCTAAAAGTACAAAATTTAGAACAACTTAGGGATATCTACGATCGAAATGATATAGCGATGATATTAATTGGAATGCCTGGCATTGAAAAGCGATTAGCTCGATACCCTCAACTCTACTCTAGAATTGGATTTGCCCATGAATTTGATAAACTTAGTAAAGATGAAACCCATCATATTTTGGAATATAAATGGAGAGAGTTAGGACTTTCTATAAAGCTTGAGGACTTTTCCGATTATGAGGCAATAACTAGCATAATAAAGATTACTGGAGGGAACTTTAGGCTCATACAGAGACTGTTCACTCAAATTGAAAGAATACTCGAAATTAATAAGCTTGAAACAATAACAACAGAAGTTGTTGAAGCCGCACGAGATAGTTTAGTAATCGGAATCAAGTAAATAAAAACGCTATCGTTTTATATGATGATAGCGTTTTTATATTTACTTATAATGCAAAATATTACTTAAAACAAGCGCAAAATAACTCCAAAAGTGACATAGTAGACTGATAAAATCATAGTTAAGAGTGTCTCATAAGACTTATCTCAAAAATGAGGTGATATTTTGCGGAAAATTGGTTATATACGTGTCAGTTCGACTAACCAAAATCCTTCAAGGCAATTTCAGCAATTAAACGAAATCGGGATGGATATTATTTTTGAAGAAAAAGTTTCTGGTGCAACAAAGAATCGCGAGCAACTTCAAAAAATGTTGCAGGATTTACAGGAAGGCGACATTATTTATGTTACAGACTTAACTCGGATCACTCGGAGTACGCAGGATTTATTTGAATTGATTGATTTAATACGAAGGAAAAAGGCAAGCTTAAAATCACTCAAGGATACATGGCTAAATTTATCAGAGGATAATCCATACAGCCAATTCTTAATTACAGTAATGGCTGGTGTGAACCAATTAGAGCGCGACCTTATCCGTATGCGTCAACGTGAAGGGATTGAGTTAGCAAAGAAAGAAGGAAAGTTTAAGGGGCGTTTAAAGAAGTATCATAAAAATCACGCAGGGATGAATTATGCAGTAAAACTATATAAAGAAGGCGGCATGACTGTAAATCAAATTTGTGAAATTACTAATGTATCTAGGGCTTCATTATATAGAAATCTATCGGAAAGAAACAAATAGTTTGTCCTGATTCTATCAAAAGGTGTATTTTTTCACCAACATTTTTAGGCATGAAATGTCGGTAATTATTATCTATTTTGTTTTAAAGTAAATATTGAAAGGGAGTAAACTTATGGATTGGCTAGAAAGAATGAACAATGCGTTAAACTACATTGAAAATAGCCTGGATGAAGAAATAGACTACAAAGAGATTGCAAAAGCAGCTAACTGTTCTGAGTTTCATTTTTCAAGAATGTTCTCTTCAATCTCAGGTGTATCGCTATCAGAATATATTAGACGAAGACGGTTAACACTTGCAGCATTTGAAATTCAAAAAAGTGATATTCGGATCATCGATGTGGCAATTAAATATGGTTATATTTCTTCTGATACTTTCTCACGTGCTTTTCAAAAAATGCATGGGGTAACCCCTTCCAATGCTCGTAATAGAGGGGTACAGTTAAAAGCCTTTCCCAAAATTTCCTTTCAAATTTCTATTAAAGGAGATACCGAGATGGACTACAGAATTGAAAACCTTGATTTTGAATTAAGAATTGTCGGAAAAAGCAAGCCAGTAAAAACAAGCAGAGCATTTAAAACAATCCCTACGCTTTGGAACACTGCGAAAAAAGATGGATTTATGCAAGAACTAGTAGATATGTCATGGGAAAATCCAAAATGCACGCTTGAAAGCCTTCTGGGGGTTTGCGGAAAAGAAGCTGCCATCACAGATGAACAATTTTCCTATTTCATGGGCGTAAGATACGATGGGGAATCCCCAGAAAATATGGAGACGCTTATTATTCCCGCAAGTACATGGGCAGTTTTTCCGAACATAGTGGATGCATGGAAACGTTTATATTCCGAGTGGGTCCCTACCTCCGAGTATGAACTTGCAAATTTACCGTGTATAGAATGTTATTACGGTCCGAAGCATAAACCAAGACACGAACTCTGGGTCCCTGTTATCCCGAAGTAAATTACATATTCAGTAATAGAATGCTGTTTATGGAGTAACGAAAAAAGAGCCTAATTTCTCAATTTAGGTGATGGGAAATCAGGCTTTTTATATTGGAAATTCCTTATCGTTGTAAATCCGCATTTTCCTGACGCCACCCCGTTATGTACGCGTCAGTTCGACTAGCCAAAATCCTTCAAGACAATTTCGGCAATTGAACGAAATTGGAATGGATATTATTTATGAAGAAAAAACTTCAGGAGCCACAAAAGATCGTGAACAACTTCAAAAAATGTTAGAGGATTTACAGGAAGGTGACATTATTTATGTTACAGATTTAACTCGGATCACTCGAAGTACGCAAGATTTATTTGAATTGATTGATTTAATACGAAATAAAAAGGGAAGCTTAAAATCACTTAAGGATACATGGCTAGATTTATCAGAAGATAATCCATATAGCCAATTCTTAATTACGGTAATGGCTGGTGTTAACCAATTAGAGCGAGACCTTATTCGTATGCGTCAGCGTGAAGGAATTGAGCTCGCAAAGAAAGAAGGGAAGTTTAAAGGACGGTTAAAGAAATATCATAAAAATCACGCAGGAATGAATTATGCAGTAAAGCTATATAAAGAAGGAAATATGACTGTAAATCAAATTTGTGAAATTACAAATGTATCTAGAGCTTCTTTATATAGAAAGCTATCGGAAGGAAAAAAATAAGCATTCATTACTTATATTAAAAATTTCCGGGGATTGTGAAACAACGTACCTAACCAAGCAGGCTATTTCTATAAGGAAGTATCAATATTTGTTTATCTAACTAGGCACGATCATCAAAGGGTTCCGAGTACATTTTAACGGAGATATACGCTAAACTCAGATTTAAAGCAAGGCTGTATTTTCCGAGAACACTTTATAAAAAACAACCTTAGTCAATCACAAACGAAGGTTGTTTTTATAAAGTCATGGTCTAATTAAAACAATTGCTGTCCCAAGAGCATACTTGAGACTGAAAAGGCACCAGCAGGTGGTAAAACATTAGTATATATGGGAGGTCCCAAACGGGGTGTAAAGGTTGTAGCAATCCAATTTCCATATTCACCAGCCAGCAAAGAGGGAGGTTTCATTATAAACCGTCCACTTAAAACGAAATGCCGAATGCTTATAGCGGTCTCATCAAATATTGTCAAGTTGCCAAAAAAGGAGGCATATGGTGAATCGAAACTTATTTGTTTAGCGCTTTCGTCCCAATACCCATTAATCGGAATAGGTATACCACGAAAATTAACTGTACCTACTACTTTGTTGTCTACAATGGAATCAATGGTAAGTATACCTCTAATAATGGATCTCCCCGCAATAGAAGCATCAATCCCCCATACGGATGGAAAGGGGATACTAACTTTGGCTGTCTTTGGAATTTTCAAAATTAACCTCTCCTTGATTATTTTATGTATGGATTGAGTTGTATTTAATCATAATCCTGTAGTAATGATACAGTATATGCACAGAGAATCACTTAGGTGTTTTGTTAAGAAAGAAGCATCAATAATCAATCAGCCTACTGTCTAGATGAAAAGAGTTTGCCTGACCCACGAAAAATATGGAACATTAATTCCTGCTGCTCATACATATGGTCTCGCATTTGGAAAATTTCTTAGCTTTAAAATAAATCATCTGATTCAATGAAATGTAATGCCTATCATCACCTATTTTTATATGTACCTCAGACGAATTCCTATACCTCCGTTACTCTTCGATCATATTGTATTTGTACGAGGTGGTGTAAAATGTTTAAATTATATTTAGATCCTGGTCACGGGGGAGTGGACCCAGGAGCTATTGGCAATGGGATGCAGGAAAAAGAAATTACCTTAAATATTTCCCATAGCATCCGGAATCTCTTGGAAAACCATTATGAAGGCCTGCAAATTAAAATGAGTAGAACAGCAGATATTACGCGCAGCTTGAAAGAACGTACAGATGATGCGAATGCTTGGGGTGCAGATTATTTTCTATCCATCCACGTTAATGCATTTAACGGTTCAGCTCATGGGTATGAAGATTATATTCATAACAGTTTGTCTGATTCATCGAGAACAGCGTTAATTCGGGACATTATGCATGAAGAAATTGTCAAAGTAAATAACTTGCATAACCGTGGTAAAAAAAAGGCCGATTTCCATGTACTGCGAGAAACCAGAATGCCCGCTTTATTAACGGAGAACGGATTTATTGATCATGCAAGCGATGCCCAAAAATTAAGAGACCCGAATTGGCGGCAAGCGGTTGCCCAAGGGCATGTTAATGGGTTAGCACGCGCGTTTAATTTGAAGAGAAAATCGACTAATCTGAAAAGCAATATGGCTATTAAACGTGTAATTGTTGACGGTGTGCAAGTAGGTGCTTACGCAGAAGAAGAAAATGTGTTGAGAACTGTAAAACGCAACCTGAGAACAGCACAAAGGATTATTATTGAAAATGTGTAGTTTCGTTGGGAAAACGGTTGCTTGACTGCGAGCACCTTAAAGTTTTATCAAAATGGATAACTAGGCTGGATGAACAAAATATACGCTAAGCCTTTGATGTGACGGGCTTAGCATTTTTTTCTTGCTCTAAGTTAGTCCGGCCGATATAAGCCAGGACTAGCTTAATATCAGATGAATAGAACGAAGTTGTTGAGGGAATTATAGGGGTACAGCCAACATTTCGGAAGTTTTGTACGCTAAGCGAATTTTAACTAAAAAAAGTCGAATTCCTGTACGCTAAGGAACCGACTTTTTTTAACTGACTTGTTCAACTAAACAAGCTACCGTTTGAAATAGAACTTTATACTTCACTATTAATAAGGATTTCACAAGTTAAATTAAGTTAGAATCTTTCCATATTCTTATACAATTAACTAAGGTTTTTTTTTGGAAAGAAAGTTTATATATATCTGGCATAGCAAGCTTCTTCCAGAATTCAAAATCGTATTGTTCATCAAAATAATTCATCATTAGTACCATAATATTTCCATGTGTTCCTACAACAACATTTTTGCCTTCATATTTATCTAAAGCCATTTCAATGCCTTTAATTCCTCTTTGTTGGGCACTCTTGTTTGACTCTCCACCTTCCCAAGAAAAATCAGGGTTGTCCCAAACCTTTCTAATTGCTTGCTCAAAATCATTAACATCTTCCTTCGTTAGCTTTCTTTCTTTAAATTCATCTACAATTTGAATCTCCCTGCCCAGTGTTAATGCTATTCCTTCAACCGTTTGTATAGCCCTTAAATATGGACTTGAGATAACATGATCAATGTTTTCTTCTCTTAGTAACTCTTTGACTTTGTAAGCATCTTTTAGTCCTTTTTCTGATAAGGGTCTTTTTAATTCCTCTGGTGTGTAAGTAGAATGGGCATGTCTAACCAAATACAAATTTGTTAGCATTGGAACCTCCTAATAATATGTATAATTATTTATAAATCCTTTTTTGTGGAATCACTCCTCTAACACCACCTGTGGGGTCATTAATATCGTTAAAGTATCTTGGTATTAAGTGTATGTGACAATGAAAAATCGTTTGACCTGCTGTCTCCCCACAATTCACTCCAATGTTGTAACCTTCCGGTTTATACCTTGAATCCAATAATGATTTACTTCTCTGAAAACAACGGTGGTAAAATCCCTAATAACAACGGTGTGAAATTCCCCAATAATAACGGATAATTATCTCAAAAACAACTTGGAGTGTAGAGAGATAATGATCAAGGATGGGGAATTTTTTATGATTAAAGAGTATCACTCAAAAGGTTGGACTCAGATTGCTATAGCAGAATTAACAGGCTTTGATCCAAAAACAATACGAAAATACTTAAATCAAAATGAGTTACCAAAGAAAAAAAAACAACCTCACGGTAAATTGAAAACAAGCCTTTTAGATCCATATAAAGACTATTTATTAAGACGGTTAAAGGAAGGTACCACTAACTGCGAAGTGCTTCTTGAGGAAATTCAATCTATGGGTTATCCAGGAAAGATGACTATTTTAAGAGATTTCATCAGACCTTATCGCCAGAAACCAAAGAAACAATCGAGTATCCGTTTTGAAACACCTCCTGGAAAGCAAGCACAGATGGACTGGGCAGAGATTGGAGAACATGAGGTTGATGGGAAGAAACAAAAGCTTTATGTATTTATCATCGTTTTAGGTTACTCCCGTATGAAATACATGGAAATTACAAATACGATGAATATGGAGCAGCTAATGAAATGCCACATGAATGCATTTGCCTATTTTAACGGCGTTCCTGAACACATACTCTATGACAATATGAAAACGGTAGTCACCTTACATAGTCCAACACAAATACGTTTTAATCGAAAGTTCGAAGAATTCCTAGCTTACTATGGAGTTGTTCCGAAAGCGTGTAAACCAGCAAGACCACAAACCAAAGGGAAAGTAGAAAGTGCGGTTGGTTACCTTAAGAAGAATTTTCTGCAAAGAAAACAAAAGAATACACTTCATGAGATGAATGAGATGTTAAGTGGATGGCTGGACAAAGTGGCCAATAAAAAACCGAATCAAACGACGCTTGAGCCACCTCTACAGCGTTTTGAAGAGGAACAAAAACACTTATTACATTGGAATACGAGACCCTTATTCCCAATAAGTAAATGGAAGGTTACTTACGTAACGGAAAGCAGCATGATTTCTTATAATGATCGAAACTATTCGGTTCCTTATCGTTATAAAGGGATGGAAGTAAAGGTGAAGGAAACTCTTGATCATCATTTAGAGATCTATTTTGATCTAGAGTGCATCGCTACTCATCCGATTATTTCTGGGATCAATAAATCATTAACGGATATCAACCACATAAAGAACATAAAAAAAGAGCCAGATGTGACACAAAACGGTTTGGCGACCCGTCACATTCAGCCCTCTAATCATGAAGTGGAACAACGTTCACTTCACGTGTATGAAGAACAATTAAAAGCTGGTGATCACAAATGAACGCACAACTTATAACTGAACGTCTTAAGAAAGTTGGCTTGGTTTACATAGCCAATCAATTAGATGGCATCCTAGAAGATGCCTCTAAACATAATGTAACATATTCTGAATTTCTAAACACCCTTCTTCAACATGAAATTGAACACAAAGAAGGTGCAGCACTAGAAACTAGAATAAAGAAATCAAAGCTACCGTTTCACAAGACTATCGAAGACTTTGACTTCTCATTTCAACCAAGTGTTAGCGAACGGCGTGTAAAAGAAGTAATAACTGGTCGTTATATTGAGAATGGAGAAAATATCTTATTATTAGGACCGCCAGGTGTTGGTAAAACCCACTTGGCGATAGGTTTCGCTATCGAAGCACTTCGTCAAGGATACACAGCTTACTACACCCGGGCCGATGATTTCATTACTTCCTGCCGCAAGGCAGAACAAAGGGGAACCACTTCTCGCCTGGTCCGATCGTTAAGTAGGTGCGATGTACTCATAATTGATGAAATGGGATACTTTCCGTTTGATGAGTTAAGTGCAGATTTATTCTTTCGTATCATTTCAAAACGTTATGAAAAAGGGTCAATTATTTTAACCTCTAACAAATCGTATATTGAGTGGGGGAAAATATTTGGCGATGACGTCCTAGCAACAGCGGTTTTGGATAGATTGTTGCATTACTCCACAACTTTCAATATCAAAGGACAATCATTTAGACTTCGTGAAAAGCAAAAAGCCGGCATACAACCGGCCGTTAATTAGTAATAGGGAATTTTGGACCGCTGAAATTAGGGAAAATAGAACCGCTGTTGACATCTCAATACTAATTTATCTATTGAAAGTTTTTCTTCAATAGTTAAACCAAAATAATCCTCACAGTGTCTCTTCGGTACTATTAACATATGACCTTTATTTACTGGGAATTTATCATAAAAACATTTAGCTTTATCATTTTCAAATACAACACTTTCAATATGGCCTAGTCACAGGGTTGCTGCTCTAGTCCGTCAGATGATTTACATAAAATGTAATTTCTGCAACCGACTTACTGAGGCAACCCTATAGCGCCTTGTCTAAATACCTATACAGCGTGGTCTTACTGATACCAGTCGCCACTGTAATTTGCTTAATTGTATAGTCTTTACTCTTATACATCTTAACAGCCATTTCCACTTTATCTTCTTTCTTAGTAGGTCTCCCACCTTTCTTTCCTCTTGATCTTGCTGCTTGAAGACCAGACTTTGTTCGTTCAGGGGTCCCGCCAACCAAATGACATAAAACCCACGTTAAGACATTTTTTGGAATTCAAATCCTTGATTTAGGTACGCTAAGGGTTGTAACTAAAATGAATATTTTTGCTATAGACGGCAATATTAGGGTGAGTACCAGCGAAGCTGTCACCATTTGCAATAAGGATACGTTAAGATTACAATAAGTTGTTTAAGTTTAACACTTACAATACGCATATCCACCGTACTGTTTTAGATTGATAATATATATTTTCATACTTAGATTCCATTATTATGTATAATAAAGTTAAAAAAATAATGACGCCACTTATGGAGAGTGTATTATGTCAAAAAATGATTCTACCAATTTCGTTTTACATGCAAAAAGTGACCAATTTTACTGGGAAGGAATTGGCCAACTGTCCATAAAAACATTTTCAAATGGTAAAGCCCATTATAAGACTAATAAAGGCATGTTTGCTGTTGAAGAAAGTAGATACCTACTCCTTAATAAAGGTTCATACACAATTTCAATTGATGAAACGAAGGATGTGGAATCTTTTTGTATTTTCTTTAAAGATGGGTTTGAAGCCGAGGTCTTTAATTCATTAAAAGAAACAAACGATAATCTTCTAAACGATCCATTTATGGATACGAGTTCTATTGTTTTTTTTGATAAAACCTATCATAAAAATAATACTTTATCTTTTCAACTTGAAACTTTCAAACATATTTTACCTAGTCTCGAAATTAATTCTGTTGGTTATGAGGAACAATTTCATAAGTTAATGCAATATATTTTGAATGAACATTTTAATACATACAAGGAAGTTGAATCTTTAAGTGCAATAAGGACCTCTACACGTGAAGAATTATATAGAAGGATATGTATAGCCCATGATTACATAAGAGCTTATTATGACAAAACTATTAAATTAAATGACATTGCACGAATTTCTTGTCTATCTCCAAATCATTTATTAAGAACATACACACAAATATATGGTAAAACTCCTCATCAGCATATTTCAGAGTTTAGAGTAACAAAAGCAAAACAACTATTATCAGAATTAAGTAATAATATGACCGATATAACCTTTAAACTTGGATTTCAAAATCCTGTATCCTTTAGCAAAATGTTTAAGCAACATGTTGGCATATCTCCTAAAGAATATCGAAAAAAGGTGATATTGGATAAGAAAAATTAGGTAAAATAATTTATCCTTTTAATAATAAGATATTTTGAAGGGAGCAAATTTTTATGGAAACTAATATAATCCAAAAAATTGGACAAATTGGAGTACCTGTAAAAGATTTAAATAGAGCACTAGATTTTTATAAAGAAAAATTAGGTCTCTCACTTTTGTTTAACACTAATAGTATGGCATTCTTTGAATGCAACGGATTGCGTCTCATGTTAACACTTCCAGAAAAAGAGGAATTCGCTCTTTCAAGTTCAGTAATTTATTTTGAAGTAAATAATATTAAAGATACTTATGAACGCTTATTAGGTAAAGAAGTTACTTTTATCGACGAACCACATGTTGTAGCTAAAATGGGACAAACAGAAACATGGATGGGTGTTTTTGCCCATCCCCCCGAAAAGGTGGAATAAGGAGTACCTCACTGAAAGATTAGGGAAGTACTCCTTAAACATCGCTTACTCTGTTTCCGATATTACGTTTAATTGGGCTAATTCTTGAATAATTGCATCCAAATCAACAGACTCTTGTTGTATATTAAACTCGTATCTTCCATAGAAGTTAATATGTTGCCATGCAACTGGGGATATTTTTTTCATAACATCCGAATCTAGAGCCTTTGTTTCTCTGTAAGCCAACATATTAGATAAAATACTGGCATTGTAATAAATAATGCAATTGGAGAGTAAGCGACTGCATTCGCCCCAAATATGTTGATCATTTTCATTTTTGAAACGTAATTTTCCAAAATTGGCAAAGGATACTGCTTTGCGTAATTTATGATAACTTTCCCCTCGATTTAATGCCTTTTGAACATTCCGGCGTAAAGGGGGAGAATCAATATAATCCAAAAAATATAGACTTCTTATGATGTTATCGTACTCCCATAAAGCACGTTTGGTTTTGTTCTTCCGTGCATAAGCGCTTAGCTTACCAATAATAATGCTTTGTGTGGTTGTTTTAACTGCAAGGGATAACATAATTCGTTGAATATTTTCCCATTCCTCTATAATAAGATTCGTATTAATCTTTCGAACTGGCTTGATCAGGTTATCTCCATATTGGCTTGGATGTTTGAATCCGTAAAGAGATTTGTTGACCTTATCGTGAATATCCTTGTAGCGAGGCGCAAACTGATAACCAAAAAAGTTCAGGATAGCAAAATTCACTTCATTGGTTCCATGTGTATCCGTGGAATGCACATCAGGCTGAATATCAGTTGTGTTGTTAAATAAAATATCAAATACATAATGACTTTCATGCTCATTGGCCCCAATAATTCGAGCATTAACAGGGATATGGTTGGCTACCATTGTGTAGGAAACAATCCCTTTACCAAGACCAAAGTATTTAGGTGAATGACGGGAATTAATGGTATTGATTCGAGTCTCAACTTTCTGCCCGTCACTACTAGAATGAATCGTCTCCCCAATGTCATAATGTTTAAAGATTGGGAGTTTGGCTATTGCATTACTGATACAATCATTCGCTTCTTTTAAAGTCTCCAGACGAATAAAGTTATCAGATGTGGCAGCCAGTAACGGATAGCTAATATCAGAAATTTCCCCCATTCTCCCTAACCCCATGTTGGTTCCCCAAGCAATCAGACAGGCGACAAGAATTCGATTGTCTTTATTCTGTTTGGCATAACGTCCCAAGATGTGCTCAAATGAGTCAAGGAATTGACAGTGCTGTTGAACAAAATGCAAGACACTCCTAATGTCTATTTGCTTTAATGTATCGTAGAATGAGTGATTAATAGATTCTGTGTCACGAGTATAAGGTAATGTCCATCGGGTATGTGAACCCCGTTTTTTGATTTGAAGATGCTCATTTTTCCCAGATGAAATACTCTGGTTAACTTTAGTAATGCGATCTTCTAATCGCTTCTCAAGCTCCACTAAATGACTATGAATGGGTTGGTTGAAAATCGTCAGACCAGTGTCAGCGATCAACATTTCTTTCTGTTCCCATTGACGATCATTGATCAGGTCATCCTCAAAACTGCGAAATCGGATACTATCACGACAAAAAATATCTCCTGCTTCCAAACGGTTGCGTAGGAGGCGATAGACTAAAAATTCATATCGATCTGCTAAAATTGTTTTTTGTTCATAGATATAACGCTTCACACCATCGGATATGAAACCATTTGGCAAATCATCTGAGTGATATTGTCCTAACGCTTTATTCTTATTAAAAGCAGTTTTCATAAAATTCACTGCTTTAATTAATGGATCATTTGGTGAAGGAGCTACGAAATCAACCTGCAAAAATATAGGTCTTAAATAACGTTTAAATCGTCGTGCCTGCTGACCAATATGTTCCCATTGGAAGGCAGTTTCATCATATTTTATATTTGTAGTAATCTGTTTGGCTACGGATTCCAGTTTCTGACGTTCCAAAATAGTAAATGCACGGTCTTGAATATCCCTAAAGGGAGTATTGGCAGGAATATGATCATCAGTGAATATTTTAAGCAGTTCCCCTGCTTTTTTGATGTCTTGATTACTCTCTGTATAGCACTCGTAAACTCGTTCTTTTGCTGCTAATTTAGCTTCATCTGCATACCCCCTTACACTATATATGAGGGTATTGATCAGGTTGTCATGCATCCGTTGATAACGATGGGATACAAAACATAACAAATAGACATAAACAATCCATACATTCAGCCGTTTGAGCTTGTAGACAGAGTAGTAACTTACTAATGAAGCATAGTACTTGATGCTTTCGTTGGAAATACCTAACTTTGGTAACAGTTCTTGAGCAAGGTAATATAAATGCTGTATTTGTTTACCACGATTCATTTCAAGCTTTATTTCAGTGGCGCTAAAGTCTTTCGGTTCGTGTTTCAGTAGTGTTATTTCATACAGCCCTGAAGAATCTTCAAGTAATCGATCTAAGGATTCCATATCATTCTGTTTTAGATGATCCTGCATCAATGAAATTAATCGGTTTTGCTCATGGGTTATTGCCTGTCCTGTCATATCTTGCATAAAACTATAGCCAGGAACAACAATGCAGTTTTCAGACAAATAATTCATGATTTCTCGAAAGATGTAAATCGGCTTACCACAAAACGCCGCAGACTTTTGAGCTTTTTCCTCCATCTTACGCCGTTCTTCGGCACCGCAACTGTGGTAGTTAAATAATTTAAGAATCAATTGTTGTTGTTTTAACCTAGTGGACTTATCAATTGAACTCAAGTCATCAATTTGACTGTTGTTGAAATGTTCCTTCAGAATATATTGAAGATCCTCTTCTACCTCATGGAGGTCAAATGTAAAAAATAGTTGTCTGGCTTTGAAATAACCCAGTTGTAAAACGAAATAAGCCTTAGATTTGACAGAACGCAATGTGTGTAGCAGCTCTTTCTCTGGCTGTGAAAGAGAAAAATAAGAACAGCGATCTTCGTATGAGAAACCTGGTCTGTCATAAATGATCTTTACTTCATCTTCGCTAAGAATCCTCAACCGTTTTTGGGTAGTTGTATTATTCTCCATATTCATATTCCAATCTCAAATTCCCTGACTACTTTATAAAATGAGTTCTTTTTCAACCCAAGTAAACACATGAACTCAACGCCCGTGATCTCTTTATTTTTCCACTTCGGATAGTGAGAATCTAATAATTGGCGCTGTTCATGGGAAAGGGTCCGTAAATTAAGCTTTGGTCGTCCCAAATGTCTACCTTGAGATTTGGCGAGCGCTATGCCTTCGGCTTGGCGCTGTTTGATTTTTTTTCGTTCTTGTTCGGCCACATAAGAGAGAAGGTTTAGAAACTGATCTTCCATTAACTTTCCGATATCTCCCATCTCTCTATATTTACGACTATCAAATAACGTTTCGTTTTCCAACACGACAATATCTGCTTGAATGTTCCTTGTAATGTGTTTCCATTCATAGATAATCCCTTCGTAATCCCTCCCCAATCGATCTAGGGCATCCAGATAAAGGAGATCCCCTTTCCGCAGGATACGCTTCATCGTCTGGTAGCTGGGGCGATTAAAGTCTTTTCCACTTTGTTTATCAACAAAGATCATTCGCTCTTCGATGCCTAAAGCTAACATTTTTTTGATTTGACGTTCTTCATTCTGATCTGTAGATGAAACGCGAACATAACCGATCTTCACAATGAACTTCCTCCAGAAGATATATTTTCTTCTACTATTTTACTATATTTAGTTTCTAAAGGTATGACGATTTTAGTAAACGTTTATAAAAATATTTTCATAGATTTATAAACGCAAGAACCACCCTTTATTAGACAGGTTTTAAAAGTACACCTTTATAAACAAAAAAGAACCCAAAGAATTGAGTGTGGAATTTTTGCTCCACGTACGGACCATTTAGTTGAACAAGAGATAAATTAAATAGCTAAGGATTGTGAAGTATTTTATAATGATGAATGCTTTTTATTTTAGTCTAAAAATAAGAATAAAAGGGGTTGTTTAAAAAAAACAATAATATATTGCATATGGATAATGATTTATTGTAAAACGATAAATAAGTGAGGTGCATTTTTATGAAACGAGGAACAACTGTTTTTTTAAAGATAGCTGTTTTTCTTATTGGGATTACGGTACTCGCCTTGTGTATATTTTGGTTGCCTTGGTTAGCAAATGATACGGCAGAAATGTTTCCGGAGTTTGCTTTTTTGCAATATCCTGTATTAATCGGTTTGTATGTAACTGTGATACCATTTTTCCTTGCTCTGTATCAAGCTTTAAAACTTTTAAACTACATTGAAAATAACAATGCTTTTTCGGAATTGTCTGTAAAGGTTTTGAAATATATAAAATACTGTGCAATTACAATCAGTATCTTATATTTGATAGGGACCATCGTTCTTATGTCTCAAAACGCCTTACACCCAGGAATAGCAATTATCGGATTAACAATTATTTTTACTTCTGTTGTTATTGCAGTCTTCACTGCGGTTCTTCAGAAATTATTAAAAAACGTTTTAGATATAAAATCAGAAAATGATTTTACGGTCTGAGGTGAAACAGTGGCAATTATAATCAATATCGATGTGATGTTAGCTAAAAGAAAAATGAGTGTAACAGAACTATCTGAAAGAGTTGGAATCACAATGGCTAACCTTTCTATTTTGAAAAATGGAAAGGCTAAAGCGATTCGATTATCAACTTTAGAAGCTATTTGTAAGGCATTGGACTGTCAACCTGGGGATATTCTTGAATATCAAAGTGACATTGACAATCAAGAATCAACCATTTGATAGTTTAAACACATTAAGAAGGAATGTCATAAAATTGTTGAATTTTAACTAATGATAGTTGGCTAAAAGAGAGGAATGGACTAAATGGCTAAAGAAATGTTTGTGCAAATAAGTGATTGTAAACTATATGCTAAATTGATAGGGGAAAATAATGGAAAACCAACAATAATAATGGACGCTGGATATGGAGACTTTTCCAAGGCTTGGGATTCAGTAATTGGGGATATTTCAATGCTCTCTAATGTTCTAATTTATGATAGAGCAGGACTTGGGAAAAGTGAAACAAGTTCAAACCCCAGAACCAGCCGTGAGATGGTAAAAGAATTGAAGGAACTTCTTATTGAAGCCAATATTAAACCTCCGTACATATTAGTTGGTCACTCATTTGGTGGAGTTAATATGCGGATATATGCAACTGAATATCATAATGAAGTTTGCGGACTTGTCTTAGTTGACTCTACGCCTGAAGATTACAGAGAAAGATTTCTCCCAACGATGTCACAAGATTTTCAACAAGCATACAACAAGCAATTTGTTTATGAAGGCAATTATGATGAATTTATGGAAAGTCTAAAGCAATTAAAAGAAACCAGACTTAAATTAAATGTCCCATTAATTGTTCTTTCAGCTGGTAAGAAAGCTCATTATTCAAAGGAATCACAAGAGTTATGGAATGACATGCAGAGAGAGATTCTTGAAATATCCTCAGATGGTGAATTGGTGATTGCTGAAAACAGTGCTCATTTTATACAAAATGATGAACCAGAAGTAGTAGTTAGTGCGATAAAAAAGCTAATTGACATTTTTAAAAATTAAATTGTGGAGGATAATACTTAAACCTTAAACTCCCTCAGTTTAATACGATTTTCTCCCAACCCAAATACTCGCTATCGGGGTGCGTTAGTTTATTAAGTAATTTTATGGAAGAGGTCAGAATTTAGTTATTCCATTAAATGGCGCTATTCTTGCATAAGGAAGCGCCTTTTAACGGGGATTTGTTTTTAGGGAGATCCCTTAATCCACCTTTTCGAGGGGATGGGCAAAAACACCCAAGTTATTTTTATCTATATTGTGTTTATTGTAGCAGTAAATATTTTAGGGAAATCAGCTCTAGCCCAACTTACCCCTCATGATTTTGGAGCGATTCTTTTTTTATCTTAATCGAAAGTTAAAGGAAAGTAGATATCCTTTACCTGAGCTGTTGTCTAATTTAAGAACAACAGGATATCCGGATATTCACGATAATGAATATGCGATTTTGGAAGCAACAGGTGAAATTAGCATTTTTCCAAGAAAAGAATTAGTTCCTATTACTCCAAAAGATTTACATATGAAAGTGGAATACCGCGGATTACCCATAGCCGTTGTCATTGAAGGGAAAGTGCAAAAGCGTAAATTAAAATTTATCAACAAAAATGAAAAGTGGTTAAAGGAAGAACTAAAGGCAAAGGGATATCTTCAAATCAAAGATTTTTTTTATGCTGCTGTTAGAGATACCGATCATTCATTAACCATTAACAAAAAAGATGTTAACGACTAATTTTAAGACGATTTCCTCCCAATATAAATTAATGTTTTCTCTTATTTACTTCTTATTGCATTTACCACTTTCATTTTCCAAATTTATAAAAAATTATACCTATATTTAGGAATTTACCAGATGGTAATTTTCAAAATCACTAAGTCTCTAGTTAGGACAGTGCCCAGATCATTACGCCTTTCTTGATGTCAGAACTTTCCCAACCTTAATTCTCTTTTTTTCGTTCTTAATATCTTATACAAGTTCTTATAAAGGTAGTCCATAATATATAACAGACAATCCCTTCATATTCCATACGTATACTGGTTACATAGTTTGTACATGTTAAGAGTAACAGAAGGAGGGATTCCAGTTGGAGTGGATTTTTTATCTATACCTGTTAAATACGTTCTTTATCTTATTCATAGCAATTTGGGAAGTTCGTCGGCCTGCCAAGGCTTTGAATTGGATAATAATCGTCCTTTTTTTACCTGTCATTGGTTTCTGGCTATATCTTAGCATATCAAACCCTAAGTTTATTCATCGAAAAAGATTGACCTGTTCTAAAAATGAATCTAACAAATTACCTGAGACATTCGGTGCTTCAGCATCGGTAATTGCCAATGCTTTACGGCATTTCACTGTGAATGGGCTTCGAATGGGCCAAGTCCAAGTGTTTAACAATGGGATAGCAAAATATGATCAACTCCTTGTATCCCTGCAAAAAGCCCAAGAAACCATTGATCTGGAATATTTCATCTATCGGAACGACCAAATTGGTAATCGAATCACAGAACTGCTAATCGAAAAAGCATTAAATGGAGTGCAGGTTCGTTTTATGAGAGATAGCTTGGGGAGTTATAAATTCCCGCGTGAAAAAATCCGGCAGATGGTTGAAGCAGGGATAGAATGCAGGACAATATTTCCTCTGCGATTTCCCTGGATTTTGTCCAATTGGAATTATCGGGATCATTGTAAGATTGTGACGATTGACAGAAAGGAATCCTTTACTGGCGGTATGAACGTTGGGTATGAATATACAGGATTAAAGCCAGACGTAGGATTTTGGAGGGACACTCATTTGCAAATTATAGGGGAAGCAACAGGCGACTTGCAGACTGTTTTTGATGTTCATTGGGAAATCGCTGTGCCGGAAAGGATAAAATCAAAAACAAATTTGAAAACAAAATCAGAGGTAACGAAAATCAATTCAATCGGCAGAGCAGATCATTCCAAATGGTCAGCCGAATTGGGATCAGAGTTGAGCACCCTTGATGATAAAAAAATGGACATATCCGGAAAAACTAGGACATTGCATAAAGCGTATATCCATACGTTGGAAGGAAACCCTGGAATTCCTACCCCAGTCATTCGGCAAGCTTACTTTATATGTATAACACAGGCGACCAAGACTATTGATTTAACAACACCCTATTTTGTACCAGAAACGGATATTATCATGGCATTAAAGACAGCAGTAACTCGTGGTGTCCGTGTAAGATTGCTGGTTCCTCGCCACAATAATCAAAAAATCGTGGGTCTTGCAAGCCGTACTTATTACGGAGAACTTATAGAAGCTGGAGTTCAAATCTACCAGTACGACAAAGGAATGATACATGCGAAGGTGTTGACCATCGATGAGGAGATTGCTGCCGTAGGCTCAGCAAACTATGATATGAGAAGTTTTCGCCTGAATTATGAGGTGTGTCAAGTCGTGTACAGTGCTGATGTGACAAGGGAACTCACAGAGCAGTTCGAGAGGGATCTTACTGATTCTGTACCATTAAGAATTGAAGACTTGGTGCAACGATCCCTGACCGAGCGCATTGTTGAACAGGGTGCTCGCGTGCTTTCTCCATTATTATAAGTTGAAAAAACCGGTATTATTTATCTTTCTGATTTTAATTAGCTTACATGTTGTAATATAAATATTTTAAAACATGAGGATTTTTGAAATCGAGTGAAATATAAAATGGAGGAATAAATTTTGGGTGAAGTTTTTTTGGGTTTACTGGCAATCAAAGTCATAGTAGGTTTTGCAACTTTATTTTTTATCATTATCATAACAGGCAGAACATCCATCTATCAGTTAAACCCCGTTTCACTTAGTTTTTGTGTTAGTACTTGGAGATTTTTTAGGAAATAACATTTATGAAGATAAGGTAGGGATTTTTCATTTTTTATATGCCATCGGATTGTGGACGTTTCTTATGTTGGGAATAGAGTTTATGACTCTAAAAAATAAATCGACACGTTCTCTCTTATTAGGCAATCCTAACATCATCATTCGAGATGGTGTTATGGACAGAAAGTTACTTACAAAGAACAAATTGGATGTAAATCAAGTATTGAGTATACTCCGTCAAAATAATGTCTTTTCAGTTCGCGAAGTCAAATACGGTATATTGGAAGCTAATGGGCAAATAAGTTTATTATTAAAATCCAAGTATCAAAAACCAGATCTCAATCTTCCAGAAAGTCCAGTAGACCTCCCAACATCGTTAATTATAGATGGGGAAATTTTATGGGATAATTTACATGAACTCGGATTTGATCAACAGTGGTTAGATAACCAATTAACTACCAATGGATATGATAATGTAAAGCGTATACTTTACGCAGATTGGCGAGAGCGTGAAGGCATACATGTAAGTCCTAAATAAAATTTGTTAGGATAAGAGCACATCAATTTTCTTGGTGAATATAAACTTTAGTCTTCAACAATCAGGCGCTTTAATGAAGTAACTAAAGCCTAATTTTTCACTTATAACACCGAGAAATTAGACTTTTTATATTTTGGTTTCCTTAACGTTGTAAATCCGCATTTTCCTGACGCTACCCCGTTATGAAAAAAATATCCCCAGTTGCATGGCAACATATTAACTTCTATGGAAGATACGAGTTTAATATACAACAAGAGTCTGTTGATTTGGATGCAATTATTCAAGAATTAGCCCAATTAAACGTAATATCGGAAACAGAGTAAGCGATGTTTAAGGAGTACTTCCCTAATCTTTCAGTGAGGTACTCCTTATTCCACCTTTTCGGGGGGATGGGCAAAAACACCCAACTACTTCTCTTCGTCTTTTTACTACTCGTATACTTTTAGACATAATAAAAAAAGAGCCCCCTATCTGAAACGAATTTCAGACGGAAGCTCTCCGCATATGTACTATCATTATCTTCATTTGGTTACACGTAGCACCTTTTTACTATGCGACAATAATTCGCTAATGCCTACGTAGGACGTTTGCGGTTTGTTCCCGCTCAAGTTAAGCGTTAAAAACTCCGACAAACAGCTTTATACCGCACCCTAAAGCACATTTGGTTTCCTTTGTCATATAAGACGTGGTACCGGAAACCACCGCTCTATCCGACTGAGCTATGGGCGCATGATAATAGAAAACACTTCATTTTCTTCTCATAATAATAGCAATAAAATCCATCTAAATCAATAAAAATATCCCCGTAATCCTTTATGACGCTTAGTTATGAGTATATTAACAAAGCACCCCCCTAAATTTTCCAATCATAAATTCACCCCAACTCACAAATTATAATCTTTGAATTGATATTCCAAAGGGGGCTTCATTCAATGACTGTAATTACGAAATTAAAACAAACTGTTTCTGGATTAAAAAGTGCACAAGCTAGCTTAGAGGGATTCGCTCTTGATACGGATAACCAACAAGCTAAGCAACTTTTCCAAACAGCTGCACAGCAAACACAAACGATTATCGATTCTTTAAACCCACGCGTTGAAGAAGTCAAACAAGAAGAACCACAATACTCACAGCAATAACGAATCAGTCTTGCTGTGAAATAGAAAAAGGATGATATGCAGTCATCCTTTTTCTATCACATTACATATTGCAATAGAAATGGAATGATAAATATGCAAAAACTCGGACTCATAACCGTATTATTTGCCCTTCTATTTAGCTCTTTTACCGGATGTGATAATAGTCCTTTAGATAAAAAAGTGAAAGAAGAAGCAAAACGAACGGAGAAAGAGAAAGGTCCAAAGTTAACAAAAACGAGTATGGAATCCTTTAATCAATCTATATCACAAGGAGCCAAGAAAAGAGCTCTCACTATGGATGAAATTATAAAAAGTACAGCAGTAAATTCAAATTTAGATCTCTACATAGCAGTTACACCTGAGCATCACGAAAGATTTGGATTAAAACCTCTCCGTAAGAAGCTCCAAAAGCAGCTAAGTGATGAGCACCCCACTTTCGATGTTCGTGTAAGTACAGATAAAAAAATCTTTATGTTACTTGAAAAGCTTGAAAGAAAAATTAAGGAAAAGAAAGTATCTAAAGATGAAATTAATAAACAATTAAAATTCATTGGTAAAAAAATGGAGTCTAACACTTAACGCTTTTTAAAAGAAAAGGAAGGTTTGCAATGTCTAGTAAAGATAAAAACTTAACCCCTGTGCAACAGGAATATAAAAAATTCGAGCAAGAACGCGAACCGAAGCGTCCTGTCTTAAAAAACTGTATAAAAGCCTTTTTCGTTGGTGGTTTCATTTGCCTAATTGGGCAACTCATTTCTACTTTTTATATTACGTATTTCGATTTCACTGAACGCTCAGCAGGGAATCCAACAGTCGCAACTCTTATTTTCATCTCCATGTTATTAACTGGATTTGGTATATACGATCGGTTTGGTCAATTTGCCGGAGCAGGCACAGCTGTACCTGTCACTGGATTTGGTAACTCCGTTATTGCCGCATGTATCGAACACCGCACAGAAGGTTTTGTACTCGGCGTTGGTGGTAACATGTTTAAATTAGCTGGTTCTGTTATTTTATTTGGTGTATTTTCCGCTTTCGTCATCGCACTTATTAAAACGATTCTCGTTCAATGGGGAGGGCTATAAATGTTACAAGGACACCGAACGTGGGTATTTGAAAACAAACCAGTTATTATTTCGACGGGAGTCGTTGGCGGGCCGTTTGAAGCTAAAGGCAAAATTCCAGAAGACTTCGATACCCTCCATGAAGATTTATGGCTCGGACAAGATTCCTATGAAAAAGCACATAAAATTTTGTTCGAAGAAGCTTGTAGCCGCGCTACTGAAAAGGCAAAACTTCGTAAAGACGATATTCAATTTGTACTCGCAGGCGATTTAATTAATCAAATTACCCCTACAAGCTTTGCTTGCCGTACACTGGGCACTCCTTATCTCGGACTATTCGGCGCTTGTTCTACTTCTATGGAAGGTTTAGCACTTGGAGCAAGTATCGTAAATGCAAAAGGCGCAAAATATTTATTAACTGGTGCATCCAGTCATAATACAGCTGTAGAAAAACAGTTCCGCTATCCTACCGAATATGGTGGGCAAAAACCACCTACCGCGCAGTGGACAGTAACCGGAGCAGGAGCTGCTATTTTAAGCGATACTGGACACGGTCCTAGGGTAACATCTGCCACAATCGGACGAGTGGTTGATATGGGATTAACAGATCCATTTAATATGGGAGGTGCAATGGCTCCAGCTGCCGTTGATACAATTGAAGCCCATTTACGCGAACGACAAATTGATGCCTCTTACTACGATTTAATCGTAACGGGTGACCTCGGACATGTAGGACGCGAAATTGCTTATGACTTATTACATAAACACGGAACGAAAGTAACGAGCGAACAGTTTCAAGATTGCGGGCTGCTCATTTATAGAGAAGGGCAACCTGTCATCGCTGGCGCTAGTGGACCAGGGTGTTCCGCAACGGTCGTATACGGTCACTTATTAAACCGAATGAAAAGAGGAGAGTTTAATAAAATACTTGTCGTTGCGACAGGCGCTTTACTATCTCCACTTACATTCCAACAAGAAGAAACGATTCCGTGTATCGCTCATGCCGTTTCGATTGAATTTGGAGGTGCAACGCAATGATTTTTTTCTGGGCTTTCGTCATTGGCGGACTTATATGTGTAATCGGCCAACTTATGTTTGATGTTGGAAAGCTAACACCAGCTCATACAATGGCAACACTCGTTGTTGCTGGAGCTATATTAGATGGATTCAATTTGTATGAACCATTAATTGATTTCGCTGGAGCTGGGGCTGGGGCAACTGTACCTATTACAAGCTTTGGTAATGCCCTCGTTCACGGTGCAATGGAAGAAGCTGCAAAACATGGCATCGTTGGCGTTATTACCGGCATGTTTAAAGTAACAAGCGCCGGTGTATCCGCAGCTATTATTTTCGGCTTCATCGGAGCATTGCTATTCAAACCGAAAGGATAAGGTGTTCGTATGACAGTTATCGCTAGCGTCAAAACCTGCCTTGCTAGTGTAAGGGGCGCTCAAGCAAGTTTGAGCTCCCTTTCACTACATTCACAGGACGCAAAATCAAAACGTGTATTTCATGAATGTATGTTAGAAATGGAGAGCATCATCGCGGATTTACAAAATAGAGTTTCAGTATTAGAACGTGAAGAACCTCAATATAAAGGGTTTTAAGTAGACTGGAGGAAATGACTATGTCTCACCTGCCGGAATGGACACTTGTCA
>NZ_JBQAGB010000015.1:0-112585 GCF_051916145.1 Bacillus cereus group sp. MYBK245-2 | reverse complement strand
AATACGAAACGGATTAAGGCAAAATTAAAAATGAGCCCGGTACAATACCGGACTCATTTGGATCAAGCTGCCTAATGAAATAACCGTGTCTAACTTTTAGGGGTCACTTCACTGTATATTTTACAGATGCTCTTCTTTTTATACATGTATATTATTTTTTTTGGGTGGAAAATATAGATGTATTCGTAGTTTAATAGAAGAGAGATTAATAGTTTGAAGTTTCTCTATTTTTAAATAAATATAAAAGTTGAATGATTTATCGGTTTTAATAGGAGGGGAAAGTAGAATGGAATTTTTACGTATTGAAAATGATGAGGTTTTAATCAATAATATGGCACAGTTATATTGTAAAGCATTTGAGAAAACAAATTTCAATGAAATGATTGAGCGAATGAAAAGACATGTAGAATATACAGATTTTAAAGGTATAGTAGCAATAAATGATGAAAATGAAGTGGTTGGTTTTACTTATGGTTATCGCTCATTAGAAGGACAGTACTATAATCAATTAATGAGAGAAGCGTTGAATCTAGAGCAAGTAGAAGAGTGGTTACAAGATTGTTTTGAATTTGTAGAGTTAGCAGTTCATCCACAATATCAAAATGAAGGTCTTGGAACAAAATTACATAATGAATTACTAAAAAGGATTTCAAATAGAACGAGTGTTTTAACAACGCAAATAAATAATGAAAAAGCGCGTTCGTTATATGAAAGATTAGAGTGGGTAAATATATTGGAGCCATTCCATCCAAGTAAAAATGATGTTCCATATATAATAATGGGAAAAACATTAAAAACAAAAGTGAATTGATAATTATTTTGTTCGCAAAGGTTATTATCTTGTAATAATAAAGGGGAAAGCAAAAATGACAACAATATTTATAGAAAAAGCTACAATTTTAGATGCAGAAAAGTTAACAGAAATAATGACAAGAACATTTGATGAAGAAGAAAAACGATGGTTATGTGGTCAAGGTGATGTTATTGACTATAACATCCAACCACCAGGGTATTCTTCAGTAGAAATGATGAGATATTCAATCGAAGAATTGGATTGTTACAAAGTGATAATGGATGGAAAAATAATCGGGGGAATTATAGTTACGATCTCAGGTAAATCATATGGCCGAATTGATCGTATTTTTGTAGAGCCTGTTTATCAAGGAAAAGGAATTGGGTCATATGTAATTAAATTAATAGAAGAGGAATATCCGAGCATAAGGATTTGGGATCTCGAAACATCTAGTAGACAACTTAATAATCATCATTTTTATAAAAAGATGGGCTATGAAACTATTTTTAAGTCTGAAGATGAGTATTGTTATGTAAAAAGAATCACTGTAGAGTCAGCTGAAGAGAACCTAATAAAAAATAAAGATATGAAAAATAGCCAATACGAAAACTGTAATCTAGCAAATACAGAGTATTATCAAGTGAATTTAAAAAACAGTTCCTTTGTTGGTAGCAATATGATGAATATGAAGATGAGTAATTGTAATGTGAGACAATCAAATTTTAGAAATATAAATTTTAGAAATTCTTCATATGCAGATTTAAATCTTTCTGGTAGTAAATTTAATTTTGTGACTTTAGGTGGAGTTCAATTTAAAGATACAAGTCTCGGAGAAGATAAAGATCCTATTTCATTTAATAGATGTGATTTAGAAGGTAGTACGATAAGTAATAGTAATCTAAAAAATATGGACATAGAAAATTGTGATATAACCGGTATGAAAATAAATGGTATTCCAATTGAAAAACTGCTTGCGTTATATAATAAAGTAAAAAGTTAACCGTAATGTAGATAAGTTGCTCGCGAATCTAATGTTATACTGAAATAATTATGTAAAAATAATATAAAGAAATAAAGAAGAGAAGGGGTTTCATTCAGGAGGATAGAAATATGTATTGTTATGAATATGGAGGGAAGAAAATATGACGATCAAAGTAAGAGCGGTAGAAATACAAGATGCTAGAGCGATTCACCGTATATGCATACAAGATGACGTTTTACCTTATATGGTTTTCTTACCTAGCATGCGTGTAGATGCGATGGAAAATAGAATTCGAAATTTAGCTTCAAATCAATTTGAATTTGTTGCAGAGTATGATGGGGAAGTTGTAGGATTTGTTGGATTAACCCAAAGTCCAGGACGTAGATCTCATTCGGGTGACTTGTTTATCGGGGTGGATAGTGAATATCATAATAAAGGCATTGGAAAAGCTCTTCTTACAAAAATGCTTGATTTGGCTGATAATTGGTTAATGCTAGAGAGAGTAGAACTAGGTGTTTTAGAAACGAATCCGAAAGCGAAATCTTTATATGAAAAATTCGGATTTGTAGAAGAGGGAGTAAAGATAGGGAATTTGAAAGCTCACGGAAAGTTTATTAATGAAATTATGATGAGTCGTTTTAGACCTGACGGTTTAATCGTACATAATGCATAGTGAAAGCATGACAGTATAATGTCATGCTTTTTTGAAAAATTCTTTGTTATAGTATATTGTTTTTATATTTGTAAGATTTTACATACGTGTTTTACTTTTACTAATTATGTAAATAGGCTATACTAAAATACATACATTTTAGTATTGGAGAGAGAAGTAAAACAACATGGAATTAGTGAAATTGGAAAAAGTAATTGAAATAAAGAAAGAAGAACTTTTATATTTAGTATCAGATTACGGAATTCAACATGAAAAAGTATTGGCATTAAGTCAAGAAATAGACAAATTAATTAATTACTTTATGTTTTTAAAATAGGAAGAACTATGACATGATGTGAAAATGTTATAGTTCTTTTTTATTTGGAAATTCAGATGTATATTCTATATACTAATAATGGATGGAATATTCTGTTTTGTTGGAGGGGAATATATGATATTACATACACACATTTCAGGTGAAGGAGAACCAATTATACTTTTACACTCTGGTGGTATGACAGGTTTAGTAGAATATGAAGAGCAGGTAGCATTTTTTCGAGAACAAAATTATCAAGTCATTCGCCCTGATTTAAGAGGGCATGGAAGATCAGGAGGAGCATTGGAGGATTATTTCATACGTTCTGCAAAGGATTTATATGATACGTTAGAGCATCTACAAATTGATAGATGTCATATAGCTGGTGTTTCACTAGGAGGATTAGTCGCTTTATTATTTGCAAAAAAGTATCCAGAGAAAGTGAGAACATTAACTTTTTCAGGTATATTTCCGGTTAAGAGGGATAATTGGGAAGAGTCATTGGAGTATGAAGCGAAGTGTCACCAGCAATTGATGAAAAATGAAGAAGTTGTAACGTATATGAATCAAATTCATGAAAAAAGTGATTGGAAAGCATTGCTTGAATCGTGGCAAGTTAAAGATTGGTACCCTTTCGATGAAACTGGTGATGTAGCGAATCTTCAAATACCTACACTTTGTATTGTTGGGGGAGATTCAGAAGATGAAGTTACAGCTGCAACAACGTTCAAACAATTAAACAAAAATATTCATATTGCCGTTATTCCGTTTGCTGGTCATTTAGTGCATAATGATCAACCAAAAATTTATTCGAATATATTGTCTAATTTCTTACAGAACGCGCAAGTTGCTAGTCGAATATAAGGACTTTTGGGTATAATAATAAAGGAATTATTAATTGTATCGGTTAGGAGCGCAATACATATGAAAACAGTTGTTGTCATCGGTGGAGGTATAACAGGGCTTTCTACTATGTTTTATTTAGAAAAATTAAAAAAGGATTATAATATAGATTTAAATTTAATCCTTGTAGAAAAAGAAGAGTACTTAGGTGGGAAAATCCATAGTGTAGAAGAAAAGGATTTTATTATGGAATCCGGAGCAGATTCTATCGTTGCTCGTAATGAACATGTCATGCCGCTTATAAAGGATTTAAATTTAGAAGAAGAAATGGTGTATAACGAAACGGGTATTTCTTACATATATTCTGATAATACTTTACATCCAATTCCTTCTGATACTATATTTGGGATACCGATGAGTGTCCAGTCGTTGTTTAGCAGTACGCTAGTATCAACGAAAGGGAAAATTGTTGCTTTAAAAGATTTCATAACGAAAAATAAAGAGTTTACGAAGGATACTTCTCTTGCTGTATTTTTAGAAAGCTTTTTAGGGAAAGAGTTAGTAGAAAGACAAATTGCTCCGGTGCTTTCAGGTGTATATTCCGGAAAATTGAATGAGCTTACTATGGCGTCTACACTACCGTATTTACTGGATTATAAAAATAAATATGGAAGTATTATTAAAGGTTTTGAAGAGAATAAAAAACAGTTTCAATCAGCAGGAAATAAAAAGTTCGTATCATTTAAAGGTGGATTATCTACGATTATTGATCGTTTAGAAGAAGTGCTGACTGAGACGGTTGTTAAGAAGGGTGTTGTAACGACAGCTATAAGTAAACAAGGTAATCGCTATGAAGTCTCCTTTGTAAATCAAGAATCAATCCAAGCTGATTATGTTGTTTTAGCAGCTCCGCATGATATCGCAGAAACTTTATTACAGTCTAATGAGTTAAACGAGCAGTTTCATACATTTAAAAATTCATCACTTATAAGTATTTACTTAGGATTTGATATACTAGATGAACAATTACCAGCGGACGGCACAGGATTTATCGTAACAGAAAACAGTGATTTACATTGTGATGCTTGTACATGGACAAGTCGGAAGTGGAAACATACATCTGGAAACCAAAAGCTATTAGTGAGAATGTTTTATAAGAGCACTAACCCAGTATATGAAACGATTAAAAATTATAATGAAGAAGAACTAGTACGAGTCGCTTTATATGATATTGAAAAAAGTCTCAGAATTAAAGGTGAACCAGAAGTAGTTGAAGTGACAAAATGGAAAGATTTAATGCCGAAATATCATTTAGAACATAATCAAGCAGTTCAAACATTACAAGAAAAAATGAAGGATCTATATCCTAATGTATACTTAGCGGGTGCCTCATATTACGGTGTCGGCATTGGTGCGTGTATTGGAAATGGAAAGAACACTGCAAATAAGATAATTGCAACATTAAATGAACCGACAAATTAATATAGCATAAATAAATAAATGAATAAATGAATAAATAAATAAATAAATAAATAAAATGTCCCTCCGTTATATTGGAGGGACATTTTATTTATTTTACTTGAATTGAGATCTTTTGATTCGTTTTATGATTCTCAGTAATCGTTAATGTTATGTTACCGGATTCTTTAAATGAATATGATGAGAGTTGATAAAGCTCTTTTATACCATGTTTCTCTTTTAATTTATTGGCAGGAATTAATGTAATGTTCGGTTTCCATGTTTCCTGTTTACCTGAAGGATAGTTTACTATTATTTCTGGATTATTTAATTGCGTTTGTTTCCAAGAGGCAAAATGTAGCTTAACTTCTGTATCTTTTTTTAGTAGTTCTTCTGAGAAATATCCAAGCTCTCCAACATTACCGAAAACAGTAAAGTTTTGATTTTGAAGTGTGATATCTAAATGTTTAGGTTGATATGTTGCTGCGTGATAGATTCCATATGAAAGAGAAAGAGTAGCGGCGATTAAAATGCTGATTGAAAATGTTTTAAAGCTATTGCCTTTAAAACTAGTCATCATGAATGAGTTTGGGGCGAACTTTTTCGCAAATAAAAATATGAGTAATATGAGTAAGAGGGATAAGCTGATGAATATATACAAAGGAAATTTACACCTCCACAATAAAATAATGTATCAACTATATTTTACCATAAATGTATGGGGTAGGGTGTTGTTTTAGAAGGGAAAAGTGAGTATGGAATAAAGAGATGATCAGTGTACTATGATCATCTCTTTATTTTTCGCATCATGTAAATGCAAGAAGGGTTACTCTTAGTTCGTATTGAATTAAGAAGGTAGGCTACTCTTGAAATATTTGATTAATGGGACATTGAGGACTTTCCTAATTATAAATATGTTTTCTGCTATAATGAATAAGTAGAAAGAAAGGAGTGATCCTATGGCATTTCCTATATTAGAAACAGAACGTTTGCGTTTAGTTGAAATAGAACAATCTTATTGTCAAAAAATATTTGAAATCTTTTCATTGGATGAGGTAACGTGTTTTTACGGTATGAATTCTTTTACGGAGTTTGGACAAGCTTCACGTATGATTGAATCTTTTTCAAAAAATTATTTTGAGAAAAAGGCAATACGATGGGGGATTGTATTAAAAGAAACAAATGCTTTAATAGGTACAATTGGATTAAATAATTTACAATTATGGAGTAAACGATCTGAAATTGGATATGACTTACATCCTCGTTATTGGGGGAATGGTTATGCGTCAGAAGCAGCCAGGGAAATTATTCATTATGGATTTCAAGATTTAGGCTTATTTAGAATTGGTGCTATTACATACCCTGAAAATGTTACTTCTTGTAAAATGTTATCTAAAATAGGCTTTCATAAAGAAGGGTTATTACGTGGATATATTCATCAAGGAAATAAGCAACATGATGCACTATTGTATTCTATAGTTCGAACGGATGTTGAACATATCAATTTATAATAAAAAACCCCTCTTATTAAAGAGGGGTTAAGTAAAAATTAACCTAATTTAGGCAATAAACGTTCTCCGCTTTTCATGCTACTTTTACATAAAGGGCATTTAGGCTCTTCTTCAAATGAAAAGTTCTTTCTCATCCATCCTAAACAATCCTCTGCTTCACATTCCCAGACAGGGGTTTGTTCTGGTGGTACTTCTGCTACATCGTTCTTTCGATTGCGATACATGTAACCACTCCTTTTATGTAAAAAATTTTAGTTATATATTAAAAAGGTTGTTAACCGTGCTGGTAACAACCTTTTTATTGTTTGAATTATAGCTTTACAACGTTTTTAGCTTGAGGTCCACGGTTACCGTCTTCAACTTCGAAGCTAACTTCTTGACCTTCGTCAAGAGATTTGAAGCCGTCGCCAGTGATAGCTGAGAAGTGAACGAATACGTCGTTGCCACCTTCAACTTCGATGAAACCGAAACCTTTTTCGCTGTTAAACCATTTTACTTTACCTGTTAATGTCATGGTAATGCCTCCTAAAAATTAAAAAGATTACAATATGTTCGGCCTTATTTGAATGAAAAATAAAATTTCACATATTATCAAAAACCCATAAGGAATATAAAATGTTCCTAATTGATACTTGATAATATGCAAAGAAAATATACTGTTAAATTGACCTTAATTACTATCTTACAACAAATGGTGGGAAATAGCAAGTGCTGGTAATACCAGTGTGAAATAGGATGGTAAAAGACACAAAAACATCTCTTTTATTTATATATTATTCCTAATTTTGGTTTATGCTAAACTAAGAACATTTTTATTGAAAGTTTGTATTATTGAATCGATATATAGTATAAGAATAGTGTTGATGTATTTGTTAAGGAGGCGAGAATATTGCAGTCTAATCAATTTAAAATAATTGAAGCAGCCAAAGAAGGAAGAAGAAAAGTTCATCCAGTATTTGCTGTTATACTTGCAATTGTATTTTTGACTTTAGGTGAATTGTTCATGATATTTATGCTGTTTTTACCGAAAGCAGAAACGATTATTATGAAAGCGATTTATAGTAACATTGAGATGATATTAACGTTTGGTGGGGCTGTGTTTTTTGTTTTTCTATGGATTAGATTTGTAGAGAAAAGATCAATTTCATCTATTGGATTTTGGAGAAATCAGTGGATAAGAAAATATTTAAGAGGTGCATTAATAGGTTTTGTTTTTATTTCAATACCAGTCATGCTACTTTTATTAACCGGAAATGTACAACTACAAATGCAACATATTACACCAACCGCTATACTTGGAATTGTGGGATCTTTAGTTGCTTTTTTAATACAAGGTGCAACAGAAGAAATTGTTGTTCGAGGTTGGTTATTTCCAGTTCTTTCTGTTAGAAGCCGTATATGGGTCGGGATTGCTGTGACTTCTTTTTTATTTGGTTTTCTTCATTTACTAAATCCAGGTATTACAATTCTTTCAATATCGAATATAATATTAGTTGGTGTATTTGCAGCTTTTTACGTTTTGAAAGACAGTAGCCTTTGGGGGATATGTGCGTGGCATTCCATTTGGAATTGGGCACAATATAACGTATTCGGTTTTGCAGTTAGTGGAATGGCAATGTATTCTACACCACTTTTTAAACCTATAACAAGCGGATTGGAATTCCTTCATGGAGGCTCGTTCGGAATTGAAGGGAGTATCATTACAACAATAATGCTCTCTATCGCTTCAATTGTTTTATGGAAACAGTTATGGGGGAGAAAAGCGAAACAACGAAATTTTAGTTAATGAAAGAGGGAGAAACTATGGGGGTTATAGCGTTTGAGGGAGCGAGTGCGGTTGGTAAGAGCACAACGTGTCGTGAGTTAGAAAAGAATTATGGTGCTTATATTATACCTGAAGTGAATTTATTATTTGAAAGACCAAAAAATGAACATAGAACATGGTATTTTGAAAAACAAGTAGAGCGCTGGAAAATAGCAATGCAGAAGTCAGAGCAATATGAAATAGTAATACTTGATGGAGACATTTATCAGCCGCTTAGTTATAATTGGTGTTTCCATTTTGAAATATTTGATCAGCCATTATCTTTAATAGAAAACTTTTATAAAGAAAAGCTGATTAATAGGGAAATTGGTTTTCCTGATCAATATTTTTATTTATATACGAATGATGAAGAACTTAGAAAACGGAAAGAATCTGACGAGACAAAAAGAAGAAGAAACTTTGAAAAACATTTACATATATCAAAATCGTTTCAACGTTATTATGAAAATTTAAATACTGTTACAGACGGGTACTGTAAATTAATTGAGGCAAAAAGTATAAAGTCGAATGAATTAGAAATTGTGAAGAGTTTAAACAGTATAAAAGTGTGTGAAGAGAGACGTTTTGATGTTTCGAGGTTAAATGCGATTACGAAGTGGTTAAAAGAAAATCGCGCATAAAAAGAACGAGTACCTTTTAAGGTACTCGTTCTTTTTATGCATATTGAATATGTAAGTTCGTTTCACAAATTGTTTTTAAAATTTGTAAGTTTGCTTGTTCATTTTTCTGAATAGCATTTTTATATTTAGGTAAGAAGAGTTGAGAAGGATAAACTGGGAGTTCACCGCAAATATCAATACCATAGACAGATTTATTCATAATTAGAGAATGAATAAATTGTAAAAGTCTAGATAATTTCATGTGCCCTTGATCCCAATTGGTAATAGAAACTTTTGGATCTAAAACATCCTTATCAATGCTTACATATATTGTTTCTGTATGAATATGTGAAAGTATTGTATGTATGGACACTTCATGTGATATATCAATTGGAAAAACTTCTACGTATGAACAATCATTAGAATGAATTGTTAGAGAAGAAGGTCCAATAATGATTACCTTCTTTAAATTACCATTATCTCGAAGAGAAAATGATACCCAAGATCCACAGGAAATAAGAGTCTGTTCATTCGCGCCCTTTAAGTCCATATCAGTATGATGATCAAATAGTATAAGGGTAAAAGGTTTGTCCATTTCTTCTAATAATAAATAAGATACATAATGATAATTTCCAGAACCTATAAAAGTAATCCCTTTATTCTTTCTACGATTTAATGCCCTTTTGATATGCATTAAAGAAGTGTTTTCGCAATATAGGTTTGTGTGTTTTAAATGAGTAAAATCAATATCTTCATGTGAATAAGAATGTAGTTTATTTTGTAATAAATACGTATCATCAAAGTTTAAAAAAGTTAAACTGTTATGCAATAAACTCATATTTATTCATCTCCTTTAAATATAAGGTTATCATTTATTTTTATAAAATTAAAATGAAATGCTTAGAGGTGAAATTGTATTTGAAAAAGATGGTGGTTTTGACAGAATAATCTTTCAATTTATAAAAGAAAGAAATATAATATAAGGAAATACATATGTGGTTTAGAGAATAGAAAAAATGAAATGAGATATGCGGGAGGAAACAAGCAAGATGAAAACATTCTTTAAAATAATTGGAATTATAGCTGGTATGGCGGTAATCGGAGTAGGTGTAACATATGGCATGCTGTATTATTTGAATAACAGTAAAACAGCTGCGAAAAAGGCATCACCAGCTGCTCCGGCAGCAGAAGTGCTGGCTGATAGTAATGTAAAAGCTGAAGATGCAAAGGTTTTAGAAAATGGCAATCATTCATTACCAAATAGCGGCTTTAATAAAAATTTTAAATGGACAGATGAGAACATACAGACAGCTTTACATGAAATGGCACATCAAAAAACGAAGGCTGATCAAAAGTGGGGTTATATTTTTATCACACAAGAACGAATTGAAAGCTTACTTGATATTGTAAAGAGTAATGATCTAGTACAAGGAAAAACATATGCAGACATTTTAGAGAGATGGAAACAAGGAAAATATGAAAAGATGGATGAGGATCACAATAAGATTTGGAAATTACAAAGCGGGAATTTAGGAGAAGGAAAAGGAGTAATGTCAGAAGCGGAACAAAAAGAGTTAATTAATCAAGTGTTTATGCAAAAAGGTACATATTCAGGTAGTAAATTAATTGCAGGTGGAGAACAGACTAATAAATAAGAAGTATGTTGATTTTGAAACACCTTTGTTGTTATGCATACAAAGGTGTTTTTGTTGACACAAGAAATAAATGGGAATATGATTCATATATGAAATAAATTAGAGGGGCTTACATTACATATGAATAACAGAGAGCTTTACGGTAATATTCGTGATGTTTATCATTTACTCCAAAAAAATCTAGATAAGGCAATCGAACAGTATGATATAAGTTACGTACAATTTGGAGTGATTCAAGTACTCGCAAAATCTGGGAAAGTATCTATGTCAAAGTTAATTGAAAACATGGGATGTGTTCCAAGTAATATGACAACAATGATTCAACGGATGAAGCGTGATGGTTACGTAATGACAGAGAAGAACCCGAATGACCAACGTGAAACGCTCGTTTATTTAACTAAAAAAGGTGAAGAGACGAAAAAGCAAGTCGATGTGCAATATAGTGATTTTTTAAAAGAGAATTGTGGTTGTTTTACGAAAGAAGAAGAAGGGATTTTAGAGGATTTATTATTAAAGTGGAAGAAGCACTTGAATTAAATATAGTAAAAATGTAACACTCTGTTACATTTTTATTTATATAAATACTTCATATATGAAATAAAATGTAGAGTAGTAAAAATTGAAGAAGGGGTCATAATAAAGAATTATTTCATATATGAAATAAAGGGGAGTTATATATGGAGTTAAAGTCAATGATACGCATTTTGGCAATTGTAGCTTTTTTTGTTGGATTAGATTCATTATTAGTGGCACCTTTATTACCAGTAATTACAGAAACAATTAGTATTCCTGATGGAAGTGGAGGGTTATTAATTACTATTTATGCACTTTGTTATGGAATAACTGCACCTGTATTTGGAACGATGTCTGACAGAGTTGGAAGAAAACGTATGATCATAATAGGATTTACTATTTTCTCTATTTCTACATTTTGTACGGGATTAGCGAAGAGTTTTGAAATTCTTTTATTATTTCGCGGCCTAACAGGTTTATCTGGTGCGATGATTATGCCAAGTGTTTTTGCATTAGTAGGTGATAAAGTTACATATGAGTCAAGAGGAAAAGTGATGGGAACGATTATGGGAGCAATGGTAGGTTCGACAGTCATTGGAGTACCTATAGGTGCATTTTTATCTGAAGTAGGAAATTGGCAATGGACATTTTATAGTATAGGACTATTAACTTTATTTCTTACATTACTAGTTAATCGCATATTAAGAAATGAAAAACAGAGAAACGATGTGCATGTTTCTATAGCGAAAACGTTAAGTGCACCACTTAAAATGGTTTTAGTAAATGTTTCAGTTTTATTTGCATTATTAGCAACGTTTCTATGGACAATTGGATTACACGGCATGTTTTCGTACATAGGTGTTTATTATGGGAATAATTTTGGCCTTTCCGTTGGTGAAATAGGTGTTGTAATCTTTTTGGCGGGAGTTGGTAGTGTAGCTGGTAACATTTTGGGTGGGAAGTTAGCTGATAAAATAGGAAAGAAGAATGTTATATCCATTGCGAGTATTGTAACCTCAATAAGTGTAATATTATTCTCGCTTTCCATAGAAAATCTAGTAATTGCAATTACTTTACATATCATTTGGAGTTTATTTATTGGATTTGGCCAAGCATCATTAACGGCACTAATTTCAGAATTAAAACCAGATGTGCGGGGGACTGTGATGGCATTAAATAGCTCTGCCATGTATATTGGGATGACTATTGCTTCTGGCTTAGCGTCGCTTACCGTAAGTAATGGATTTCCGTTTTCTTCTTTAGGAATAATGTGTGCAATTGCTAGTTTACTTGTCCTTCCGATTATATTTGTTCTAGTTAAAGGAAAAGCATTATCTAATAAAAAGAAGATGACTATATAAGGAGTATGAAAGAAAACGTGGATTGATATTCTTCAAAGGATTTCAGTTCATGTTTTCTTTCATATTCTTTTTATACTTTCATCAATTTTAATAGTGAAAGAAACGACTGTACTACAGGGGAAATCCATCTAGATTTATGATAGATTATATGACTTTGAATAACAGTTGACGTTTCGATAGGCTGAAAACAGAGTTGTTCTTTTTGACAACTTTCTTGTACAACGATGTAAGGAAGAATTGAAATTCCTAACTCACACATAACGGATTGTTTAATAACTTCAACGTTGGAAGTTTCAAATGTTTTAGCTGGAATATTCCCGCTTTGACGTAAAAAACGATCTACCATTGGTCTATAACCGCAGCTTTGTTCAGTAAAAATAAACTGAGTATCCTTTAATAAACAAAACGGATTAGATTGTGTAGAATAATGGGGTGGTAAAATCCATCCAAATGTTTCATTACTAAATGTACGCGTAATAAAATCATTATGTTCTATACATTCTCCAATTATGAAGACAATGTCTGTTTCTCCTTCACGTAATTTTTGTAATGCTTGTTCATTTGTATTTGTTTCAAGTACGATATTTACTTTCGGATTTTTCTGTTTGTAAGTACGTAATAATTGTGGTAAACGGTACACTGCTAATGATTCGTTTGATGTAATACTTAATGTACCTTCTAATTGATCGGTATTTTGAGGAATTACTTGCGCTTTTTCATAAATTGCAAGTAATTCTAAAGCATAAGGATGAAATTGATGACCTGCTTTTGTAAGAAGTACTTTTTTTCCTAACCGATCGAAAAGAGGAATATGTAAATCGTTCTCTAATGCTTTCATATGCGCAGTAACTGTAGATTGCGCATAACCTAATGCATGAGCAGCTTTAGAAAAACCACCATACTTAACAATCGCACAAAATGTTTTAACATGTCTCATTTCCATAAGTAATCCCTCTTTTATTATCATGATTTGTGAATGATTATATCACGTATTTCAATTTTCCAAATGATTAAATTCTTTATAAAATAAAATTGTAGAAAGATTCATTTAAGTAAAATTGGAGGAGAAAAGATGATCAAAAAGGGCTATCATGTAGCTGTTGTTGGGGCTACAGGTGCGGTAGGGCAAAAAATTATCGAACTGTTAGAGAATGAAAAAAAGTTTAATATAGTTGAAGTTACATTGCTTTCGTCAAAGCGATCCGCTGGTAAGGTAGTACCATTTAAAGGACGAGAGATAATAATACAAGAGGCAAAAACAACTAGCTTTGAAGGTGTAGATATTGCCTTTTTTAGTGCTGGAGGAGAAGTTTCTAGGCAATTTGTGAATCACGCAGTCTCTAGTGGTGCCATCGTAATTGACAATACAAGTGAATATCGAATGGCACGTGATGTACCGCTTGTGGTTCCGGAAGTAAATGCGCATACTTTAAAGGAACATAAAGGTATAATAGCGGTTCCGAATTGTTCAGCATTACAGATGGTAACAGCTCTTCAGCCAATACGAAAAGCATTTGGTTTAGAACGAATTATCGTTTCCACTTATCAAGCTGTTTCAGGATCAGGTATTCACGCGATTCATGAATTAAAAAAACAGGCTAAGTCAATGCTTGCAGGTGAAGAAGTGGAGAGTACTATATTACCAGCGAAAAAAGATAAAAAACATTATCCAATTGCATTCAATGTATTGCCTCAAGTCGATATATTCACGGATAATGATTTTACCTTTGAAGAAGTAAAGATGATTCAAGAAACGAAGAAAATTTTAGAAGACCCAAACTTGAAAATGGCAGCTACTTGTGTGCGCGTTCCGGTTTTATCAGGCCATTCAGAATCGGTTTATATAGAGCTTGAAAAAGAAGCAACCGTTGCGGAAATCAAGGAAGTACTAATGGATGCACCAGGTGTTATTTTGCAGGATAACCCTAGTGAACAGCTGTATCCAATGCCATTATATGCAGAAGGGAAAATAGATACATTTGTCGGAAGAATACGTAAAGATCCTGATACGCCAAACGGATTCCATCTTTGGGTCGTTTCCGATAATTTATTGAAGGGTGCAGCGTGGAACTCAGTTCAAATTGCAGAGACGATGGTGGAAGATGGAATCATTTAGTATTAAGGAAACTAGGGGACTGTTAAAACTTACAGTTTCCTAGTTTTTATTTTATAACTGTGCGCTTTATTTCAGCCGTTTATGATTTGAAAGACAGTAAAAAACATCAAGAATGAATACAGTTTAATTGGTATGATATGGATAAATTCAATAAGGGGGAATTAGATGTATCAAGTAAAGGGGTATTTTTCATCGCTAAAAGGAAGTCATTATGACATCGGTAAGCAACAAGGGGAATTTGTAAAACAACATTCTTATCTTGTTCCGCAATTTATACAGAAAGAAAACTTAATATCGCATACTTAAATTTACTTGCATATTGGTTAAACTTTGGCGGGATTATTATTTGGTTAATTTCAATTGTTTTATTGCTAGTAGCGGCATATTTTACGAAGTATATTCCAATATCTAAAAAGGTACATTGAAATCTTAAAATATATAATGTTTTATTTTGCTTTGAAAAGAGATTAGCTTTGTAAAGAATGTACTGTTCTTTTTAGTTGTTCAATAAATTCTCGAGTTGCAGCGTACATATATTTATCTGTTCTATAAATAAGCCCTATTTCTATTGTTAGAATAGGATCTTCTATTTTAATAGCTTGAATATTTTTATTTTGTAAAAAGTCTATATACGGTTTTGGTAAAACTGTAATTCCCATTCCTTTTAAAACCATTTGGAGAAAACATAACAATTAGTGATATGTGTATGGAGAAGAAATTAATACGAAGGAAAGACTTGAAGGGATAAAAGAATAAAAATATTTTATTATAAATAGTGTATTTCTATTAGTAAAAGCTAATTAGAAAGCGCTATTTTTATAAAATAAACTAATTAATATCCGGAAATCTTAATATTGTTTTATTCGACTTATTTTCAAATAGTCAAAACATAAAATTAATTAGACTTTTTTTTTATGTTTTATGATAGTATATTGATTGGTAAGACCTCTATTTTTAAGAGTAGGTCATATAAGCATATCTAATTTAATGGAATTTAACATTTGGAGGTACAACATGGGGAATGTTGAAAAATTGGCAAGTCTTCTAATAGAAGAACCGAAAAGAGAGCAGTTATTTCCTTTATTTGAAGAAGTGTTTGGAATTACAACTCAAATATTGAATGATTTTTCGGATAAAGGGTATTGGGATGATACATATAAAGCTTTATCATTTTTACAAGAAGGTAAAGTGATTGCAAATGTTGCGGCATTTTCACTCCCATTATTAATTAATGGTGAAAAAATAAATGCGGCGGGTATTCAATCAGTAATGACACACCCTAATTTCCGTAGACAAGGGCTAATGACACAATTAATGGGTAAAATGATAGAAGAAATCGATAAGAAATGTGAATGTGCATTATTGTTTACGGAAAAACCGGAATTATACACAGCATTTGGATTTAAAGTTGTGCAGGAGTATTTAATGACTATTCCATATGATAAAAAGAATAATAATGATTCCTTACTTAGAGTGCTAGATTATTATATGGAAGAGGATAGAAAGTTAATACATGAAACTATAGATAGTAGCCAAAGACTTTCAAATAATTTTTCAACATTAAACTTCCATCCTTCGTTTTATTTGAATATGTATAATTCGGAATGGAATGAGAAATTGTATTATTCAGAGAAGTTAGATGCTCTAATTGTATATAAAGTAGATAATGAAAAGTTGAAATTATATGGAGTGTTTGCACCAGTAATTCCAGTTTTAGATGAAATATGTGGGGAAATCGCTGAAAGATTTACAGAAATCGAATTTTACTTTTCTCCAGATCAATTAGGGGTTGAGGATGTAAAGTTTACAGAATTACAGTCTAGTAAGTATTTAATGGTTCGAAGTGATAAAGAGTTAGATTTTAAAGGTTATAAATTCCCAGTATTAGCGGAGTTTTAAATGTCTATATAAATGCTTTACTATGGAGGAGCTATGAATATATCGTATATACCAGAACGTATTGAGCAACTTACTATAATGAATGTACCTGAATATTATAAGCTTAACGACAATCATGCGTTTATTGTCCGTTCGAAAGCCGAAACAGATTTTTGGCTTAAAACCCATTATGGATTCGAAGTAATGAATGGTCATGTATTTTATACAGAGACGATGACAGACTTTCAAGCTGAAGTTCAATTGCGTATGAATCCAAATTCAAAATTCGATCAAGCTGGTCTTTTTGTTATGGTTTCGGAAAAGTGTTGGTTGAAAACTTCATTAGAATATATTCCAGATGGTCCATCTCATTTAGGAGCTGTCGTAACGAATAATGGATATTCCGATTGGTCCACGCAAGACTTTCCGACAGAATTAGCTAACGAGCAACTTCGTTTTCGAATTGTTCGTAAACGTGGTGATTATACAATATATGTGAAGAAAATCCACCAATGGGAACAAATCAGAATCGCTCATTTGATGGAAGATATAGGGGATAAGCCTATTAAAATAGGTTTTTACACGTGTAGTCCTTCTAAAAATAATGGATTTGAGACTGAGTTTTTAGATTTTACAACTGAAAAAATATAGATGAAAAACCGTATTCTTTTCATTGAGAATGCGGTTTTTATATTTATATAATACAAAGCACATTTATTGACCGAAAAGTCATTAATGCTTATCATTTAATAATGTTAAATATTAATTTACATAATATAATAAAAGTAAGAAAGAAATTACAAACTATATCGCTTAAATAAGGGGGGATATGAATTATTCGTTGGTAATTTCATAGAAAAAGGAGATTATGTATGAAATCATTTCGCAAATTATTACAGTATTTAAAACCATACATGTTCTTCGCTATTATTGGACCGCTATTTATGGTACTTGAGGTTGCGATGGACTTAATTCAACCGACTATTATGCAACATATTATTGATGTTGGGATAGCAAATCGGGATATGAATTATGTAATAAAAATGGGACTTCTTATGATAGGAGCTGCAGCACTCGGTTTAGTTGGAGGACTTGGGTGTATGATGTATTCTACAAAAGCAGCTGTTAATTTCGCTACTGACATACGAAAAGATGTGTTTGCGAAAATAGAAACATTTTCTAGTGAAAATCGTGATTCGTTTGGAACGGGAAAGTTATTAACAATTGTTACAAATGATATTACTTCTATTCAATCGGCGATGACGATGACATTACGTGTTCTTGTTCGTGGTCCTTTGTTATTTATCGGAAGTATAATAATTGTTTTTATGACAGCGCGTGAGTTATTTCCTATATTACTCGTAGTCGTTCCAATTTTATTACTTGCGATTATATTCATTGCGAGTAAAGCAAGCGGGACGTTCAGAAAAGTGCAAGAAGCATTAGATAAAGTGAATACAAAGTTACAAGAAAATTTATCTGGAGTACGTGTGATTAAAGCGTATGTAAGACAAAAATATGAAATTAATCAGTTTGGAAATGTTAATACAAATTTAACGAAGATAAATATTCGAGCGGTGCAGCTTATTTCCTTAATGATGCCAATCATTATGTTAGTTGTAAGTGGCGGAATTGTCGCAACGTTATGGGTTGGTGGAGAGAAAGTATTTAATGGAACCCTTCAAGTAGGGGCTATATTAGCATTTATAAACTATTTGAATATTATTTTAATGTCACTTATGTCTATAAGTATGGTATTTATGCAAATCGCGCGAGCATTTCCGTCAGCGGATCGTGTACAGCAAGTTTTAAATACTGAGGTTGATATTACGAGCGAAACAAATGCGCTTGTACCTAAGGAAATTGAGGGAAATATTGATTTTAAAAATGTTAGTTATAGTTATACGAAAAATAATGAATATGTTTTAAAAGATATTTCATTTCGCATATGTAAAGGTGAAAAAGTAGGGGTTATCGGTTCTACAGGAAGTGGTAAATCCACTTTAGCAAAATTGTTACCACGCTTATACGATGTTGATCAAGGTGAAATATGTATTGATGGAATAAATGTTAAGGCATACGATTTACAAAAACTTCGTGGTTCAATCGGGTTTGTACCTCAAAAGGCATTGTTGTTTTCAGGTAGTATAGAAGAGAACTTACGTTATGGAAAAGAAGATGCAACGAAGGAAGAGCTGGAAGTGGCGGCTTCATCAGCTTGTGCGACTGAGTTTATTAACAAACTGGAAGATTCTTATCAATATCATATAACACAAGGTGCGACGAATTTATCAGGTGGACAAAAACAACGTGTATCCATTGCAAGGGCGCTTGTGAGAAAGCCATCTATTCTTGTATTAGATGATTCTACATCAGCAGTTGATGCTAAATCAGAATCTAACATTCAATCAGCGTTAAGGAGAGAATATAAAGGAACAACAACATTATTAATTGCTTCTAAAATCTCATCAATAATAGATGCTGATAAAATTCTCGTTTTAGATAATGGTGAATTAGTTGGTGATGGTACACATGAAGAATTGTTAGAACAATGCGAGGTTTATCAAGAAATCTATCTTTCCCAAGGTGGCAATTTGTATAAGGAAGGTGGGAAAGAACATGCGTAATTTCCAAGGGCAATTTGCTAATAAAGGTGGGCGTAACGCAACAAAGATGGGGAAGGCTAAAAATACGAAAGGAACTGTGATGAGAGTATGGAACTATATGGGCTATCAAAAGGCTGCTCTTACGTTCGTTATATTTTTAGTGTTTGTTACGACGTTACTTGGGTTATTAGGTCCGTATTTAATGGGAGTAATTATCGATCAATATATTGTACCGAAAGATTTAAGCGGTACGGCGAGAATGTGTTTGTTACTTATCGCGATTTACGGTGTAACAGTATTCTTAACTTGGTTACAAACATTTGTCATGGTTAACGTTGCATTAAAAACGATACAAAAAATAAGACAAGATATTTTCGAGAAAATTCAAACGCTTTCTTTACGGTTCTTTGATGTACGTTCTCAAGGGGATTTAATGAGTCGTGTAACAAATGATATAGATAATTTGAATCAAGCGTTGACACAAAGTGTTGTACAAATTATTTCATCAGCGCTAACTTTTATAGGTGTGACGATTGCGATGTTCGCATTAGATTGGATTTTAGCAATTGTTACTTTAATTACAGTACCTATTATGTTTTTCGTTACAAAAAAACTAGTTGCTTATAGTGGCAAAAACTTTGCAAAGCGTCAAAAAGATTTAGGAGAATTAAATGGATTTATTGAGGAAGCTATAACAGGAGCGGATGTTACAACGTTATACGGGAAAGAAAAAGAAACCGTACAGAATTTCAATAAAATTAATGAACAACTAAGAGTTTCAGCAACGAAGGCGGATACATTTTCAGCTTTTATTTTTCCAAGTATGAACTTTATTAACAACTTAGGTATGGGACTTGTAATTGGAACTGGATCAGTAATGGTTTTAAATGGAATGACAACTGTAGGTGTCATTGCAGCTTTTATTAATTATTCTCGTCAGTTCTCAAGACCACTTAGTCAATTCGCAACTTTAATGAATACGATTCAAGCGGCAGTTGCTGGGGGGGAACGTGTCTTTGAAATTATGGATGAAGTACCGGAAATCAAAAATAAAAAAGATGCATTCGTTGTACAAAATTTACAAGGCCATGTTGCACTCGAGAATGTTTCATTTGGATATGAGGAAAATAAAACGATTTTAAAAGAAGTGAGTCTGAAAGCGCGGCCAGGGGAGACAATTGCTTTAGTAGGACCAACTGGATCGGGTAAAACAACAATCATTAATTTGCTAACGCGCTTTTACGATATACAGCAAGGGCAAATTTATATTGATGGAAAAAACATAAAAGAATATGATATGAATTCGTTGCGAAGTAAAATAGGAGTAGTTTTACAAGATACGTATTTATTTGCTGGGACGATTATGGATAATATACGTTATGGTCGATTAGATGCTAGTGATGAAGAGGTAATCAATGCAGCTAAGGCAGCATCTGCACATTCTTTTATAAAACATTTACCGAATCAATATGAAACGAAAATTGCTTCAGAAGGATCGAATTTAAGTCAAGGACAAAAACAACTTCTTGCGATTGCACGGGCAATTTTAGCAGATGCAGATATATTAATTCTCGACGAAGCAACATCTAATATTGATACGAGAACAGAATTACAAATACAAGAAGGACTAAACAATTTAATGAGAGGTCGAACAAGTTTCGTAATCGCTCATCGACTGAAAACGATTGAAAAAGCAGATCAAATCCTTGTTATAAAAGATGGAAGTATTTTGGAAAAAGGGAACCATGAATCTCTCATGGAAGATAGAGGATTTTACTTTGATCTGTATACGAGTCAGTTTAAAATTTAATAAGAATTTTTGATAGGGTGCGGTTTCTCTAGAAAGGAGAAACCGCATTTTTATATTTGTAAACATTACTATCTAAATATTCGTTCACTAAATGTTTTAACTGCGTCTTTCTTGCATACAAAGTAAAACATACAAATGGTGGCAACCTTAATGAGTATTTCACGTTCTATTTAAATGTTTTAATGATTTATTAAAAAAAGACACTGTTTCCAGTGTCCCAACTTACTACGAGAGTTTTATCCCGCATTAACAGGCAGTAAGACCCCCACCTCAAAATTCAGCGGAAGCAAAGAAGTTAGGTGGGGATGAACAAAACCCCCCACTGATTAAAGTTTCACCTTGTGAGGAAACTTAAATAGGTGAATCTAAGTTTCTCTATAATATATGAAACTACAATTAGAAAATCATATATTTTTTAAAGAAGTTAATGGGTAATTGTACGTGCTAAAATCTTTATTAAAAATATCCTGTACTAATTGGATAGTTTCATAGTCATAAAAGCTATCGTATGTTGGGAGGCGTGGGAATAAAGGATCGGTAATATCAGCATCTGCAAAATTACCTCTAAAAATCGCCCTGTCTTTCTGATGATGCCATGATTTGGTTAGTATGTGTAAAGGAGAAGTTTTTAATTGATATGTTTGTTCTAAGTGCTCAATTTCAGTAGAGAAATTTTCAAGGTAGATATACTTTGTAACAAACTCTTCCTCACCTGGTTCATATTGCTGCATTAAATGTGGATCTACTTGTTCTAAATCTATCATTTGCTCTTTTAAGTAGTAGAGAAAGATTTTAAATGAAATAGGTTTATTACAAAATTCATTACCATAATAAAAATTCCGAATAGGATTCCATGCTGGGTTTTCTATGTAAGGGGGGGCAATTAGTGAAAAAAATGAACTTACAGCTCTTATATAGGGGTTCCTCACTAATTTATAGGTATCTTTTCCGTTTGTATTTAAAGCTGCAGCTAGTTCAATAAAGTAGTCCGAGGAGTTTTTGTATATTTCATTTTCATAATTATGGATGAAAGAATCGTATTTTATTGCTTCTTTAAATAAATTTATTTGATAAAAAAACCAATGTGCAAGAGAGGTACAGCCACTTTTTTGACTCCAAAATAAAATCAAAGGGAAGTTAGAATTAAAGAGGGGAACGCGTCCGTATTTAATAATATTTGAAAAAGACATTATTAGCCTCCATTCAGTTATGTCAAGTACTTTTAGCTTATGAATAAAAGACTTGGTATATGAACAAGAAAAGAGAAGTAGAATAGATAATTTAAAATAATACAAATTTAAAAATAAAAGAGTCATTTGCAAAGAAAAAAAGAGCTTGCAAATGGATAAACTCTTAGAAAAAATAGATTTTATGAGCACTGAATTACCATATACCTTATGTTTTATTCTGCATGATCGTGAAAAAACATTGAATAAAAGGAGCATATATTTAAATGTGTTCCTTTAAAAGGTGGCAGCTCACAAGGCTTAATTTATAAGCTGAATACGTGTGCAGCCCGTATTTAAAAAGGACAGCTAGCAAAAGCTAACTGATAAGCCTTCGGGTATGAAGGGGAAACAGAAACAATATATACATTATTAACGTGATATTGGCTTTTATTCGGAAGTAGAAGAAATAAATAAGTTTAGGCTGTTCCAACTTGACTTTGGTCGGCAACATCAGAATCAAATGTGTTGGTTGCACTAACACCGTTAAATGTATTAAGCACAAAAGCAACATTAGATGCACCTGAACCATTATAAGCTTTTGTATTTTCTTTTGGAGAAACATTATAAAAATCACCTAAGTTGAAAGAACCGTTACTATTTTGTGCAACCATATTTCCGACAATAGATGGCATAACTTTCACCTTCTTTCCTAGGAAGTACTTAACTTAGTATATGGTGTATGTGTCTAGTGGTTCATCTGAAACGGAGAATTTTGAAATGAAGTAAAAGTTCAATAGAGTAAATCCAACGGAGGGGAACCGTATCGTATGAATCAATTTTCATTTTTTGAGGATATCGGTGAAAAGGAAATGCGAAGACTTGTGGTGAAGGAGCTAAAAAGCTACAAAGCATTGTGCGTCAGAATGAAAAATCAAGAAGATCAGGAAAATTAACGAAGAGAGTGTGTTTATAAGCTAGTACATTTATATATTGAAAAACTAGTTAAGCAGGGAGAAATAAAGGAAGTAAAAAGAAGCAGAAGAAAAAGATGATTCTAGAAAAAGCAACCAGTTGGGTGCTTTTTCTTTTACACAAAACAAACTCAATGAAAAAAACAGCGATGTATGAGATTTTTATACTAGTCAGTTTGAAATTTAATATAGTGCGGTTTCTCTAGAAAGGAGACACCGCACTATTATATTTGAAAAGATACTTAGAAATGTAGAGTTGAAACTTTTATATATATACGAATTGTTAGCAAAAACTAGCAGCTTCAGTGACAGATGGAAGAATTAATTTACGTGGAATTGTAATAATCTCAAGAGCCATCTGTGCTGAATAGATAAGTATTGGAGTTAATTCTAAAGTGTGAGTTAATAATAATATAAAGCTTGTTAGGATTGCGAAGCTCCCCCAAAAGAAACTTTTTGAAGTGTTACGGAAATCTTTTATTAAAGAAAAGAAAGAAAAAAATGCTGTAACAATGAGTATCAAAAATTTATATTTATCAGTCATTAAACTCCTCCTTGAGACCAGTAACTTATATTATAACGCATTTTTCTGTATTATAATAAAAAGATTTTGAAATAAGTAGTTTAAAGTCATAAATACTGCAACTTAAAGGGATGGCGGATTACCTTGATCGGAAAGGTTGGTGGTATGAAATTAAGTGAAATTCTAGTTTAGTAGAACAGAAATTTTTAAAAACGATAGGACATAAAAAGAGGATTACTTATTATGAGTATTCCTCTTTTTATAATGTTACCTCGTATAAATATGATTAGATATAGAAGATTTCTGTTTTAATACATAATAAGTAATACATGTAAGTCAGAGGTTCACCGGAAATTTCAAGTATATTTACAAAACATATATTTAAAAAGAAAAAAATGAGAATTTGAATTTAATTAATTACTATTGAAATAGCACTAAAAACTAATAAGACAGCCATAATGATGTTAAATGATGTAGTATGTTTTAATAAAAGTTTTTGGAACATAGAACCAAATAAGCTCCAACTGAATGTACTCATTAACCCGACTACACCTAGAAATAATGAGAAGAGTAGAAAACTTGAATATGAATTATAGTAAGGGAGAATAAAAGTTGACACTACAGTCAGCCCGAATAGTATCCCTTTAGGATTAACAAATTGAAGAAAAATCCCGACTGTAAATAAGTTTTTATTATGTTTTTCATCTGGATCTGCACTAGTTTTACTAGTGAGTATTTTAAAGGCTAAATATAGCATGTATGCTACACCTAAAATTTTTAAAGGGAATTCAATTATAGGTAGGATATTAATTAGTACAATATTAAAGAAGCTACATAATGAAGTGAGGATGAAAAAACCGAAAGCTACTCCAAAGCAAAATTGCATACTCTTTTTTAAACCATGTTGATTGGCGTATGTCATAGCTAAGAAATTGTTAGGACCGGGTGTGAAGCTACTTATAATAACAAATAACAAAAAAGAAAATATAGGCATTTCAAAACCCCCTAATTATTTGGTGTATGTTATAATGACCGAAAATAACAATATAACGTGTGCTTTTTATTATACATAACGGTCGTTATATTGTATATGATTTAGGAGTGTTTCTTATGGAAGAAATTCAACTTATTCTGGCAAAAAATTTAAAAACAATACGAGAGAAAGAAAAATTAAGTTTAGAAAAAGTTGCCCAATTAACAGGTGTGAGTAAAACAATGATTGGACAAATTGAACGTGGAGAGTCAAGTCCAACATTAACAACGATATGGAAAATAGCTAATGGGTTGAAAGTGTCTTTTACTTCTTTAATTAATAATCCCCAACCGGATACGAAAGTCGTTTTACGAAGTGATGTTCAAGCATTATTAGAAGACAATGGGAGATATAAAGTGTATCCATCTTTTCCTTTTCAAGATAATAGGAACTTTGAAATCTATACAGTTGAAATTGAAAATGAAGGAAAATTAAGTTCGGAAGGCCATAAAGAAGGGACCGAAGAATTTATAACGGTGTTTGAAGGGGAATTGACAATTGAAATAAATGATTGTCAATATAAATTAAATAGTGGGGATTCAATTCGCTTTAAGGCGGATAGACCACACTCTTATCATAATTTCGGAAGAACGCTAACTAGGTTAAGTATGACCATATATTATCCGATTATATAAATTTACTATTTCATGAAGAATATAAAGAAAAGTGCGTTGATAAACCATCTATAAAAGATGGTTTTATTTTTGAAATTCATAAAAAAGGACACTCGTTTGAGTGTCAACATAGTATTGCTCTCGCGTATAGGATTGGAGTTTGTTTCTCATATACGTATTGAGATGGTTCGCATTTGAGAAACTACCTTCACCTTTAATGTAACATTGGCAGAGAGCAGTGTAAATTGATAATGTATATACGGAAAATTTAGTATAGATACTTTGTACTATGAATATAGTACAAAGTATTTCTTATTGCAAAATCACTGTCGTGAAGTTATTAATATATAAGCTTAAGGAATGATGTAATAGTTACTATTTTAGCATTTAAGAATGATTATTATAAAAAAGAACGAATCATTTTTTAATCGATTCGTATAATTGTTAAAGAGGCACCTGTTGAACCACCCTCAACTAAATTAACTATGGATAATACGCCGAATAGTTGAAGTGAAATTATATTACCAGCAATTAAATTGATTATTAAATTATTATTATAATTTGAAGTTGATATTGCGGGTGAAAAGATAGATCCGGAAAGTGGAGTCGAAGAGTTTAATAGTAGCGATTTAGTATTTGGGAATGGAACTATCATTTTATTATATTAATACTACTAGTTATAGTAGTAAAAAGTTTACTTTGTGTAAAATCATTTGAGTATGAAAAAGTAGTTATGGAATTTTACTAAAATGATAGAGGTTTTATTTTGTTAATCAGTAAACAAAATGTGGAATGAGGTAGTAAATTGAACAGTAATGAAAAATTATCTTTGAATAAAGGGATGGTAAGACCAGAGAATATTGGACCTACTTTTCCGGTTCTTCCGCCAATTTATATTCCAACAGGAGCAACAGGAGCAACAGGAGCAACAGGAGCAACAGGGGCAACAGGAGTAACGGGAGTAACAGGAGCAACAGGAGCAACAGGAGTAACAGGAGTAACAGGGGCAACAGGAGCAACAGGTCCAACTGGAGTTATTGGCCCCATAACAACAACTAATTTATTATTTTACACTTTTTCAGATGGAGAAAAACTTATATATACAGATTCAGATGGGCTAGCTCAATATGGTACAACTCACATATTATCTCCTGATGAGGTTTCGTACATTAATCTGTTTATTAATGGAATACTTCAACCACAACCATTATATCAGGTTAGTACTGGTCAGCTAACTTTATTAGATAATCAACCACCATCACAAGGTTCTTCAATTATTTTACAATTTATCATTATTAATTAAAAAAGACAGATTCTTAAATAAAAAGGATCTGTCTTTTTGCTCTACACTAAAGTAGTTAAAACTAAGTGACGATAAATTCAATTGTAATTGGAATTCCGCCGTCTAATGCATCTCCGCCAGGAATTGTAATAGCACCAGTAGGTCCAGTAGTAACACTGGAGTTCACACTAGGTTGAAGAATGCCGTTTACATATAAGTTATAATACGTAAAAGTCGGAAAAGCAGTTGCAGTAGTACCAGCATCGTTTAAACAAGCTGTAGCAGCAATTGCAAAAGCTGCACCAGTTCCGGTTCCAGCTCCTAGTGTAGATGTGAATCTTCTGGATGCCATAAATGGTTGAATAATTGGCAATTAATTTTCACTCCCTAAATTATTTTTTGAACAAAGTATGGGATAACTTGTCCAATATATTGTATGAAAGTTTTTGATAATAGAAACGGCTTCATGATAATAGAAGGAACACAATTTTAGTAAAGGTATTGTTGTTAATTGGTGGTTATATGACAATGTTTAGTTTTTATACTCAAGTTAAAATGTGCTTTTGAACCTAAGAGATAAACGTGGAAAAATAAAATAAACTCTTAAGTTTAGGTGTTTAATCTAAGCAGTCAATTATTAAAAACATATAATTAATATGTGAGTCATGAACATAATTAAATAACTTTTTAAAGTTTAATTATCATTCATGTTTCCTATTTTAAGTGAATTAAACCTATGCACAATTGTATAGCTCTTATAATAGGAAGACACTCAAATATAAAATAAGTAAGGAGGAAATAAATGTCACATAATAATTGTTTTGGTCATAATAACTGCAATAATCCGATTGTGTTCACTCCAGAATGTTGTAACAATCCACAAACAGTTCCAATTACTAGTGAGCAATTAGGTAGATTAATTACTTTACTAAACTCTTTAATTTCGGCAATTGCAGCGTTTTTTGCAAATCCAAGTGATGCAAACAGATTAGCTTTACTCAATTTGTTTACTCAGCTATTGAACTTACTAAATGAATTAGCACCTTCTCCAGAAGGAAATTTCTTAAAACAATTAATTCAAAGTATTATTAACTTACTACAATCTCCTAATCCAAATTTAGGTCAATTACTTTCTTTATTACAACAATTCTACAGTGCTCTTGCACCATTCTTCTTCTCATTAATTATTGACCCTGCAAGTTTACAACTTTTATTAAACTTATTAACTCAATTAATTGGTGCTACGCCAGGAGGCGGCCCAACAGGTCCAACAGGTCCAACAGGTCCAGGAGGAGGAGCAACAGGTCCAACAGGTCCAACAGGTCCAGGAGGAGGAGCAACAGGTCCAACAGGAGCAACAGGCCCAACAGGAGCAACAGGCCCGACAGGAGCGACAGGTCCAGCAGGTACTGGTGGCGCAACAGGTTTAACTGGTGCAACAGGCCCAACGGGAGCAACAGGTTTAACTGGTGCAACAGGCTTAACAGGCCCAACAGGAGCAACAGGCTTAACAGGTCCAACAGGAGCAACAGGCCCAACGGGAGCAACAGGTTTAACTGGTGCAACAGGCTTAACAGGAGCAACAGGAGCAACAGGTGGCGGAGCTATTATTCCATTCGCTTCGGGTACAACACCAGCTGCGTTAGTTAACGCATTAGTAGCAAATACAGGAACTCTTCTTGGATTTGGATTTAGTCAGCCTGGTGTAGCTTTAACGGGTGGAACTAGTATCACATTAGCGTTAGGCCTAGGTGATTATGCATTTGTAGCACCACGCGCAGGAACTATTACGTCATTAGCAGGTTTCTTTAGTGCAACAGCTGCATTATCTCCTTTATCACCTGTTCAAGTACAGATACAAATATTAACTGCACCTGCTGCAAGTAATACGTTTACAGTACAAGGCGCACCACTATTATTAACACCAGCATTTGCTGCGATAGCAATTGGTTCTACAGCATCAGGGATCATACCTGAAGCTATTCCAGTAGCAGCTGGGGATAAAATATTAGTATATGTTTCCTTAACAGCAGCAAGTCCAATAGCAGCAGTAGCTGGATTTGTAAGTGCAGGTATTAATATCGTCTAACTTGTAACAATGTCTGTTTGAAATGTGAACGGACACTTGTATATGGCCCTTCCTAATTTTATTAGGGAGGGCCATATTTTTGCGGGGAATAGGTAATAAATTAATTGGAAAAATATGATTTGTAATTTATGAAATAAGTTAATGAGCTTGCAATATTCCACATACATAATAAAGGCTGAACTCTATTAAAAATAGAATTCAGCCTTTCAATAAACTATATACTAGGGGAGTAAACAGTTTATTGTGAGTGATGAAATTTCATTGTCCAAATAAACTATTTGTTTTTATTACAGTTACATCCTTTTTTCTTTACATAGCCTTGCTCGGCTAAGTCTCTTTGTGATTGGGAATTGGAAGATTGAGAATTTGAGGATTGAGAGGATGCTGATGAACTACTATTTTTATTATGAGAGTAGTTTTTTCGGTAGTTATAATTACTCATAGTACTATCACCTCCAATTAAATATATAACTATTATATGTAGCTATTCTATTAATTGTTACGATAATAAATAGGAATGGGTATACAATAAAAAAATCTCCTACGTATTTTCCGAGGAGATAAATAATTGTCCTTTCATAATATAAATTAATATCCCCAGTAAAGAGGAAAATAATATGAATCTTGGTAATATAAATTTTGTTGTGGATTAGGAGGATGAGTTGCAGGGGGTATCGTTCCGCGGTTCTGATTACAATTTGCTGGAGGGCCAATTACTGTAGTGGATTGAATAGGGGATACCGCTTGTTTCCATTGTTGTCCATTGAGACAGTAAGTATGAGCCATTATATTAGCGGGGGTTAATCTTAAAATATCAGAACCAAAAATAACTTCTGGGGTTGGGGCGTCAAAAATAGCTAATAAATGAGTGTTATCTGCTGTAGCAATTTCGTAATGCCACCACGCTTGTGGAATGTTGGCAACTTGCCCCGGTTTTATTGGTAAGTTTAATATTTGATTTGTAAAAGGATTAAGTAAAGAAACAACCGCAGAGCCTGAAATGCAGTAAACAAGTTCAGCTGCATTTTGATGTATGTGAGGCTCTACAACATTTCCTGTACTTAAATAGATATCTAATAAAGAAGTGTTTTCTAACGTATTTAATTGTTTCACGCCAAGTACGTTTATATAATTTTGAGCATCTTTCTGAAAAAAATTACTTCTATTTAAATCATGAGTGAAGTTAGTTGAGGGGGAAGTGTAATCGATATTGGAAGTCAATTGTATTACCTGCCTTTCTATTAGTAAGTAAGGTTACAAAATTAGGATATGTGTCTAGTGTTTGTTATGTGCAGTTGTTGGTATCATAATAAATTTGCCTATCCCACACGAAATATGGGTTATTTAAGATAGTTTTTGCTGAAGAATTAATTGTGCTTTAGCGGTATTGGCATAATTGAGTCACTCTAATGCCAAGTTTTGTTTTAGACCAAAATGGATTTCTATGATGTCAAAATGAGATACCTTTGTTTTAAGTGGAACAGGTATAACATTTATTTTGCTTTTTTCATGTTATGTGTAATGTTTGGAAATGCAGAGAAAGTAAAATCAATAATTGTAGCACCATCTGGTAAATAAATAGGTTGTAAATCTGAAGTATAAGCCGTTATGGTATTTTCAAATAGTTCATACGATACTAGATTTTGGAACGCAATTGTATTTGTAGTTAATAAATTGTTATTCACAATTGTATCATTCATTAAAGTCCGATTGGTTCAACTAATAATCAGTGGGGGATGAAGAAAACACCCACTGATTACAGTTTCACTTTATATGGTGGTTAATCTTGAGAAACTTATGCATTTAGCATTTAAATGTAAAAATATAAAAAACGCATTTCTGAAGAAATGCGTTTTTTATTATTTTTCTAACATTTCAAGAGGTACGTCTTTTTCGCCGGCTACCTCAAATTTAATTTCCCCGTCTTCTTCATAAATACGTGAAATAATCGGTATAGTAATCATTAATTTTTTATGCTGCTTTCGCTTTCGAGCGGCATCTAAGCTAATCACGTTCATTATAAGCATCCTTTCTTCTAAAAATATATAAACAAAAGAAAATGCGTCCGGAAAGGGCGCTTAATTGAATTTGAAATACCGATTCATTTAAATGAGGTTTATATGATTTAACAACTGCAATTGAATTAAAAATAGTATGAATGGAATAATTGCACGTAGAAATTAACTTTACCAAAAAACGAAACAATATGCTATAAAAAATTTCAAATCTTTATCATATAACGAGAAAAAGGTTTTCGTTTCGCATATAATGAAAGTAGACGGGCAACGAGAGCTTTTTCATCATATTGCTGTGGAAAGGCGATGAAAAGAATGGATACGTTAGATTCATTATTATTTCAACTTGAACAATATGGAGAAGAGCATGATCGAAATAAAAAAACACGGGAAGAAAAATTACGGAATATTTCTCGTGAGATGGGGCAATTTTTATCAATTTTAGTAAAAGGGTGTAGTGCAAAAAACATTTTGGAAATTGGAACTTCTAATGGTTATTCTACATTGTGGTTAGCTAATGCAGTAGAAGAAACAAATGGAAATGTAACAACTGTAGAACTTTCTTCAGAACGAGTGGGAGAGGCACTTGCCAATTTTGAAAAGGCAAATCTTTTACAAAGGATTGATGTTCACAATCAAGAAGCAGGGGCATTTTTAGATTCACAACTAGATCATTCATTTGATTTTATTTTCCTAGATTCAGAGCGTACGCAATACATGTGGTGGCTGGAGCATATAAAACGCATTTTACAACCAAAAAGTCTTCTTGTTGTCGATAATGCTACTTCTCATGCGAGTGAATTAGCCGAGTTTATAAACATGATTGAAGAAGATGAAATGTTTGAAACGGTGTTATTGGCATTTCAAAATGGTGCATTTGTAGCGCGTAAGAAGAAATAGATTTTAGCGTAATATAATTACGCACATTGAAAAAGGGTGTATGTCAAAAGATTGAGTGCAGTAGTATGGGAAGGACGTAATTTATATACGTAACATACGAAGAATCCGCCTTCAGCATGTCGGTCTCTAGGTCTTAAGTCTGAGGAAAATTATGTTGTTTACAGGTATACTTATAGTAAGAAACAGGGAATGACTGCATAAGCAGGTATTTCTTGAAAATTGATTTCATATAGGCTGTTTGCAAATGAAATACAATATATTAGATGAAATATAGTGCACATAAATTCGCACATATAAATAAAGGAGCGATTTTGTTGACTGAACTCGAGAAAAAAGAACCCGTATCAATTGTGAAAGATAATAATGTAGAAGTAGTAGTTGATACAGTTATAAAAGATGAAGAACTTGATGAATTAAACAAAGAAGCCGATCTTTATGTACAAAAGTTGAATAGCGAGCAAAATACAGATTTATCGAAAGTATTGTCTCAGCTAGGAGATTTAGGGGATAAAGAACAGCAAGCAGCAGGACAAACGCTATCAGCATTAAAACGTCCTGTCACAGCGATGATGAATGGAAAGAATGAAGAAATTCCAAATACGTTGTTAGAATTACGCAAAGTAGTATCAGAGCTTGATCCAAATTCACTAAAAGCAAGTGGTATGAAGAAAATTATGTTTAAAGTATTCAAGAAAAATCCACTTGAAACATACGTGCATAAATATCAATCTATAGATAAGCAAATTGAGGAGATTATAAGATCACTTCTAATTGGTCGTGATAATTTACAAGAAGATACAGTTGGTCTTGAAATGCTTAAAGAGCAATCACACGATAAAATTCACGCGCTTGATAAGCAAGTATACTTAGGGAAAAAACTTGCTGGCATGCTGGAAGCTGAGAAACAAAATCCAGAACGTCAAAGGGATATTCCATTAATTAATGATGCATTAGAAAAGATTTTAGTGCGTACGCGCAATATGCAGCAAGCGAAAAGTGTGTTATTACAATCCATTGCATCTGTAGACATTATTAAGAAAAATAATGAAAAGTTAACAGAGGCAATTCGTAATGCAATTACGATGACGCAAAACGTTGTAACAGTTTCTGCTGCTATCCAGTTAGCATTAACAAATCAACGTAAAACAATTGATGCAGTGAATGCAACAAATGAAGCAATTGAGTCTATGGTATTAAGTAATTCTCAGGCATTAAAACAAAATACAGAAGAAACAACGAAATTACTTGAAAATCCTGCAATTAGCATGGATAAATTACGTGAATCATTCCAAAACGTATTTGCTGCAATTGAAGCTTCTGAAAAATCGTCAGAACGTATTATCGAGTCAAGTAAGAAGTTTGTTATTGAACTAGACACATTTAATGATGAAATGAAACAAAAACTCATTCAGCGCCCAAGAAAATAGCAGACTTTTAGAGGAGGTGAAAAAATGAGTTTCATTCAAACTGTATTATTACTACTCGGTACATTGTTTTTAATCGCATTTACTGTCGTTGTTTTAGTTGTATATTTCGGTCGTAAACTGTATTTTTCATGGACGAAGCCATATAAAAGAGCACACGATTCTTTAGATAAGTTATCGAATAAATCATTACCGTTTCTACAAGAATTTACACAACATCCACTCTTTTATCGCTGGATTCGTACTGAAGGAAAAAAAGAACAACATATATTAAACACGCTTTTCTGTGCATCGGGTCAACGTACGAGAGAGCAAGTATTCTCAATGTTACCGAAAGAAAAACAGAAAAAAGTACATGTAATGGCAAAAACGACGAAAAAGCTTACTAATGAAGATATTGATGTAGCAGCGATGAAAGTAAAAGATTTTTTAAGACAAGAAACGCAGCAAACAGTAAAACCGACAGATTTATCGTTTTATAAATTGTATTTTTATGATCGATATCCAGATGCATTAAATACAATTCAAGCGTATAAACGCTCAATAAATCCTTCATTACAACGAACGGTTGATGATATTACAATTTCAGTATTAAATGCTTTGCCATATTATCAAGAGCAACGTATGTTTGAACAGCAACATAAACTTGAAACGTTCTTAATGAAAGATTTAATAGCGATGCTATCGTTAGTCGTACAATTACCACCTTCACAACGGCCAGAAAAAGAAGAAGAATTAAAAATCTACTTGCAAAATTTCCAAAAAGAAATGGAAGAAGTAGAGCGAGATATTCGTGACTCGATTGATCACGATTTGAATGTGAAGATGAGAGCAGCGACTGAGAAGTTTAAGAATAAATAGAAGAAATCGCCTTAAAAGTTGAATGTTTCAGCTTTTAGGCGTTTTTTTTTGAATTGAGAGAGTTTAATCTTTTGTAAGATTGTATATACAAACGTTAATAAATGGTAAAATATAGAATGGTTTTTAGTACTTTGTGTAAACAATTATTATAAAAGGGGTATGGTATTGTGTTATTTGAGTTAGTCATACTATTTGTAATTCTATTTTTATTTCTTGGCTATCCTATTAGTAAAGCATGGAATAGTTTCCAAGGAGAGAAGGAAAATTCCTCAAGTATATTAAAGTTCGAGCCACAGGAAATATTATCAATATGTTTGAGTTATTTTATCTTTGGTTTAGGTATTATGTGGAATGCAAATGATGTAAGAGGAGGAATACCATTACATAAATTTGAAAAGAACGGAATGATGTCTGATCAATATGCTTCTTTAGCACATGACCACATTGCTATAGTGGTTCTCTTAGTTGTTTTAGGTGGAGTTTCTTATTGGAGATTAACAACAGGCTTAACAAAACTTTCACCAATATTTTATATTTTTTATAGTACTTTAATGATAATAAACATCGTATATACATTCATATATATTACCCATACAGGCTTTGTCTTTTATACAGAATTCGGAGGATTGAGATACATTCCAGTCTTTTGTATTCAAGTTGGGATGCTTGCATTTAGTCTATTATTCATAGCGAAATTAAGAGATTCATTAAGTTATTTCATACAGTCTCAGCATGAGAAAGATTATAAGCAGAGCAGCAGGATTATATTATATCTGCATCGTATTTCTTTTGGGTATCAAAAAATGGCTACAGTTTGGACTATAAGTTTATTTCCTATATTGTTAATTGTTCAATTTATTTTAATACTGTTTGGGCAAAAACCAGATAGTTTTATAAGAGTGTTTATGGAAACAAGTAGCTTTAATTATTCTAAGATTCCTGCTCCAAGTCCTCAAATTGTCTCCGGGGATGGGCATTATTTATGTACAGTTTCTGTGAAAGGGCATAAAAATATTGTTAAGCCGTTACGAGCAGGAATTAGGCATGGAGAAAGAATTACAGTTAATCGACAGTTATTAATTGCGAACGCCTTTGAAAATGTAATTGAGGATCGAGTACCAAAATGTCATAAGGTTATTCGTAATTTTTATGATAAATATGGTTATCCGATTAGTAAACATATTAATACGAAATGGTCGGCTGACTTTGTTTATATTTTAATGAAGCCACTAGAATGGTTCTTCTTATTTGTACTTTACACAGTAGATAAAAACCCTGAGAATAGAATTCATATTCAATATAGTGAACTACGAAAATAAAAGTAAGAGCCCGCATTCAAAAAATGCGAGCTCTTACTTTTATTTTGCTTGAATAGTAGATTTACTAGAAGCAACACTTTCATTATGCAATCGATCAACCGCAGTTACTACATACGTATATGTTTCTCCAGGAATAGCCGTTTTATCTACATAAATTTCTCCAGGCTTTGTCTTTCTTACAGTAGTAAGTAAATTTTTCGGATTTTCTATATTCACTTCACTTTTTCCATTCACGCGGTAAATAGCGTAATAAGCAGAATCATTCTCTCTATTATCAATGATACCTACAGCAACCCCTTCATCTCTTGGAATGGCACCTTTTAAAGTAGGTTTTTTTGGTGGTTCATGATCAAGCCAAGGCATAGGTGGGACTAATGCAGGATGTTTATATATGTCTTTTGAGAGTCTATCTTTCACTCCAAGTGGATTATTATTAATGTCTTTTAAGCTAAAATGCATACTACCTTTAATTTGAGGGTATAGCCGGTTTAATGCAATCTGTCTTGGATATTCTTCAGGATCAGACCAAGTGGGGACAGAATTATTATTAATTTTATAGGCTGCCTGACCAATGTATAGGTGGATTGGTTTATTATTTGTTTCTTTTACCCACCAATCTACTAATATGTCATACGCAGCAGGAGTAAAACCTATATTCCAATATATTTGCGGTGTGATGTAGTCAATGTAACCTTTTTGTATCCACTCACGTGTATCAGCATAAAGATCATCAAAGTTTCTTTGGCCGGCAGTTGTGTTAGAGCCAGTCGGATCATCAGCTATATTTCGCCATACGCCAAATGGGCTAATGCCAAACTTTACGTATGATTTTTCTTGTTTTATAGCAGTATTTAAATCTCTTACAAGTTCATTTACATTGTCACGTCGCCAATCTTCTATATTTGTAAATCTACCGTTATTATATAATTCGTACGTTTTTTGATCGGGGAATTGTTCACCCGCCACTTTATATGGATAAAAATAATCATCCATATGTAATGCATCAACATCGTAATTTTGTACGATTTCTAAAGCACCTTCAGTTATAAACTTTTTTACTTCTGGAATACCGGGGTTGTAATATAATTTTCCGCCATAAGGTACAACCCAATCCGGGTGCTGTCTTGCAGGGTGATTATTTGATAATCGATTTATATCAGTGTGATTCATCGTTATTCGGTATGGATTAATCCATGCGTGGAATTCTATATTTCTTTTATGTGCTTCTTCAATCATAAATGCTAGTGGGTCGTATCCGGGATCTTTTCCTTGTGTACCGGTAATATATTCAGACCAAGGGCCGTAATTGGAAGGATAAAAGGCATCAGCAGTTGGTTTTATTTGTACAATGACTGCATTCATACCAGTGTTTTTTGCATCGTCTAATAATTCAATAAATTCTTGTTTTTGATTTTCAATTGGTAAGCCAGTTTTTGAGGGCCAATCAATATTAAGAACAGATGCAATCCATACAGCACGTAATTCGTGTTTTTTGTACGTAGTAGTTACTTCAGCATAAGTAAAGTGAGGGGAAATGAAAGAGAAAGGGATGAACAAGATGACGATGCAACATATCATAAATAAACGTTTAACGATCATGTATACGCCTCCCTATCATATGATTATCTAAGATAATATACGAGGCAAGGTTGGCCTTGCAATAGAGAACATTGCATATTGAAACATTAATTTAATAGGAAAAATATTTTTACTGAAATTTACTTTCAGTATAACTAAATTCTTTTACTTCTTCATATGCTTGTTAGTAAAGTGAAACTTCCTTTCATTTGAAGGGTAGTAAAATATAAGTATAGGAGGATTCATAAATGAAGGTTTTGTTCGTTTGTTCTGGAGGAATGTCCAGTGCAATTGTTGTAAACGCTTTAAAAAAAGAGGCAGAGAAAAAGGGTATGAACATGGAAGTGCATGCGATTGGAACAAATGAGGTAGAGGAAGAAGTAAAGAATGGCTGGGACGTTGTAATGGTTGCACCTCAAGTCAGACATCGATTTGATTCTGTTAAAAAATTCGCAGAAGAGGAATCTATCCCGTGCGGTATTATACCGCCGCAAGCATACACGCCGCTTGGTGGACCAACTTTATTAAAAACTGTAAATGATTTAATTCGTTAGGGGGAAGCGTTATGAATAAGTTTGTCACGTTTCTTGATAAAAATTTATCTGGACCGATGGCAAGGCTTTCTGAACAAAGGCATTTACAAGCAATCCGTGATGGAGTTATTTCAGCATTACCGTTTATCATCGTAGGAAGTTTCTTTTTAATCGTAGCATTTCCACCACTACCGAAAGATAGCTTCATATCAGTTTGGGCATTAAAGAATCAAACAAGTATATTAATACCATATCGATTAACGATGTTTATTATGTCTTTATATATAGCATTCGGAATAGGATATAATTTAGCGAAAAGTTATAAGTTAGATGCTTTATCAGGGGCACAGCTTGCAGTATGTTCATTACTACTAACATTAACACCTGAATTAATTGATAAAAAAGGGTTCATGCTTCCGATGACCAATCTTGGAGGTCATGGATTATTCGTGACGATGATTGTTTCTATTTTATCAGTGGAGATATTAAGATTTTGTAAGAAGAAAAATGTAACGATTAAAATGCCAGAACAAGTACCACCATCGGTAGCACGTTCGTTTGAAGCACTTATACCTGCGGCTTTCGTTATTATTATTATGAGTCTTATTACTGTCGTTTTTAAAGTGGATGTACATTACGTTGTGGATAAATTAGCAGCACCGTTAGTTAAAGCTGGTGATAGTTACTTTGGCGTTATTATCCCTGTATTTTTAATTACATTTTTCTGGTCTTTCGGGATACACGGTGTATCTGTTGTAGGTACTGTCGCAAGGCCGCTTTGGGATGTGTATTTAGGGAAGAACGGTGAAGCTGTAGCAAGTGGGGCGAGTCATTTTCCATTCATTGCACCAGAGCCGTTTTATCAATGGTTTATTTGGATTGGTGGTTCGGGAGCAACATTAGGACTTGTATTAGCTATGATTGTATTTGGCCGATCAAAATATTCAAAAGCACTATCGAGAACTTGTATTGTGCCCGGCATTTTTAATATTAATGAACCGGTTATATTCGGTTTACCAATTGTCCTGAATCCAATCTTAATTATTCCATTTGTTATTACACCGTTAGTTACAGCTACTATAGCTTATTCTGCAACTGCAATGGGATTTGTAACGCCAACGCATATTATGCCGCCGTGGACCTTGCCAGCTCCAATTGGTGCATATTTAGCTACAGGAGGAGATTGGCGTGCAGTTGTATTAGTATTAATAAATATAGCAATATCATTTCTTATTTATTTACCATTCTTTAAAATGTACGACAAAAATATGCTTGAAATTGAAAAGAATGGAGACGGAGAATCTGTTAATTCGTAGGCTTCATACTCTATTTATGAGTGATAGGCATTCTGTCTATCACTTCTTTTACATGAAGTTCAGAGAGGATGAATTGGAATGAATATAAAATTTAGTTATAAAGGTGTATTTTTATTACTATTTGGAGTGATATGTGCAAATTTTCTTTTTGTACCTTTATTAAGAATGCTACATCTATCACAAATGCATAGTATATGGCTCGTTACAAGTATTGCGGCAAGTATCTTGCTTACAATAGTTGTTTCTTTTATTGATGGATCGTTTGCATCAAAAGCTCAGTTATTTTTTAGATTTATAATATTTTCAATCGGTTGTACGTTTGTAACTTACATGATTGTTTTTTAATAAAGAGGAGGTCATGCATGTTATGTATGTTGCAGGGGTAATGTCCGGTACTTCGTTAGACGGAATAGATGTAGCGCTCATTCACATTGAGGGAAGCGGTGTAGGTTCTAAAGTTGAACTCATCCATTTTACTACTGTGCCATTTAGTAATGATATAAAAAATGAGATCCAGCAGGCATTATCAATAGAAAATTCAAGTGTACAACTTATATGCAGCTTAAATTTCAAACTCGGTTTATGCTTTGCCAACGCTGTAAAAGAAGTTTGTAAAGAGGCCAATTTTCCTTTGGGACAATTAGATTTAATTGGTTCTCACGGACAAACGATTTATCATCAGCCAAAGCAAGAAGGGAATATTATTTCTTCAACATTGCAAATTGGGGAACCATCAGTTATAGCGTATGAAACGAATATAACGGTTATTTCTAATTTTCGAACGATGGATATGGCAGCTGGGGGACAAGGTGCACCACTTGTACCATATTCAGAGATTATTTTATATCGTCATCCAACTAAAAATAGACTACTACAAAATATTGGTGGGATTGGTAATGTTACAGTAATACCAAGTCAAAAAAGTGATCAGAAAGTTATAGCTTTTGATACTGGTCCGGGGAATATGACAATTGATGAAGTATGTCAAAGGTTATTTCAGTTGCCATATGATCAAAATGGTGAAATTGCAGAACAGGGTGAAGTTATTGATGAAATTTTGACATATTGTATGAACCATCCATTTTTGAAAATGAATCCACCGAAATCAACTGGTAGAGAACAGTTTGGTGAAGAATTTGTAAGTCAGTTATTGAAGCGGTATGAAAAGCATAGTAAGGAAAATATATTAACGAGTGTCACGATGTTTACAGCAAGTTCAATTGTTCATCAATATAAGGAGTTTATTTTGCCGTCTTATGAAATCGATGAGGTGATTTTAGGTGGTGGCGGCAGTTATAATCGTACACTTGTTGAAATGATCCGAAATGGATTGAAGGAAGAAAAATGTGGAATCTTTATTCAAGAAGATTTAGGCTATTCTTCCGCAGCGAAAGAAGCAATCGCCTTTGCAATTTTAGCAAACGAAACATATCATCGCAATCCGAGTAATGTGCCAAGCGCAACAGGTGCAAAGAAATCTGTAGTTTTAGGGAATGTAACGTACCCTTCAATATGAAGAAAATGAGGAGAACGTATATGAAGTATATGATTGGAGTAGATGGCGGGGGAACGAAGACAGAAGCAATTGCATTTGATAAAGACGGAAATGAACTTGTAAGAGCTACCAGTGGTTTTGGAAACATATTAATAGATTTTGAAGAAGCTCTTGTGCATATTATGGAAGCGATTGATCAATGCCAGAAAGGTGTATTAAATGGGCATTGCGTTTGTATTTGTTTAGGATTAGCGGGTGTAAACGACGCAAATACAAATGAATTAACATTACGTTTAAAACAGAATTACGGAACACAAATTGAAGTTTTTAATGATGCAATAATTGCACATGCAGCTGCTTTAAACGGGAAGGATGGAATTTTAACGATTGGTGGCACAGGCGCGATTTGTCTAGGGAGAAAAGGAGAAGTATACGAGTATAGCGGCGGATGGGGACATATTTTAGGAGATGAAGGAAGCGGATATTGGATTGCATTACAAGGTTTAAAGAGAATGGCAAATCACTTTGATCAAGGAGTTCCACTTTGTCAATTAAGCTTAAGGATTCAAGATGAGTTTCAACTATTAGCATCGTCTCATATAAAAAGACTAGTTTATAGTTCTTCAAAAGATAAAGTTGCAGCAATTACACCACTCGTTATTCGGGAAGCTAGAAATGGAAATGATGTTGCACATGAAATTATGATGCAAGCTGGAAAGGAATTAGCAAGGATTACGGTAGATGTTTATAAGAAGATGCAGTTTGATGTGTCAGCTTCAATTGCAGTAAGTGGAAGCATATTGCGTTTCGTTCCTGAAATATATGCTGAATTTAAGAAATGTTGTGAGAAGAGCATAGGAGAAGCTAATTTTGTATCACAATCAGAACAAGCAGTGAAAGGAACATATTATTTAATGAAAAATATATATTTTTAAAAATAGCTGTATGAGAAATTTTGTATGATTTGTAAAAATATGATGTTAAAATATATAAAGGGATGTAGATAAAAAAGTACAATATACATAGTTTTTGAATATTGTATAAGTACTCCTACGTAGAAAGTGAATGATTATATGATTAATAGTATGCAGTTTTTGTATTTGGTCGCTTCTTATTTATTTGGAAACATATTGACTGCTTATATAGTAACGAAATGGAGACATGACGTTGATATTCGGAATGAAGGAAGCGGAAATCCCGGCGCAAGAAATATGGGACGTGTATATGGAAAAGGGTATTTTATCGTTACATTTTTAGGTGATGCAATTAAAGGGGCAATCGTAGTTTCTATTGCAGAATACCTTTTTGGAGATTCTACATTTGTAATGTTAGCTTTACTAGCTGTTTTACTTGGACATATTTATCCAATTGTATTTAAAGGCAAGGGTGGAAAAGGCATATCAACTTTTATTGGAGGATTAATCGCATTTGATTACTTGATAGCGCTTACCCTTGTTGCTGTTTTCATTATATTTTATTTAATCTTTAAAGGATTTACTAAGCCAGGGTTAATTACAATTGCTTGTTTACCAGTTTGCATGATTTTGTATTCTTATTCTATTGTTACGACTATTTTAAGTGCTCTTATCATTGTGCTTATTTTATATGTAAATCGAGACTGAAACGAACTTTTAATAAGTGGAGGAAATCTCCACTTATAATTTTTATCAAACACATAAAGGAGATAAGGCATGGGGTTAATTTATAAAGTTGCTGATCAAGATTGGGAATTTGAACGTATACATAAATTGAATTATAAAACATTTGTAGAAGAAATTCCGCAACATGAAGAAACGAAAGATCGTGTTCGTATAGATCGGTTTCATGATGAAAATACATATTTAATTTGTTTAGATGAAGATAAGTTAGTAGGTATGGTTGCATTGCGAGGAAAACGACCATTCTCGTTAGATTATAAAATTTCAAATTTAGATTTTTATTTGCAAGAACATGGAGAAAACGTGTATGAAATTCGTTTACTTTCAGTAGAACGTGAATATCGAAATGGAAGAGCATTGTTAGGATTAATTCGCTTTTTACATCGTTATTTGCTTCTAAACGGATATGAATTGGCACTCATTTCTGCGACAACACGTGAACTACCTTTATATGAGCAAATGGGGTTCAAATCTTTCCATACGTTAGTTGGTACAGAAGAAGCAGCCTTTCAGCCAATGTATGTTACTCCTGCTATGTTTGAAGAGTCGAGTGTTGGGGGGATTATGACGAAAGAATATACATTTTTACCTGGTCCAGTAGATATTGAAGAGAATGTTCGAAAGGCTTTTTCTACTAAGCCGATTTCACATCGTTCTAAGTCATTTCATGTGACGATGGAAAATGTGAAAAAACGTTTACTACAAATGACAAAAGCAAAACGTGTGCAAATCATGTTAGGAACAGGGACGTTAGCAAATGATGCCATCGCTTTACAGTTACGCTCTTTAAAAGGAAATGGACTAGTATTAACGAATGGGGAATTTGGCAATAGATTAGTTAGACACGCAACACGCGCGCAATTACATTTTGATACGTATAAAAAGGAAATGGGACAACCATTTATTTCTACAGAATTAGAACAAATAATGGAAGCTGGAAATTATGAGTGGCTTTGGTTTGTTCACCATGAAACATCTACCGGAATGTTAAATGATTTAGACGAGTTAAATGCATTATGTGAAAAGTATAAAGTGAAACTATGTGTAGATTGTATTAGCTCAATTGGAGCGATACCGATAGATTTAAAGGGTGTATATTTTGCGAGTGGCGTTAGCGGAAAGGCAATTAAATCGTTTACTGGATTATCTTTCGTTTTTTATAATCACAATGTAAAAGTAAGCGAGACATTACCGGCCTATATGGACATTGGTATGTACGAAGAAAATGAAAGTATTCCGTATTCACATTCATGGAATTTAATTTATGCATTGCAAGAAGCGCTGAAGAGATTTGAAGATGAAAAAGCATTTGTAAAAATTAAAGAGACATATGATTATATGGAAGAAGCTATAACTAGTAGGGGGTTAAAACTTGTTTCACCTAAAGAACATGCCGCACCAATTATACTTACGATTCAATTAAATGGAGGTCTTTCTTCTAAAGCGGTCGGTGATGCGTTAGCGTTACAAGGATATATAGTCCATTATGAATCAGCGTATTTACAAATGAATAATTGGATTCAAATTGCATGCTTAAATCATTACAAAGAACGTGATATGAAAAGGATGATAAATTGTTTGCAAATATATGTATTACAAAGTGGGGTTCATATATAAAGAATGGTCTTTAACATAGATGTTTTCGTATAAAGGAGCTGCGACTTACGAAAACTTAGGAAGAGAACATTGGAAGAGGTGTTAGTATGATAACTAAAAAACTACCATTGCATATAGACGATATTAAAAAAGCTCAAAGTATTCTGGATAGAAATGCTCGTAAAACGCCATTAGTAAAATCATTTTACTTGACTAGTAAAACGGGTGGAGAAATTCACTTGAAATTAGAAAATATGCAATTAACAGGTTCGTTTAAATTCCGTGGTGCGTTTAACAAAATGTCACAGCTTACAGATCAAGAAAAAGAAAGAGGAGTAATTGCTTGTTCTGCTGGTAATCATGCGCAAGGAATTGCTTTATCTGCTCATTTACTTGGTATTAAGAGTAAAATTGTTATGCCGATTTCTGCACCGCAGGCGAAAGTTGATGCGACTAAAGGATATGGATCTGAAGTAGTTTTACATGGTGAAACCTTTGATGATGCGAAGGCAAAATGTGAGGAGATTATTAGGGAAACAGGTGAAACATACTTACACCCGTATGACGATGTAGAAGTAATGGCTGGTCAAGGTACAATAGGATTAGATATTCTTGACGATATGTGGGATGTTGATACAATAATTGTTCCTATTGGCGGAGGTGGAATTATTTCTGGTATTGCTGTTGCATTGAAATCTTTTAATCCATCAATCAATATAATTGGTGTACAAGCAGAAAATGTTCATGGGATGAAGGCATCTTATGATAAAGGTACAATAGTAGAACATTATGAGGCACCTACTATTGCAGATGGTTGCGCAGTTAAAATACCAGGGGAACTAACATTTGAAATTGTAAAAGAATTAGTAGATGATATTGTAACAGTATCAGAAAAAGAGCTAGAAGTAGCGATGAAAGACTTATTACAGCGTGGTAAAGCTGTTGTAGAAGGTGCAGGCGCTTTAGCTACTGCTGCTCTACTTGCAGGGAAAGTGGATACATATATTAAAGAGAAAAAAGTAGTAGCGGTTATATCTGGTGGGAACGTAGACTTACAGCGTATTTCGAGTGTTTGTGAGCAATTTTTTGTAGCGAATGAAGTGAAATAGTATTTATACAAAATAAATTTTATGAAAGCAGAGCTAAGACAACTAATCTTAGCTCTTACTTTTTGTCTAATGTATAGTGAATTATTATATGTAATCGTCTATTTTCAAAGATAACTCAAATAATTATATCAACATTGTCGAAACGGAAACAGAAATTTTATATAATGGTTTTAACGTGCTAATGAGCGGTTAGGAGGGTAGGTCATGAATAAAGAAGAACAGGTTATGAATGGTTTCAGGGAATTATATAATAAGCTAGTTTGGCTTAATAAAGATAAGATGGAAGAAGGTCTTAAAGGTTTTAAGTCTTCTGAAGTACATTGCATTGAATATATTGAAAACAATGCAGATTCTAACGTGACACAACTTGCGGAGGCTTTTTATGTGACTCGCGGTGCAATAAGTAGAATGACTAAGAAGCTCATACAAAAAGGCCTTATTGAAAGCTATCAAAAGTCGGAAAATAAAAAAGAAATTTATTTTAGGCTTACTGAACAAGGGAAAGAAATTTATAAAATCCATGAAGACTTGCACAAAGAGTTTCAAGAGCGGGATAAAGTCGTATTTGAGCAAGTAACTGAAGAAGAATTCGACAGTATAATTAGCTTTGTGGAAAAATATAGTAAGCATTTGGATACGGAAATAAAGAAACAAGGTATACATATTAAATCGTAATACACTTTAATAATAAAATGGCAGCCTTACTTTAATGAGAATAGGCTGCTTTTTTATTAATGTATTTTTGTTGACGATTCAACAAAATAGAGTTATTGTTTTGTTGACAAAGCAACGAAATTTAAGGAGGAGAAGTTAAATGTCTATTTTAAAATCACAAAATGAAAGCGAAACTGAAAAAAACATTGATAAACATGCTTTAATATTCGGCCTTATTTCTGTATTTCTTTGTGGTATAGGTTTCAGTATCATCATGCCTGTAGTCCCATTCTTAGTGCAGCCATATACAAGTAATCCGGAAGAACAAGCGTTAGTTGTTACACTACTAACCTCAGTTTATGCAGCCTGCGTATTTTTGGCTGCTCCTGTACTCGGAGCTTTGAGCGATAAATATGGTCGTCGTCCATTACTTTTAATATGTTTATTTGGCTCTGTAATAGGATACTTAGTTTTCGGGATAGGGGGAGCTTTATGGGTACTATTTGCTGGACGCATAATAGAAGGTATAACAGGCGGTAGCATAAGCACTATCTTTGCATATTTTGCAGACATCATTCCTCCAGAACAGAGAACGAAATACTTTGGATGGGTGAGTGCAGTTGTAGGTGCGGGAACTATCATTGGTCCAACTCTTGGGGGCTTACTTGCAAAGTTTGGTCATTCTGTACCTTTATATTTTGGGGCGCTCATAACTTTATTAAATGTTTTATATGGGATGAAATATATGCCTGAGAGTCTTGACAAAAATAATAGATTAAAAGAAATTACTTTTGTAAGGTTGAATCCTTTTGCGCAGCTAGCAAACATACTTTCCATGAAAAACTTAAAATGGTTACTTGTCTCAGCGTTTTTACTATGGATACCTAACGGATCTTTACAAGCAATTTTCACTCAATTTACGATGGATACTTTTAGTTGGCAGCCTGTATTAATCGGACTTATGTTTTCAATTATGGGTTTTCAAGACATCATTTCACAAGCTTTTATAATGCCAAAACTTTTAATCAAGCTTAGTGATAAACAAATAGCGATACTTGGGATGGTTTCGGAGATTATTGGCTACAGTTTTATTGCAGCATCTGCTTTGTTTTCCTTATATCCACTTCTAATCGTTGGGATGTTACTGTTTGGTTTTGGTGATTCAATTTTCGGGCCTTCATTCAATGGGATGCTCTCAAAGTCTGTCAGTTCTAGTGAACAAGGAAGGATACAAGGTGGTAGCCAATCTATTCAAGCTTTAGCAAGAATGATTGGTCCAATTATTGGCGGACAAATCTATGTATCACTTGGTCATGCAGCTCCTGCTTTTATGGGGGTGATCCTTATAGTAGTGGCAATAGCAGTATTGTATAGGGGTACGCATGTAACTGCATAAAAACAAATAATAGGGTGTCGGAACTTAAGAGTAAGTGCTGGGCACCCTAATTGTCTAAGACTAGAGAGTTAAGAGAATTTCTGTTGTTTCTGAAAGGGTTTACCCTGTAAAAGCGCAATTGAGCAGGATAATATTCAGTGGGGTGTATAGAGTTTACCGTAATTAAAGATTGGCTTTAGTTAAAACTACAAAAGCTAGGTAAATGACTAGATAGCTTAATTAAGCTTGTGCTGAAGCAAATAATGATTCCATTTTTATTCTACTCTTTTCACGAATTTCACTGTCAGCATGGCGCATTACAAATTTATGCGCTATAGCGATTGCTAAAACATCATCTAATAAGCCAATCCCAATAATAGCAGCTATATCTGGAATGAAGTCGATTGTTAGCACGTAATAGGATAAAGCGGCTAATATGATAAATTTCGCTTTAGTAGGTAGCTCTTTTTTTCTCATTGTGTAGTATAAAATAATACTTTCATATACGCTTGATTTCCCAAGATTTGTTGAGCTTTTCTTGAATTTTTTCCAAAGTGTCTGTTTCTCCATATAAACACTCCTTTTACAAAAAATAGATTTTTTAAAAGGATAGACAAAGAAGTGAGGAAATAATCAATTGTATTGGTTTTCTTATTGTATATTTCCATAAAAATAAGGAATTACCTGTTCAAAATAATAGAATGTTGGTTATGTAACGACTTACAGTGTTTCGTTACATAAGTATGTACAGTAAAATGTATGTGGATGATTTATATATTATTAAACATTTAATAACGGGTATGGGGGGAAGAAAAATGAAGATAATAGAGCTACCAATTGAATTTGAATTTAATGGAGCAAAACAATGTATATATCCGAGTTTAATTGTGATAAACAATGAATTAACTTTAGTAGATACAGGTTATATAAATTTTTTACCATTAATTGAAAATGCAATATTAAAACAGGGGTATGAGATGAAAAACTTAAAATATATAATTATTACTCATTATGATGACGATCATATAGGATCTTTATATGATTTCAAAGTGAAATATCCTCACATTAATATTATTGCTAGTGAAATTGAATCTAACTACATTAATGGTGATATAAAATCAGAGAGATTAGTTCAAGCTGAAGACATGTTACAACGTATGCCAAATGAAGAGAAAGAATTTGGTGAGTGGTTTATACAACAAATAAAAAATATAAGACATATTTCTGTCGATGAAAAAGTACATGATGGTCAAATGATTTTGAATGATGAATGTAAAATAATAGCAACGCCAGGACATACTTCAGGGCATATTTCATTATATTTTCCAAACTTAAATTGTGTAATTACAGGTGATGCGGCCGTTCAAGAGAATCGTGAGTTAGTAATAGCTAATCCGAATTTTTGTTTAGATATAGAAAAAGCAGAAGAATCCTTAAATAGGATTAAAAACCTTAAAGCAGCAATGTATTATTGTTATCATGGAGGAAAACTCGTTATATAAAATAATAAAAAACCGATCTTTCCCATATCGAAAAGATCGGTTTTTTAATTCATAGATTCAGCAATGCTTATCAAATCAGTAACATTGTATTTTCTTTTTATGTATAGTTTGTTACCAATTGCAATTGTATATTGAAAACCATTCTTCTGAAAGATAAGCTCATATGCTAAATCAAAATGAGGATTATATAATGCTTTTATATTATTTTTTAAACTGTAGAACTTAGCTCCCCTATGTACATATAGGCCTAATTTGTTTTTTACTGGTGAAACAGTGATTTAAAAAATCCCATTAATATCTTCATTGTAGTATTGGAGGTTTAAGTAATCGTTATAGATGTAACCTTGGAATTCGTGAATTTCGAACGGGAATTTTGTAGGAGTAAGTATATGTTCCCTATACTTCATTTCATATTCTTTTACGATAGTAGCTTCTTTCATAAGTGGATTGGTACCATCATAAATTTGATTAATTCGAGATATTTTATTATTTTTTGTTACTATTTCTAAAACGCAACCGATAGTAAATTCATCATTAGTGTCTTTGAAATAAGAAATAAAAATTGTAGTATCCTCTTTTGGAGATGGTACGATTTTAATTTCATGAATTTGTTTATTTGTTTGGAAAGTAGGTAGTTCAACCCCGTCTGTTACATATGACTGCATTAATTTTATATCATTTTTGAGTAAAGCTTGTTTAAATTCACTTATCACATTTGTTTGAGATTTTGCCATAATAATTGTGGTCGATTGAAAATATAGTAAGAAAAATATACAAAATATCTTTATGAATGTAGTGGTCAATTTCATCACCCTTTAACTATGTTTCCGTAAATTTGAAATATATATGTATAGGAGGGGAGAAGATGAGTTTATTGCTTGATATAATAATGGATATAATTTTATTTTATCCTCGAAATGACATGAAATTAAAACATCATATTGCTAAATTAAGCGAATTTGAGTGGTTTCGAAAGCTACACGAAGATACAAAGTATACAAAATTAATTTGGAGTAATAGAAAAATTAAGAAGTTCATTTTGTCTTCTACTAACATGGAAGCATTAATAAAATCTGAGAAAAAACAAAAAGAATTTGTCCAACTAGTACACGATGAATATAAAAAAAGAAGATAAGAATTTTTTTATTTTTCATATTTGGCGAAACAAATGGTACAATGAAAGCTAATGTGAAAAATAAGGAAAAGAAGTGGTCTATTTGAAAAATTTTTTAGAATTAGGAATTAGTGAAACTTTTAATCATACATTACGTGAAAATGGAATTACAGAAGCAACACCAATTCAAGAGAAGGCAATTCCTGTTATTATGTCAGGTAAAGATATTATTGGGCAAGCAAAAACAGGAACGGGTAAAACGTTAGCATTCGTGTTACCGATTTTAGAAAAAATCGATCCAGAGTGTAGTGATGTTCAGGCTTTAATTGTTGCACCAACAAGGGAACTAGCACTGCAAATTACAACTGAAATTAAAAAAATGCTTGTTCAAAGAGAAGATATTAATGTACTAGCGATTTATGGCGGGCAAGATGTAGCACAACAATTGAGAAAATTAAAAGGCAATACACATATTGTTGTTGCGACACCAGGACGCTTATTAGATCATATACGTCGTGAAACAATTGATTTAAGTAATCTTTCAACGATTGTACTAGATGAAGCGGATCAAATGCTTTATTTCGGTTTCTTATACGATATTGAAGATATTTTAGATGAGACACCTGGTAGTAAACAAACGATGTTATTCTCAGCAACGATGCCAAAAGATATTAAAAAATTGGCGAAACGTTATATGGATGAGCCGCAAATGATTCAAGTACAAAGTGAAGAAGTAACGGTAAATACAATTGAGCAGCGTGTCATTGAGACGACAGATCGTGCAAAGCCAGACGCACTTCGTTTTGTTATGGACCGTGATCAGCCATTTTTAGCTGTTATTTTCTGTCGTACAAAGGTTAGAGCAAGTAAGCTGTATGATAATTTAAAAGGACTAGGGTATAATTGTGCTGAACTTCATGGTGATATACCTCAAGCGAAACGTGAAAGAGTTATGAAGAGTTTCCGCGAAGCAAAAATTCAGTACTTAATCGCAACAGATGTAGCAGCTCGTGGACTTGATGTAGATGGTGTAACGCACGTATTTAACTTTGATATCCCTGAAGATGTAGAAAGTTATATTCACCGCATTGGCCGAACAGGACGTGCAGGTGGATCAGGTCTTGCAATTACGTTCGTTGCAGCGAAAGATGAAAAACATTTAGAAGAAATTGAAAAAACGCTTGGTGCACCACTGCAAAGAGAAATAATCGAACAACCGATGATAAAACATTTTGATGAAAATGGAAAACCGGTACCAAAGCCGGCTCCGAAGAAATCAGGCGAGTATCGTCAAAGAGATAGCCGTGAAGGTTCAAGAAGTGATTCAAGACGTGGTTCGAGAAATGGCTCAAGAAGTGATTCAAGAAATGAAAACAACCGATCATTTAATAAGCCAAGTAATAAAAAAGGTAGTACAAAGCAAGGTCAGCAAAGACGTGGCCGTTAAGTAGTTATAATTGTAAAGAGTCGCAAAATATTGTGGCTCTTTTTTTGTTTGTATAGAACAAGGATGATGACAAGAAAAAAACAAAAATTTCATTCACCGTATTTAAAACTTATATAGGAAATTTTATAACCCAAAACCAGTAGAACAAGGGTATTACAACCATGTCGTAATTCAAGAACAAGTGCAACTTACATATAAACAATATTTAATCGAAAAAAATCGAGAGAAAGCAATTCGTACTAGCTCCTCTGATGATGATACGAATTATGAAAAAATCAATTGGTATAACGATACGAAAATATCTTTTGCTAATAAAGAATTGGATGATTTGGTGAAAAATTTATAACACATTCAAACGATACGGGAATGTTATACTAGAGTAAAAAGAGAACAGAAATTATTATGTCTACTATTTCAGTAGACCACTTTGGTTGAAAGAAAAGGTATTTAAGTGAGCGAGTATTTTCATTACACATTCCGCAATTATCGAAATGGAACAAGAGAAGTTTATGAAGGATTTAACTCGTATGGGGGTACGAACGTTGGAAACTGAAAAACTAATTTGTTAGTTTTGTTCAATGAGGAACTCGAGAAGCACAACTGCCATTCTTATTGGGAAATTGCTTACTTACGACCATGAAGGTAATGTAGTGTGAAACTACCAGAATGGAAAGTGATATAAGAAAAAAGGACTAGCAGTCGTACCTGCTGTCCTTTAATAGGAGAAAAAGTAATCTTGTTTAGAACTACGCATAAACAGAAAATCTGCTTGTAATTAGTTTTACCCTAAATATAAGTGTCTATACAAAAAAAGGGATAAGTAAAAAATACTTATCCCCGGAAGGGAAATCCCAAGCACCAAAATGGCTCGTATTGGTCTGCAGGTTCAAAAGTAGTATATGTAAAATGAAAAATCTCATACAAAAAGCAGACAACGATTTTTGTTGTCTGCCAGTGAGTTCAATGAGTTAGCTAATTGTGATAAATTGCATCCCTATTACGAGAAGAGTGAAGCTGCTAGTTCGAACAGCTTGTTGGTATTATTTTCGATTTCTAAAAAAATATACCGCAGAAGTAGATAAGTGAAGGACCTACCTGCTTCTGCGGTAACAAAAGAAAGAAGTATTAGCCGTGGACACGGTGGCTTGAAAATAGTATGTATTTTTATTTGGAAAATATTCAGGGGGTGAAGAAACATGGAATGTTTAATAAATGGTGTTTGCGAAATTAATCAACTAATTAGTAAAACAAAGTAGAAAAAGAATGAGCAAATGTAACAATAAAAAGGTAAATGTTCAAAAGAGTGATGAGTATAAAGTAAAACAGAATAGCTATATTAAAGCTTGATTTTCATAAAAAATAAAGCACACATATAAGTGTGCTCTTATGAACGCTTTAGATTTGTGTGACTACATAGTCACCATACAATAAAATATGCTTGTTTGATATAAATGTGTGTCAAATCTATAACATATATTTTGGGGTGTATAAGGAATATTAAATGTTAATTAGCCAAGCATATTGTTTTTATTAACGAATTTGTGCAACTGTTAAAGCGGCAGAACGAATATCTACTGTACCAATTACTTCAACGGGTACAATTTGAATTAAATCACCAGGGTTTAAGTTTATTAGAATGACACCGCTGGATACATCTACTTCACCAGTGCCAATGATATTAGAACGGACTGCGGTTCCTGATCCTGCAATAATATTAGTTGATGAGTTTAGTGTTAAGAAAAAGCGCGCTGCTTCCGGGGCTACTGGAACATTATCGAGGCTGATTGTTAATGTATAACTGATTTGATAAATACCAGCTACTTGAATTCTAATACCAGTTCCTGTACTAATTGTATCATTGATTACAGGGACAGTAATGTTTGGATTTGGGCCCGTACTAGGTAGTAGTAGTGGCGTGAATAGTGTGGCAAATTGAGGTGAAGTAGCATTAAAAGCAAAACCGAGAGCTGGTAGTGTACTGGGGGCTTGTGCTCTACAATTAAAGTTTGTGAGCTTACGACTAGATGATCGCATATTTTCACTCCTTTCTTTCATTTAGATTGCGTGAGTAACAACCTCACGTTTTGGACAAGCACAATACAATATATGAAAATTTATAGTGAATAGTGCAGAAGTGTACTGTTATGGGTAACACTAATTGCCTATTGTACAAAGGAGATACTACGCTTACAGAAATAGTTTGTAACCTAAAGTTGAAAAAATAGTATGAATAGAGTTGAAAATGCTATTTAGAAATGAAAGGAAACATAATAAAAAGGAACATACATATAAGCATGCTCTTTGACAAGAAAGGTAGATTTTTATGAGTGGATTCCTCCATACAATAATATATGCTTGTCCGGTTAATAGTTGAGAAAGGGAGAATGCATATAGAACGAATGGAAGCGTATAACAAAATAAAGATTTCATTTTATAGCAAAGGGGAATAGATATGTGTATTTATTGGGAAAACGTAGTTAAAGAGTTCTTTAAGAGGTAAGAACTGGAACGAAATAAAAGAGCAGCTAGCAAAAGCTAACTGCTCAATACAAGGAGATACAGAGAAGACTACTTTACATGAATGTTGGCATACAGCCTACATTCAGTATTGACCGAATATTTATTTTAAATCCAATTTATTTAAAGTAAACATCCCAACAGATAAAATGGCTGCGCCTGCTACAGAACCTAGCCAGTCTCTCCAGCTTAATGTATTTAAAGATGCATCTGTTACATCCATAATTAAGAAGATAGCAAACATTAATACACCAAATGCTAAGCATCCCCAAAATGTTTGCAAATATTTAATCATCTTATTTCGGAACTTGCTCATATAAATCACCCTTATTAATAATTTATATTTTTATAAATAAATTATCGCATGTGCAAAAATTAAAAGTATGAAATATGCAAAATTACATATTGGAACCTAACAAAATAATCCATTCATAAGTAAATAGATCGAACAGAGGGAAACCGTTTCGTATGAATCAATTGTCATTTTTTGAAGTCATCGATGAAAAGGAGATGCGTAGATTTGTGGTAAAGGAGCTGAAAAACTACAAAGTATTGTGCGTTTGAATGAAGAATCAAGAAAAATAGGATCAAGCGGGGGCATCGTTCTTTTCCTAAAATGAAAGGTGACGATAAGAAACATGAGGTACGTTTTAAATAAATTGAACGGAAGTTAAAAAATAAAAATTTATAAAGGAAATAGAAAGAAGGATGTTGTATATAAACAATAATTAGGAAACTTTTTACTAACTAAACATATAATTGAAATAGACCGACAGTCGGTCTGACGGGAAGGAGAACTTGAATGCGAATAGTAAAGGAGTATGAGGAGCGTAGAAAAGAAATTTTAGAAACGGCTGAACGCTTGTTTGTTACGAAAGGTTATACGAAAACAACAGTAAATGACATTTTAAAAGAGATAGGGATAGCAAAGGGGACGTTTTATCACTATTTTAAGTCGAAAGAAGAAGTAATGGATGAAATCATTATGAGGATCATTAAAGAAGATGTTGCTAAAGCGAAAGTAATTGTCTCTAATCCCAATATCCCAGTGTTAGAAAAGTTATTTCGAGTTTTAATGGAGCAATCGCCAAAATCAGGGGATGTAAAAGATAAAATGATTGAGCAATTTCATCAACCAAATAATGCGGAAATGCATCAAAAAAGTATAGTGCAATCCATTATTCATTTATCTCCTGTTTTAGCAGAGATTTTAGAACAAGGAATCGATGAAGGTGTATTTTCTACACCATACCCACAAGAAACGATTGAACTATTACTATCCTCCGCGCAAGTCATATTTGATGATGGGTTATTCCAATGGAAACCGGAAGAAATGATGAGAAGAGCGAAAGCTTATATTAAAATGATGGAAGTATCTGTTGGAGCGAAAGAAGGATCCTTTGATTATATGATAGAGGTTTTAATGAAGCAGAAATAATGCTTTTTTGTTTGTTTATTATAGACCGACAGTCGGTCTATATTAAGGGAAGGGTGTGATTATAATGTCTATTAGTATAAAACCTTCGATGAAAGATTTTTATTTAATGGTGAGTGGACAAATTATTACTATTTTAGGTTCAACACTTTTACGTTTTGCTCTGTCATTATATGTGCTAGATATAACAGGGCGTGCTGATATATTCGCAGGATTATATGCGGTAACGAGTATTCCGTTTTTGCTAGCTCCTCTTGGCGGTGCGATAGCAGATCGTTTCAATCGCCGTAATGTAATGGTTATATTTGATTTTATAAACGCTGCGATTGTATTAAGTTTTATAGTTTTGTTATTTACTGGATCTGTATCTATTTTATCGATTGGAACAATTATGTTTTTACTAGCGATCATTAGTGCAATGTACGCACCGGTAGTAATGGCCAGTATTCCGCAATTAGTTCCAGAGAAAAAGTTAGAACAAGCGAACGGTATCGTAAATGGTGTGCAAGCGTTATCTAATATAGTTGCTCCTGTATTAGGAGGAATATTATACGGCATAATTGGTTTGAAAATGCTCGTCATAATAAGCTGTCTTGCTTTCTTTTTATCTGCGATTTTAGAAATGTTTATTACAATACCTTTTATAAAGAGAGTGCAAGAAAGTCATATCATACCGACAATTGTAAAGGATATGAAAGAAGGGTTTATATACGTTTTAAAACAGCCATTTATTTTGAAATCTATGCTTTTAGCCGCATTACTAAATTTAATACTGACGCCGCTATTTGTTGTTGGTGCTCCAATTATTATACGAGTCACAATGGAAAGTAGCCACACGTTATATGGAATTGGAATGGGATTGATCGATTTTGCTACTATAATAGGTGCATTATCAATAGGTTTTTTTGCGAAAAAGCTACAGATGAAAACATTGTATTATTGGATGATTTTAATAGCTTTATTAGTAATACCAATGGCACTATCAGTTACACCATTTATTCTTAATTTAGGATACTATCCACCATTTATCCTCTTTATACTTTCTTCTATTCTAATTGCAATGATCATGACAATTGTATCCATCTATGTGATTACTGTAGTTCAAAAGAAAACACCAAATGAAAACTTAGGAAAAGTAATGGCAATTATAACAGCGGTATCCCAATGTATGGCACCGATTGGGCAAGTCGTTTATGGTTTTATGTTTGAAGAATTCAGTATGAAAATTTATTTACCTATATTAGTTATTAGTTTCATAATGTTATTAATAGCGGTTGTGACGAAGAAAATACTATCGAATGAAGGGAACTAGCTTAATATGATTAGGAGAATGTTAAAAAGAGATTTCTCTCAAAATAAAATGATAATTACCATTTTATTTATGTTTATCATGTTATCAAGTCTTTTAATGGCTAGTGCTTCAAGTAACGTTATAAATCTATTGAACTCAATGGAGCAATTGGTTAAAGTATCAAACGCACCGCATTTCGTACAAATGCATGCCGGAGAAGTAAATCAAAAATCAATTGATTCCTTTGTAGAAAAAACTCCGTTTGTAAAAAAACAACAAACGGCTGAGATGGTCCAAATAAACGGATCTAACATTTTTATAAAGAAGAAAAATGAAGCGGAACATAATAGTGTAATGGACATAAGCTTCGTTAAACAAAATAGTAAGTTTGATTTTTTATTAAATTTAAATAATGAAGTGGTTGATGTTAGGAAAGGGGAAATAGGTGTACCCATTTATTATATGCAAAAATATAATTTGCGTATTGGAGATAAAATATGGGTTGATAAAAATAAGAATGAACTAGAATTTACTATTTCAGCATTTGTTCGTGATGTTCAAATGAATCCATCAATTGTTAGTTCAAAACGATTCGTAATAAGCAATGAAGATTTCAAAAGAATAAAAAGGAATTTTGGAGAAAGCGAATATCTTATTGAATTCCAGCTAACTGATGTAAATAAAATAAATGAATTTGAAAATCTATACGAGTCATCGAACTTACCCCAAAAAGGTCCCTCTATTACGTATTCACTATTTAAAACACTCAATTCATTAACAGATGGAATAATAGCTGCGGTACTTATCATAATAAGTGCATTATTAATGTTAATTGCAATGTTATGTATTAGATTTACGATTACTACTTCGATGGAAGAAGATTATCGGGAAATTGGTGTTATGAAAGCTATTGGCATTACAAGTAAAGATATTCAAAAACTATATGTAACAAAATATGTTGTTATTTCAGCTGGTGGGTGTATATGTGGATATATACTTTCCCTATTTGTTACAAAGATATTCACTTCGAATATCACTCTTTATATGGGGGCAGCAGATAAAAGTATTTTACACAATGTTGTGCCATTCATAATTACAACACTGTTATTTTTAGTCGTTATCTTGTTCTGTGGTATCATTTTACGGAAATTTAGGGGAATTACAGCAATAGATGCTTTACAATCAAGAGATAAAATAGGGAAAAGAAAGATTAGAAACTCTTTTTCACTCAATCGATCTAAATTTAAAAATGTAAATATATTTATTGGTATACAAGATGTTATAAAAAGATTTAAGTTATATCGCGTATTAAGTATCGTATTAATAATAGCTGTGTTTATGATTGTTGTACCTGTTAACTTTTTGTATACGATTCAGTCACCGAAGTTTGTTAATTATATGGGAACAGGAAAAAGTGATATTCGAATAGATTTACAGCAAACTGAAAATATAGAGAAACGATTTAAGGACGTTATATCATATTTACGAAATGATGATGAAGTAGAAAAATATGCAACATTTGTAACGAGTACATTTAAAATGGTAAGCGCTGATGGTACACATGAAAACTTACATGTAGAAGTGGGAGACTTCACTACATTTCCATTAGACTATATGCAAGGTAGGGCACCAAAAAATGAAAATGAAATTGCTCTTTCTTATATGAACACAAATGAATTAAAAAAGAATGTAGGGGATTCTATCGTTTTATTTGTTGATGGGAAAGAGAAAACACTTACGATTAGTGGTATGTATCAAGATGTAACAAATGGCGGGAAAACAGCTAAAGCGAACTTTTCTTATAATAACGAAAACATATTATGGTATGTAGTAAATGTAGATTTAAAGTCTAATGTTGATTTGCAAGAAAAAGTGAAGGAGTATAAACAAAATTTTAGTTCTGCAAAAATAACAGATACGGATGATTATTTAACGCAAACTTTAGGAGAGACAATTAAACAATTAAGACTCGTGACTCAAGTGGCTATTTTGATTGCGATATTGATATCAGTTTTAATTACTGCAATGCTTTTTAAAATGTTATTAGCAAAAGATTCTTCGCAAATTTTAATTATGAAAAATATCGGTTTTTCTAGTAAAGATATTCGTATACAGTATATAACACGTTCTATCGTCATTGTATTATTAGGCATTGTGATAGGGACATGTATAGCTGCTACGTTTGGTGAAATGTTAGTAAGTCGGTTAGGCTCATTTATGGGAGCAGCTCATATAAAGTTTGTCGTAAATCCTATCGTTTCTTATATAATATGCCCAGCGATATTATTTATATGTGTGACTGCAACAACACTTTTCAGTAGTTTTACTATAAAGCACACAAACGATGTAAAGCCAAATGGGGAGTAGGGGTGTAAAACTTGAAAAAAATTGTAGAAGTAAAGCAAGTAAACAAAACATATTCAATAGATGGAAATGCAAATTATCACGTGCTAAAAAATATAGATTTAGAGGTTTATGAGGGAGAATTTGTATCGGTTATGGGGCCTTCTGGTTCTGGGAAATCGACGTTACTATATAATATTAGTGGAATGGATCAAATGTCATCAGGAAGTGTGAAAATTGGTGGTAAAGAAATATCTTGTATGAAAGAAGAAGCGTTAGCCAAGTTGCGCCTTACTGAAATAGGATTTATTTTTCAGCAGAGTAACCTTCTTAGAAACTTGAATCTATTTGATAATATCATTTTGTCAGCATATTTAGCGAAGTGTGAGAGTAAGAAAATAGTAAATAAACGTGCTCTAGCGCTAATGGGGAAAATGGGGATAAGTGATATAGCGTCTCATTATATAACCGAAGCATCTGGAGGGCAATTACAAAGAGTTTCTATTTGTAGAGCGCTCATTAATAATCCAAATATTATTTTTGCTGATGAGCCAACGGGTGCTCTAAATTTAAAATCAACAGAAGAGGTAATGCAAATTTTATTAAATATTAACCGTGATGGAACGACTATTATGTTAGTGACTCATGATGTAAAGGTAGCAGCGAAAACAGAAAGAGTTCTTTTTATGGCGGACGGAGAAATTGTGAGTGAAATACAGTTAGGTAAGCTTAGGAACGATGATTTAAAAGCGCGAGAAGAGAAGTTGTTAAAATGGTTAGCTATACTTGGATTTTAAAAAGAAAAACTCCTATTGAATGTAGGAGTTTTTCTTTTTGTCTGAAAGTTCTAAAAGATGTATAATGATTTTCTGACTATTTAAATTTGGAGGGATACAAGTGAAAAATGAAACGTTGCATAATCAAGAAGATATTATTAAAATGCTTGATTCATTATTAAGACCAGCAGAACCATTTTGGAATGAATTTTATGCGAATAGAGAAAAAGATGTTCCGTTTTTTGAAAACGTTCCAGATGAGAACCTAGTTTCGTATATAAATAAAAATTGGGTTTCAAAAGGAAAAGTACTAGAACTTGGATGTGGTCCGGGTAGAAACGCAATTTATCTAGCAGATGAAGGGTTTGATGTAACGGCAGTGGATTTATCTATAGAAGGCATTAAATGGGCGAAAGAGCGGGCTTTAGCAAAAAGGATAGAAATTGAATTTATTTGTGATTCAATTTTTAATTTAGAGGTCCAAAATGAATTTGATTTTGTATACGATTCGGGTTGTTTACATCATATTCCACCACATAGAAGAATAAATTATGTGGATTTAATTAAAAACTCATTGAAATCAGGTGGTTATTTCGGATTAACATGTTTTGCGGCAGGCGATTTAGATGAGCGAAATGGCTCAGAAATAACAGATTGGGACGTATATAGAGGATGGAGTCTGCAAGGTGGTCTGGCTTATTCGGAAGAGAAATTAAGAGAGGTATTTAAGGGATTTGAAGTGATTGAAATTAGAAAAATGAAGCAAATTGAACAACCGAATACTATGTTTGGAGAATCATTTCTTTGGACAGCATTATTTAAGAAGAAATAAGAAAGTAGATAATTGACAAACTCATCGTTTTTATAGACAATACACTTACGGGAAAATACGTTCGGTTTTGCTGGCCGATGTATATTTTGCATAAATACATAACAAGGGGTTGTCTCTGTATGAGTACTACAAATCAAAAAATCACTACATTTTTAATGTTTGAAGGCAAAGCTGAAGAAGCGATGAATTTTTACACATCACTATTTGATCAATCAGAAATTGTAAGTATCTCTCGCTACGATGAAAATGGACCTGGTAAAGAGGGTACTGTAATTCAGGCAACATTTACGTTACACGGGCAAGAATTCATGTGCATAGATAGTTATGTAAATCATAATTTTACATTTACACCAGCTATGTCTCTTTATGTAACTTGTAATACGGAAGAAGAAATTGAAACGGCTTTTAATAAACTAGCGGAGGATGGAGCAGTACTTATGCCTTTAGGTGCCTATCCGTTTAGTAAAAAATTTGGTTGGTTAAATGATAAGTATGGTGTGTCTTGGCAGTTAACGCTTGCGGAATAAATTGTAATTGATTTGTTTAATGAGTGTAGTTAAGAGGTTAAAAATTTAAATAACAAATAAAAAGGTGTTCCAACCGTCAACAGGTTTGGAATGCCTTTTTATTTGTTTAAACGAATTTGTATTTTTCCTATTTAGAATATTTTGTTTTTATTACTGCTTTTTATCTGTTAATATAAATATAGAAAAATATGTATTAATTATTGGTTACGTTAATAGAAAAAGGAAAGCTTTTATAGTAAATGATCTTACATTTAAAATATAACAAGATAGCTAGGGGGAATAGTTATAATGGATACAACTCAACAAAACAGTAATGCATGGGATAAAAAGGTTGAAGAAGGTTCTAGATATACACAACCTGTAAGTCGCGAGGTTATTGAAAGAAGTAAATCAGGTGAATGGGAAATCACAGTTACCACAGAAAAATCAGTTCCTAGAGAGTGGTTTCCAAAATCATTAGATGGATTAAAGATACTTTGCTTAGCGTCAGGTGGAGGGCAACAAGCACCTGTTCTAGCTGCTGCTGGAGCAGATGTAACAGTTACTGATATATCAAGGAAGCAGTTGGAACAAGATAAAAAGGTAGCAGAACGGGACGGGTTAACTTTAAAAACAGTTCAAGGGGATATGTCAGACCTTAGTGATTTTGAAGATGAATATTTTGATATTGTCGTAAATCCCGTTTCTAATTTGTTTGTAAAAGATGTTAACCTTGTATGGAATAGATATCAAGGGTACTAAAGAATAGAGGAATTCTTATTTCAGGATTTACAAATCCGTTACTATGGATTTTTGATGACAATCAAGAGCAAAAGGGTATACTTGATGTTAAACATTCTATACCTTCATCAACACTAGACTATTTACCAGAGGATGAAGTTCAAGATTATGTAAATTCCAATCAAACAATAGAATATGCACATACTCTTGAAGACCAAATTCAAGGTCAAATTGAAGCTGGTTTAGTTATAAGTGGTTTTTATGAGGATGATTTTGGTGGAACTAGAATATTAGATAAGCATATTAAAACTTTTATTGCCACAAAAGCTATAAAGTTAAAGATGGATTAAAAATTATTACTTGTTATACCGGGATTAGTTGAAGAATGGTCTTCAAAATAGGGAAAGTTCAATATATGTCAAAAAGGATGGCAATGGCCATCCTTTTTCTTGTGTATTTTGAGTATATAAACAAATTTTACAACTCTCAGCTGAACCTGTTATTATTTTTTGCTACACGTTGCCTTATTAAGAATTTTGCATGCCGAATCTTTTCCCAAGTTTAGCTAACAATTCAGGCTGATCCCCTTGGCTCATTACAACTTCAATAAAGATAAGTTGATTGTTATTTACAGTTATATTCGTTAAAACTTCTGCTAACTCTGTTTCATTTTCCACTTTCCATGTTAGACTTTTTTCTTCTGTTCCGAATACGTTCGCTAGTTTTGTGTAATCCCACATTTGTATGTCATTATACGTTTCATTTTGACCATGAATTGCACGTTCAACAGTGTATCCATTGTTATTAATTAAAAATATAATCGGTTTTAAATTTTGCCGAAGTATAGTTGATAACTCTTGAACAGTTAATTGGAAAGAACCATCACCAATAATTAAAATGTTACGCCGCGATAAATTAGCGAGCTGTGTACCAAGTAGAGCAGGTAATGTATAACCAATTGATCCCCATAATGGTTGTGCTACATAAGTGGTGTTATTTGGTAAAGGGATAGTGGCACTACCGAAGAAAGGCGTTCCTTGCTCTGCAATTAAAACATCGTTTTCTTGTAAGAAATGATATATTTGTTGCCAAAATCGTTTTTGTGTAATCATTTGTGCTTTTGGATTGAACTCTTCTGTTATAGGTAGTGATTCTGAAATAAACGGCTTAATTTCAAGTGTGTCTTCTTTGCGATGTTCGATTAAATCATTTAATTGTTTTAAAACATCTTTCATTACAACGGGTCCATATTTTTTATCCATAATTTTCACAGTATAGGGATGGATTTCTATTACTTGCTCTTTTTTAAATCCTTGTGTAAAGCCACCGGTAATAGTATCAGTTAATTTCACGCCAATACTAATAATACAGTCAGATTCATCAATTCTTTTTCGTAAGTATGAAGGACTAACGTCACCAGTATAAATTCCTATAAATTGGGGGTGTTTTTCAGGGAATATTCCTTTCCCCATACTTAATGTCGCGATAGGAAATCCAGTTTTTTCTACGAATTGATGCAAATATTCTTCAGCATGAAAACGAGCCACTTCAAAATCAGCTAAAATAACAGGTTTTCTGGCACTGTTTATTTTCGAAGTTGCATGTAAAAGCATTTTATCCAGCGCATCTTTATTACTTACAACTGGTTTATGTAAAATGGATTCCGTAGGTTTATTAATTGGTTTATTATACACATCAATCGGTAATTGAATATGAACAGGGCGTTTCTCACTCCAACATGCACGTAACACACGATCAATTTCCTCAGCAGCATGTTCGGGGGTTAAATTTGTTTGCGCTACAGTAATTTCTCGATACATATTGGAAAAGTGATCGAACTTTCCATCACCTAACGTATGATGAACGAGTGCTCCATTCTCCATTACTGTTGTAGGTGGTGTCCCCGTGATTTTTATAACAGGTACATTTTCTGCGTATGAGCCAGCAACACCGTTAATGGCGCTTAATTCTCCAACACCGAAAGTGGTAATAAGAGCAGCGATTCCTTTTATACGAGCATATCCATCAGCAGCATATGCTGCATTTAATTCATTACAATTGCCAACCCACTCTAACTTTTCATGTGCTACTACATCATCTAAAAAAGCCAAATTATAATCACCAGGGACACCAAAAATATGCTCAATTCCTAATTCGCTTAGTCTGTCTAATAAATATGTACTTACAGTATATTGCGTTTTCAAATGAATCATCTCCTAATTGTGCAATGAATATTTCAATAGACGAAAGAAGTTCAAATGCGTTCATTAAAATATTGATTACTGGATTGTGGTATAATTTACATACAGGGGGAAAGTAGATGACACAACATAAAGAAGAACAGATGAATGAAGCATTAGCATTATTTTACTTTGCATATAAAACATTTACTGAAAAGCCAGATGAAATTATAAAAGAGTATGGCATACAACGAGTACACCACCGAATTTTATTTTTTATCGCACGCTTTCCAGGTCTAAGCGTAAATGAATTATTATCACTGTTAGAAATAAGTAAACAGGCTCTACACGGACCATTACGACAACTTGTGGAAAAGGGTTTAATTGAGAGTAATGAAGCTACACATGACCGTCGTGTGAAACAGTTATCTTTAACAGAAAAAGGTACCGAATTAGAGAAAAAATTGAGCGATGTACAAAGGCAACAAATGGGTACTATTTTTTCAAAATTTGGTGAATCGTGTGAAGAAAATTGGCATCAAGTTATGAATGAAATGGCAAATAGCCGATCAGGTTTTGATGCTTGGATGTCGAAGCGAGAAGTTGTAATCGATCAAAAATAATAAGAAATATATCTGTTTTATAGTTTGGAAAAGAACAGATTTTATCCATTCCATTAAAATACGTATGCCTAAAAATGTAAGAAATAAAAAAATCTCCTACATTTAGATTGTACCGAAGTAAAGCAGGAACATGTATCCATACTGACATTAATGGTGTGCTGAATACATTGCAAAAATCAAGAGTTGTACAATTGGATGGCAATCTCAAAGTGAAAACGCCGATTCTATTAGAAGTGCAAAAACGTAAGGCTGTTGCTTCGTGCATAGCTTAGTGGGTGTGTCAACCATCCATGTGTACTCGATTTGTCGGGGCTTGTAGCACACGCCGGAGTCATCTGAGTGGTGGCTTCTTCCATAAGGAAGAATTGCTCTTTTTTGAAAGGGGGGTGCAAGTGGGAAAACAATCGTTCGTTGCCAGTACCAACCAAAACTTACTTGAGGTGTTATCGTATGGTGGCATGAATGCTAGAGCGTCAACCTGTCTAGTGATAGACGAAAAGACCTAGCGTTCTAACTCAAGCCCCACTGAAACGTTTTGTCTCAATGGGGTAGTTGACACGTGTACGCAATGGAACAATACAATTCACATTTCCGAGAGGGGAATTATAATGATAAAACTTGTACTTATTCGTCACGGACAAAGTTTATGGAATCTTGAAAATCGTTTTACTGGTTGGACTGATGTAGATTTATCAGAGAATGGATTAAGTGAAGCGAGAGAAGCAGGAGCAATATTAAAGAAAAATGGATATACTTTTGATGTTGCTTATACATCTGTATTAAAACGAGCAATTCGGACGTTATGGATTGTACTTCATGAGATGGACCTTGCATGGATCCCAGTACATAAATGTTGGAAACTAAATGAAAGACATTACGGTGCATTGCAAGGATTGAATAAAGATGAAACGGCGAAAAAATATGGTGAGGAGCAAGTTCATATTTGGAGAAGAAGTATTGATGTAAGACCACCTGCTCTTACTGAAGATGATCCTAGGTATGAAATGAATGATCCAAGATATAAAGCACTTAAAAAAGGTGAGCTTCCATTGACTGAATGTTTAGTGGATACGGAGAAAAGAGTACTTGCTTATTGGCATTCAGAAATCGCGCCATCATTAAAAAGTGGTGAAAAGGTAATTATTTCATCACACGGTAATACGATTCGTTCGCTAGTGAAATACTTAGATAACCTTTCAAGTGATGGTGTTGTTTCATTAAATATTCCAACGAGTATACCACTCGTTTATGAATTAGACGATAATTTACGACCAATTCGTCATTATTACTTAAGTATGGACGGAGAAGTACCAGAAGGGGAAATTCCGAAACATATTTCTTTTTAACATGAAAATTTGAAACGCGTGCTTGTCTACATATACAATGTAGATTCAGGATAAAGTGAAACTTTAATCAGTGGGGGGGTTCGTCCCACTGATTATTAGTTGAACCAATCGGGCTTTTATGGGCAGTTGATCCCCCACCTATTTTCTTCGCTTTTGCAGAATGTTGAGATGGGGAGCTTACTGCCCACAAATAGCGGGGTAAAAGACGTGGCACCTTCTAATGTATATGCAATGTAGCTAAATTTAGAAGCTTGTCCACGTCTTTTGTCATAAAGAGAGCTGCTTGTGCATGTAATGATATCGTGAGTAGTTTTTGAATGGAGGGTGATGTCATTGGTGATCTCTAACATTCGAATCGGCTTATTTATTTTAGCAATCGTTTTTCTAGTACTTGTTTTCTTTTATTGGAAAAACGAAGAGTTGTACGAGGAGAAGAAGCAACGAATTAGAAAGACTTGGTATGGGTTGTTTATAATATCAGTCACCGTGTATTTCATGGTAAAAGGAATTGATTTAACCCTCTGGAAAAATCTTTTAATGTTCACTGCAATGGTTATTTTCGTTGATATTGCATTTATTTTAACACCTAATATTTCAGAAATATGGGGAGCGAAATTTAGCGATATCGGCAAGACTGTTCAATCGATAAAACGGTCATTAATTGCTTCTAAAGCAAGAGGAGAAATATACACAACAATTATTCAAAATGTCAATCCGGCAGTATTCGGTACGATGGAATGGCATACGGAAGAAGAATATACAAAAAGCTTAAACGTATTTTTAGATTCGTATGGTGAAAAGATTGGGGCAAAAATTGTTGTATTTGAAGCGGCAAAGGAATTAAATACAAACTTTCGCGGTATCCGTTCTCAATTTAGTATCATCGTTCCGTTTGAACATATTGAGCAATTGAATGAGCAGAAAGCGGTGCAAGTAGAAAATGTCGGAATTATACCAGCAAAAATAGTGAGTGATGTTTTCATTGTTATTGATGGTAAGAAAAATAACCTGCAAGATCGAGATTTTGAAAATGTATATAATTTAACAATACATCATAGTTATTTTAGTAAGTAGGACAGAACTTTCTGTCCTACTCTTTTATACATAAATTCGGAATAAATCGGAAAAAGTTGAATAAAATCGGACAATCATCCCTACACTAGCACGTAGAGGTGATTGTAGTGATAAAAGATTATGACAATGATTTTTTTAAAAAAGATAATGAAGATACAACAGATTTCTCGTTAATAAAAGGAGATACATTACAGCAAGTAGAAGAGCTAGAAGAAGAATTAAAAAGAAAATCATAAGTGTACACTCTTTCTGCATTTGCTATATAATATAAATAGAAGATTGTATCTTTTTGAAGAGGGGGAGAAGAGATGGCTGAAGTAAATATACAAAAGTCTTCATTTTTTAAAGAAAAAAAAGAAGAACCAAATACAGATTTCTCTCTTGTGAAAGGTGCGTTAACGGAAAATATAAATCGCTTAGAGAAACTGATGAATAATAGCAGTTCAAAATATATACGAGTGAAAAAAACAAAAGAAAATGCATAGTGCATTTTCTTTTGTTTTTTATTTCATAGTAAACTTTTCTTTTATTTTTTCAGGTAAATCTGTTTTCTGAATCTCTTCATAGGATTTTACTTCAATTGATGATATTTCATTTTTGTTATTATCATCTTGATTTACAAATAGGCGTAAAAGTGCGTCTTCATTTAATTTATGGTCGTTTTCTTTTTTTGTACTTCTAAATGTAATTTGTTTTTTTACTCCGTCTTCATCATAAGCAGGCAGTGTGTAGTTACGTAAGTTTCTACCTTCTACTTTTTCGATAGTTCCTTCGCCTTTTATCTGTACGTAATATACATCTTTACCAATTCGATTGAGTGATGCTCTCTCACAGCCAATAGTAAAACTAGAAAATAATAAACATAGTGTAATAATTGTTAAAAACTTTTTCATTTTCTTTATCTCCTTCAATTTCGTTCTTTACACAGTATACGGCTATTATGAAGTGAGAAAAATCGATATAGATTACAACATCCTTACAATGTTGTAAGAGTGTTGTACATAAAATGAATAATATATTAAAAAGTTAAAAGAAAAGTAAAATAACGAATCATGGTATAATGATAAAAGACTTACATATTATTTTGTCATTTTGAGAGGAGCTTAAAAATGTATTCTACTTTAGAACAATTAACAAAGCACCCTGTATTTTATCATTTTGCAGAAATTTCAAAGATTCCTAGAGGATCGGGTAATGAAAAGGAAATTAGTGATTATTTAGTTGGTTTTGCAAAAGAGCGTAATTTAGAAGTAATTCAAGATGAAGCAATGAATGTCATTATTAAAAAAGAAGCAACTGCTGGCTATGAAAATGTACCAGCTATTATCATTCAAGGTCATATGGATATGGTATGTGAAAAAAATCAAGCAACCGTACATGATTTTGAAAAAGATCCAATTGAATTGCGAATCATTGGGGACATGTTATATGCAAATCAAACAACTTTAGGCGCTGATAATGGTATTGCAGTGGCGTATGCGATGGCTTTATTAGATTCGAAAGACATTCCGCATCCAGCACTTGAAGTAGTTATTACTACTGAAGAAGAAACAACAATGGGCGGTGCTTTTGCTGTTGATTCAAATCATTTTGAAGGAAAGATTTTTATAAATATTGATTCTGAAGAAGATCATAAATTACTTGTAAGTAGCGCAGGTGGTGCGAAAGCTGTTGAAACAATTCCAGTAATTTGGGATGAAGCGTCAGCGAATACGGATGCATATCGTCTATATGTTGGTGGTTTAAAAGGCGGACACTCTGGTATGGAAATTGATAAACAACGTGGTAATGCAAACAAAGTATTAGGACGAGTATTACGCGATTTATCAGCAAATATTCAATTTGATATAAGTGAAGTTCACGGCGGGTTAAAAACAAATGCAATTCCGCGTGAAAGTGTAGCTACAATTTTATTACGTCAAGAAGATGTAGAGAAGGTAGAAGAAAAGCTAGAGTCATGGACACGAGTATTACAAGAAGAAATGCGTGCTGTTGATCCAGATGTTCATGTTACACTTACAAAATTGGATGAGAAAGTAGAAAAAGTATTTGCTAAAGAGACGCAAAAACAACTTATTTCATCATTATTCTTAATCCCAAACGGCATTCAAAGTATGAGCATGGATATTAAAGGTCTTGTAGAAAGTTCAACAAATTTAGGTGTTATTGAAACGTTGCAAGATGAAATTAAATTACGTAACGAAGTGAGAAGTTCTGTAAGTAGTTTAAAACAACATGTTGCAGATGAGATTAAATGTATCGCCGATTTAGTTGGTGCAACATTTGAAATCGAGTCAGAGTATCCAGAATGGCCATACAATCCGAATTCACAAATTCGTAATTTGTTTGAAAAAGTGCATCAAGAAAAATACAATAAAGATGTTGAAATCTTTGCTGTACATGCAGGAATCGAATGTAGTGTATTCGTTCAAAAGATGCCTGAATTAGATGCAATTTCATTCGGTCCAGATATATTTAATGTTCACACTCCGGATGAACATATTAGTATTTCTTCTGTTGTGAATAACTGGGGATTCTTTGTTGATGTAATGAAGGGTACGAAAGAATTAGCTAAGTAATAATGATGAAATGAAAAGTAGCCTATAAAAATTTATAGGCTATTTTTTTGTATAGAGTTTTATTAGAGATTCCTTTGTAATAAAAGAAAGGCTTGAAGACAATGATTCGTCGTTTGAGAAAGCTAAAAAATGTAGCAGTCATAGTAAGCTTCTAAGTAAATTGTAAAAACCTACACTACTTAGAAGCGAGGAATAAAGTTATGAAGCATCCATTATGTAATCATTGGCCGGAAACAAAGTATATAAAAGATATAGTAACAAATCCACTCATTGAAGTAGGAGAGTACTCCTATTATTCAGGGTATTATGGTCATCAAAATTTTGAAGATAGCTGTGTAAGGTATTTGTGGGGGATGCTAAGTCCCGAGCACTTTTCAATCCAATTGAACAGATGGGATGGCATCTTGATAAACTCATTATTGGGAATTATGTTTGTATTGCCAGTGGAGTAGTCATTTTAATGGGTGGTAATCATAATCATCACTCAGAATGGATTACAGTATATCCATTCGCTGAGCAAATTGAACAGTCATATCAATTATAATGCCTGGCGTTACAATCGTGAAGGCGCAATCATTGCAGCAGGATCTGTCGTAAGTAAAGATGTTCCGCCGTATACAATAGTGGGGGGGAACTCCAGCTAAAGAAATAAAGAAACGATTCACTGATACAGAAATAAATTTGCTGATGGAAATGCGTTGGTTTGATTGGGATAGAGAATTAGTTGAGAAGGCAATGCCTATATTATCTAGCTCATCTATCAATCTATTATATGATTTTTATAAAAAGGAAGTAAAAAATAGATAAGTCTGTGAAAAAACTACATTCTATATAGGATGTAGTTTTTTATTATAAGAGATTAATAGTCTAGACTAAGGAGAATTTATCTCTGGTATGAGTCTAGCAAATAACTGAATTGAATAATTAAAATCCTTTATAGTTAATAAAACCAGTGTGTCTCGATATTTAATCGGACACACTGGTTTTATTTTTTGTAAATGTGGAACAATTTCATTACTTGCACTGTCTATTAAGTGTTACAACATTTTTTATTCAATATATCAAGAAAGAAATAAATATTTTTAACTAAGGGAGAAGATTGAATTGAAAAAATTATGGATGCTGCTTTTCTTTTGTTCCGTAGTTATATTGGTAGGATGTAATAAAAACGAATCGCCAAAACAAGCATTTGAAGAATATATAAATTTATGGAATGATAAAAAATTTGCAAATATGTATGATCATTTATCAGAACATGCCCAAAAAACGATTTCTAAAAAGGAATTCACAGAGAAATATCAAAAAATTTATGAAGGTATTGGCGTTAAGAATTTAAAAGTTAAAACGAAAGGAGAGAATGCAAAAGATAAAGAACTTTTACTTTTTGAAGTTAAGATGGATACAGGTGGAGGAACAGCTTCATTTATCCATGAGGCAAAACTTGTAAAAGAGAAAGAATCTTGGAAAATAGATTGGACACCAGATTTTATTTTTCCAGGTATGAAAAAAGATTACAAAGTACGTATGCAAATAGAACAAGGAAAACGTGGGGAAATATACGATCGAAATGGGAAAGGTCTAGCAACGAATGGTAAAGCGACTGAAGTTGGAATTATTCCAGAGAAACTAGGCGAAACGGCGGCGCAAACAAAAGAAATAGTAGCACAGTTACTGGATATGTCTATAGAAGAGGTCGATCAGAAGCTTACAGCGAAATGGATAAAGCCGGATTCCTTTGTACCAATTGGTATTTTAAAAGAGGGAACTAGACAGAATGATTATATTGAATTAGAAGGAGTATCATCTCGTCCAGTCAATATTCGTACGTATCTATTAGGTGAAGCAGCTGCACATTTAATTGGATATATAGGAAAGGTGAATGCAGAGGAATTAAAATCGCTTCAAAAAAGAGGTTATCAAGCTGATGATTTAATAGGTAAGACAGGTTTAGAGAAAGTACTGGAGAATAAATTGCGTGGTGAAAAGGGTGGACGCGTATTTATAGAAGATGAAAACGGGAAAGAAATTAAAAACGTAGCCAAAAAAGAAGCGAAAGCAGGGGAAAATGTTACGTTAACAATTGATGCTGCAATTCAAGAAAAAATCTATAATGAGATGAAAAATGAAGTCGGCTCTAGTGCAGCTATCAATCCTAAAACAGGTGAAACAATCGCGCTTGTAAGTAGCCCTGCGTATAATCCAAATACAATAGTTAGAGGAGCATCAAAGGCCCAACGAGAAGCATGGAATAACGACTCGAAACTACCAATGATGAATCGCTTCACACAAGCATTTGTACCAGGTTCCGTATTTAAAACGATTACAGGTGCAATTGGTTTGGAAACAAACGCAATAAAACCTAAGGAAGAATTTAATATTCAAGGATTAAAGTGGACAAAAGATTCCTCTTGGGGAAATTATTATGTAACACGTGTGAAGGATGCAAGTCCAATTGATTTTGACAAGGCAATGAAGTATTCTGATAATATTTATTTTGCTCAACAAGCTTTGAAAATGGGAAAAGATCAGTATGTAAATGAATTTAAGAAATACGGATTTCATGAAAAATTACCAATTGAATACGAATTTCCTATTTCAATCATTGCAAGAGATGGGATAAAAAATGATATTCAACTAGCAGACACGGGATACGGACAAGGACAAGTATTAATGACACCACTTCATTTAGCATTAACATATGCACCGATTGTGAATGAAGGGAATATTCCGTCGCCTCATCTTTTAAAAGAAGCAAAAGTTACGGGGAATTGGAAAGAAAATGTGATTTCTAAAAAGAATCAAGATATATTAAAGAGTGCATTAATCAAAGTCATTAATGACCCTGATGGCGCGGGGAGAATTGCTAAGATTGATGGTGTAACTCTTGCTGGTAAAACAGGTACAGCAGAATTGAAAGAATCGAAAGAGGCAGACGGAAAAGAACTCGGATGGTTTGCAGCTTTTGATGCAAATAAGCCAGACATGATTGTAACCATGATGATTGAAGATGTAAAAGGAAGAGGAGGGAGCAATGTTCCAGGCGAAAAAGTAAAACATGTTTTTCAGAAATAATAGCTTATCATAAGGTGAAATCTTCTAGTAAATTCACTATATGTTTGCTTAACTCAAAGGTATAAATTGCGTGAAATATAGAACAAATATATTTTGAAAAAGCATTCTTGCTAGTCGAGAATGCTTTTTTACTGTGGCTACAGAAAGTTGATAACTCATCTTCATTTTTGAAAGGTTGACATTGTAAATAGTAAATAGAAGAGTAAAACAAAATGAAATGGACAAGTTTTAAAATTAAACAAAACAGTTATTTAGTAAAACATAAATAGAGCACACAAATAAGCATGCTCTAAGAAAAAATGTGATATAAGTGGAGTGTTGTATGAAATTCACAAATAATAATCAGATTTTTATGAGTGTATTTTTAACATTGTATGCTTTACTTGTTTTTTAGGAGCCTGTCATGTAAGAGAATGTATAGGGGATTATTAAAAGATAAACAATGGAACAAATGAAACTTGTATCTTGTCTATATATTGAAACCATAATAAAAGTGAGGGCAGTTTTATGTTTATTCAAATAAGTTTGAGGTGTGGAAATGGAACAGACGTTTATTGAAAAGTGTAATCATGATGAGCTGGACTATGTTATAAAAGACTATTGGCAAGATGTATGGAATTATTCATTTATTATTACGAAAGATCCACACTTATCAGATGATATCACGCAAGACGTATTTATAAAGGTATTTAAAAATTGGAATTCATTTCGAAAGGAGTCATCTATTAAAACGTGGATATTAAAAATCACAAGAAATACGGCAATAAACTATTTGAAATCATCTTATTTTAAAAGAATATCTTTAGTAGGTTTTTTTAGTGACGATAAGCAAACTGTGTCGGCAGAACAAGAATTTTTTAAGCAAGAAGAAATGAATGATGTGTGGAAAGTTGTATTAAAACTACCTAAAAAGCACCGTGAAATAATAATATTGGATGCAAAATATGAATTATCTTATGAAGAAATGGCTGAAACACTAGGAGTATCCATTGGAACTGTAAAATCTAGATTAAGTAGAGCAAGAAGTAAGGTTTCAAAATTAATAGGGGAGGGTAGTAGTGATGAACAATAAACAAAATCCTGACTGGTATAGAAAATTAAAAAAAGGCCCAATGGAACACCGTAAAAACGAAGAAGAATATATTTATAAAATAAAGCAATCTATATATGAAAGTAATGAGGGAGGCTCTCTAAAACAAACAAGACGATTTCGTAAAAAAGCATTGCCAATTGTTGTGGTTTTAGCTTGTACATTTTTATTTTTTATTGTTCAACAACCTTGGCTTGATGATAATAAATCACCGGTGCAAAGTAGTACACAAATTAAGCCTAAAACAAAAGATGAGTCTGCTCAAGATCCAACATTAAAACAATTCATGAATGAGTTATATCAAAGTACAAATGTAAAAAATAAAAATGAATTGTATAAAGCGTTAAACGATGAAGTTCAATTTAAAGGGAAGAGCTATAAGAAGGATGAATTGAAGTTTGATGAAGATATTTTTCATGAGTTGCAAGTCGCACTTACAATGGGGGGAGAATTTGCAAATGATACAAAACATGTATATAAAGTACCAAGTGGATTGACAGAAAATAACCAACCAAAGCAACCTCATTTTATATATGCGACTGTTACTGGGAATAAAACGAAAATTTTAGCTGAACCAAAGCGAGAATCACAAGTTTTATATGAAGTATCTAATGAAATGGTAAAAGCTTGGATTCCAGAAAAAGTGCAGAAGGATGAATATATAAAAATATCGACAATTAACGGTAATACTGGATATGTACAAAAAGAGTATGTTTTAACTGACATTAAATACTCATTTATGTTTGAAAAGAATAATGAAGGTGAATGGAAAATAATAAATATAGATTCTATTTGGTAAAAAAGGAAGGTTCATTAAAGTGAACCTTCCTTTTGGTTTTTATTCTCTTTTTGAAGAGTATTCCAGGACTCTAAAATTTCTGATGTAACGAGAGCAGCAATGTTTTTTTCTGAATTACTACCAGGAATAACGACAGAAACGGCAATCTGTGGATCTTCGGTAGGAGCATATGCAATGAATAGAGAATGATTTATCATTCTTGCTTGCTCATTTGGAAAACCTGTAATACCTGTTTTACCAGCGACGTCAAAGGGCAACTTTTTAATCTCCTCTATATTTTGACTCATTCCACCTTGCACGACACTCCAAAAGTTCATCGGGTAACGATTTGAACTTTCTAAAATTGGTTTAAACTTTTTTGTTTCCTTACCATCTTGACCAATAATAGCACTTACGATTTGAGGTTTATATTTATCACCTTTACTTGCTAAAGTTGCTGCATATTGAGCAAGTTGAAGAGGAGTATGCACTTCATTTCCTCCCCAAGAGGCATTTAATAAAGCGGAAATTCCATTTTCAAACTTATTAGAGGGATGGAATTCATATTGTCCGTCTTCTTCAAAGGGTAAATCAATCCCGGTTTTAGAACGTAGGCCGAATTGCATTAAATAATCTGTCCATATATGTGCCACTTTTTCTATATTTCCATTATTTTGGTTGAATAAGGGCAAAGCTACTTTTGCTGTCATAAATGTGTTAGATGAATTAATGATAGCCTGCCTCGGTGTAATCTCACCTGTTGGTGTTCCAGGTGCATTCGTAATATTATTTTGATTATCATACTGAAAAGTACCCTTATCTAAGTAAGTATCTTCAGGTTGAAAAAGCTTTTCGTTTAATCCAATTAAAATAGTAAGTGGCTTTATAGTAGAAGCCATATTTACATAAGATTCACCATACTTTAATTTTTGAATTGCTTTATTTTGCGAAAGTGATTTTATGTTATCTATTTTAGTTGTTACATGTGTATGTAATATATTTGGATCAAAAACTGCTGAGTTGGCCATAGTTAAAATCGCGCCAGTTTTTGCATCGCTCACTACAGCATAACCACCTTTAGCATCAGGTGTTTTCTTAATTTGAGATTTTAATGCCTCTTCAGTTTTTTGTTGCAACTTAAAATCTAAAGCTAGCCAGACATCTTTTCCGTTTTGTACTTTTCGAATGCTCCAAAAGAACTTTTTATTATTCATTTTAAAAATAAGAGTTTTACCTGGTTTGCCTTTTAAATCATTTTCATATTGCAACTCAATCCCGCTTTTTCCAACAACCATATACTTTGAATTAAGGTCATGTTCTACATACCCAATTACCTGTGAACCAATTTCGTGTTTAGGATAATAACGTATTACTTCATCTTTAATTATTACATTTTTGGGTTTGTTTTTCTTTATGAATGCAAGTTCGTTCTCAGTGATGTCAGAGTATAACGGTATATCATTCATAGTTTGCTTTTTACAAGATTGTTGTAATTGAGATTTTATATTCTCTGTAGAAATATGATGTTGAAACTCGTTGGAAAATTGATTGAAAAAAGCTAATGTGTTTGATGTATCTTGATTCGATAAATTTTCATAATTAGAAGTGCAATAAAGAGACTTAACTTTCTTATTTGTAGCTAGTATTACACCATTTTGATCAAAAATTTTTCCTCTTTCAGCTGAAGAAGTTGCGATAGTAATTGAAATGAAGTTGATTTTAAATAAAATTAGTAAAATCAAACCTACAATAGAAAGAACCGCAAAAAATCTCCATCTTTTTGTATGTAACATATAACCCTCCCTTATGTAGCCTATTCCATATTATAGTTAATTATTTTTTTTGTAAATGTGGAACAACTTTATTATTTAGATTGTCTATTAAGTATTACAGCATGAAGAAAGGAATAATCAGTATGAAAAATTACTAGCAAGTCTATGTGTAAGTTTAATATGAGTCATATCTAATACAAGCTACAAAAATAGAGAAAACAAGAAGGGAGAGTCGTTAATTACGTAGTTAAACGAAAAGGAATGGGTGCTTACAAGGATTAAGAAAAAAATGAGACGATATTTATAACCGATTATCGGTATCTAATATATAAGGAATGCTTTTAGTATTTGTAGCAATCCCTGAAAGGATTAAATGGAGGATTTATGAAAGAACAAAAAGGAAAGCAGCAGAAGACATATATATCTATTCGATTAAATATCATGTTCCTTTGTATATTTTTACTATTCTCAGCCATTATTATGCAGCTAGGGAAAGTACAAATTGTTGAGGGAGAGGCTTATAAGAACCAAGTGGAAAGTAGTCAAAATGCAATAACGAGTATTCCAGTTCCACGTGGACAAATTTTAGATCGAGAAGGGAAAACAGTCGTTAATAATAAATCTCTTCGCACAATTACGTATACAAGGGCAAAGGGGATTACGAGTGAAGATATTTTAAAAACAGCAAAAGACTTGGCGGAAGTACTTGAAATGCCCGAACAAGACATAAATAAATTAACCGATATCGATAAAAAGGATTTTTGGATGCAGTTGAATACGAAACGTGCGGAAACAATGATTACGAAAAAAGATATAGAAAAGTTTAAAGAAAAGGGAATAGAGGGAAAAGAGTTAGATAAAAAAATAGAAGATTTAAGACGAAGTCGCGTTACAGAATTAGAATTGGGTGAGTTAACAGAACAAGATTTAAAGGTGTTAGCTATTAAAAGTAAAATGAGTTCAGGTTATCAACTAACACCACAAATTATTAAAAAAGATGTAACAGATGAGGAGTATGCGCGGATAAGTGAAAATCTTGCGGATTTTCCAGGAGTAGATGCAACGGTTGATTGGGAGCGCAATTATGTAAATGGTGATTTATTTCGTTCCGTGTTAGGTAATATTACGAGTAGTGAAGAAGGTTTGCCAAAAGAAAATTTAGATTCTTATTTAGTACGCGGATATAACCGTAATGATCGTGTAGGGAAAAGTTACATTGAACAACGATATGAAGATGTGTTACATGGTACAAAAGAAGAAGTGAAAAATATTACAGATAAATCAGGAAATATTATAAACACAGAAATAATTTCTAAAGGAAAAAGTGGTAATAGTTTAACATTAACGATTGATATGGAATTACAACAGAAAGTGGAAGAAAGTTTAGAGAAAAATTTGAGAGCTTTTAAGAGTTCAGAGCCGCTATTGGACCGAGCTTTTGTTGTTATGACGAATCCGAATAACGGACAGATTTTATCTATGGCAGGCAAAAGGATTGTAGAAAAAGAAGGGAAAATGGAAATCAAGGATTTGGCATTAGGTAATATGACAACTTCGTATGAACTAGGATCAGCTGTAAAAGGTGCAACTTTATTAACTGGATATGAGACAGGGGCAATACAACCAGGAGATCAATTTTATGACGCGCCAATGAAATTTAAAGGTACACAAGCTAAGAAATCATGGAATGTATCTGGGTTTGGAAATATTAATGATTTACGAGCTCTACAAGTATCTTCGAATGTATATATGTTCCAGACAGCTTTAAAAATTGCGGGAGTTAATTACGTACCAAATGGTTCATTGGATATTAAACAAGGGGCATTTGATACGATGCGCTATTATTTCAAGCAATTTGGTTTGGGTGTCCCAACAGGTATTGATTTGCCGAATGAAATAATTGGACAAACGAGAAAAGTAGATAGTCAACCTGGTTTTTTACTAGATTTTTCTATAGGTCAGTATGATACGTATACGCCATTGCAATTAGCTCAATATATTTCAACGATTGCGAATGGTGGTTATAGAATGCAACCTCAAATTGTACAAGAAATACGAGAGCAATCAATAAAAGAAGAGGTTGGCAAAGTTATTCGCTCCATAGAGCCTGTCGTATTAAATCGGATTGATATGAAGACAGAATATATTGATCGAATAAAAGAAGGGTTTAGATGGGTATTCCAAGAAGGTGATGGAACTGGCGTGAAGTATTTCAAAAATGCTCCATATAAACCAGCAGGAAAGACAGGGACAGCCCAAACTGTGTATGGTGGAGATGATCCAATAGGTAGAAATGCAAAAGGAGAACGTATGGAATGTTACAACTTAACGTTAGTTGGATATGCTCCATATGATAATCCAGAAGTAGCGTTTTCTGTAGTAGTCCCATGGCTTCATAATGATAAAAGTGGAATTAATTCTATAATTGGAAAGGAAGTTTTAGATGTATACTTTGATTTGAAAAAGCAGCGTATGCATGATGAAGCTGCTAGTACAGATACTTCGAATCAAAATTAGTAAAATTTGTGTACTTTTCTCAGGGAAGAGCCCCTGTTTGTATAAAGGCATTTATAAGTAAAAAGATGAAATGTGAAATAAGAGATAGCAGCGGTCATAGTTGTTATCTCTTATTTTATTAATAACTGTGATACGAGCGATAAAAATTTTTAAGTTTATGGAACAAATTTGTTTCGGTGATTGTCTATTATGTGTACGTATAAAAAGGTATTAAGTATTTGAAAGGAATGATAGTTTTGAAAAACAAGAAAATGCTAAAAATAGGGATGTGTGTTGGTATATTAGGTTTAAGTATTACAAGCCTAGTAACTTTTACAGGAGGTGCATTGCAAGTTGAAGCGAAAGAAAAGACTGGACAAGTGAAACATAACCATCAGGCGACGCATAAAGAGTTCTCTAAACTTGAGAAAAAATTTGATGCTCGATTAGGTGTATATGCGATTGATACTGGTACCAATCAAACAATTTCTTATCGACCTAACGAAAGATTTGCCTTTGCATCAACTTATAAGGCTTTAGCAGCAGGAGTATTACTGCAGCAATACTCTACTGAGAAATTAAATGACGTTATTACTTACACGAAAGACGATTTAGTGGAATATTCACCTGTTACAGAGAAATATGTAGATACTGGAATGAAACTAGGAGAAATTGCGGAGGCTGCTGTTCGTTACAGTGATAATACTGCAGGGAACATTTTATTTCATCAAATAGGCGGACCGAAAGGATATGAAAAAGCGCTTAGACAGATGGGGGACCGGGTTACTATGTCTGATCGCTTTGAAACAGAGTTAAACGAGGCTATTCCAGGAGACATTCGTGACACTAGTACAGCGAAAGCAATTGCTACGAATCTTAAAGCTTTTACAGCCGGAAATGTGCTTCCAGTCCATAAGCGTAACATTCTTATAGAGTGGATGAAAGGAAATGCTACAGGAGACAAACTTATTCGTGCAGGCGTGCCAACTGACTGGGTAGTTGCAGATAAATCAGGAGCTGGCAGTTACGGGACACGAAATGATATTGCTATCGTTTGGCCACCAAATAGAGCACCCATTATCATCGCAATTTTATCGAGTAAAGATGAAAAAGGGGCTACCTATGATAATCAACTAATTAAAGAGGCGGCTGAAGTTGTAATTGATGCTATTAAATAATAATTTCTTAGTTATTTCAGTTCTTTACCATATGTTATTGGATGTATAAAATTAGAAAACGATTCTTTTTCGTATGAAAAGAATCGTTTTTGTATTTTTATTATTAAGAGGATAAAGGTAAAATAAATATATATGACGTATTCGATATGAAATTTCATGTACTGTACTATATTCAATAAAAACCAAAATGTATCATATAATTCTGTTAATATAAAATAAGTGTTTTATAAAAATAAAAGGAGAGAATATGAAGAGAAATATTAATAGAATCATATTGTTTATTGGCATATTAGTAGCTTTTATTACTTTTTTATATTTACAGAACAATTTAATAGGTATAACTGAGGTTAAAATAACCTCTAGTAAAATATCCTCCTCTTTTAAAGGGTATAAAATTCTACAAATTTCAGACTTACACAATAAACAATTTGGCAATAAGCAAGGTGTGTTAATTCAAAAAATTGAAAGCATAGACCCAGATATTATTGCGATTACGGGTGATTTAATTGACAGTAAATCATACGATGCAGAAGTTAGTATGCAATTAATACGAGAAATTGTAAAGGAGTATCCTGTATATTTTGTGACAGGAAACCATGAACAATGGTCTGGAAAGTATAACCGTTTAGAAAAAGAGTTGAAGAAATATGATGTCAATGTTTTAAGGAATGAACATGTAGGCATTCGAAAGGGTGAGCAAGAAATAAATTTGCTAGGTATTGATGATCCGGAGTTTGTAACTGGAAACCGTGATGAAGGAAATATTGTAAAAGATGCAATTTTAAAAGCGAAATTTGAAATGCCTCCAAATACATTTGATGTATTACTATCCCATAGGCCTGAATTTTTGACAGAATACGCTGATGAGCAACTAGATTTAGTATTATCGGGTCATGCTCATGGAGGGCAAGTTAGATTGCCATTTATTGGCGGGTTAGTTGCTCCGAATCAAGGGGTATTCCCTACATATACAGCTGGTTTATATGAAGAACAAAATACGTCTATGGTAGTAAGTAGAGGATTAGGTAATAGTATCATTCCGCAAAGAATTTTTAATAGGCCAGAACTTGTAGTCGTGCAGCTAAATTAAGCTGTACGATTTTTTTTATACAAAAATGAGTAAAGGGGCTTTCTGTATTTTGCAGGAGTAAACATTACAATTTTGTTAAAAATTTTCTACGTTACATAAAGTAACAAAATTTGACCCGAAGAGTTTGTTATAGTGTAAATAATCAAAAAACTTAAAAATTAGTCGAGTGAAAAATGTGATAAGTAACTCATGTGAAAAAACTTAAAGGGGTGTACACATGCATAAAGAATATGAAATTGAAGAATATACGGCGATTGAGGAACAAATACATTATTATTGTAAATGTTTATTAGTAAGTCATCCTGATCAAATAATTAAGTATTTAGAAAAAAGGTTAGAAAAATACGCAGAAACATTACAATATGCCCATTTATATCCTGATACAGTTATATTACCGTTACAGCAGTTAGTTATCGAGTATTCTTTAGATGTTGCTAGAATTAGAAAATATATGAATTTAAAAACGTAAAATAAAATATATAATTTAAATGAAACAGAGTCGGCTTTAGGAAATGAAATTCTAATGTTGACTCTGTTTCATTGTTTAATATTGTGGATTGAAAATATATACTAATCAATGAAGTTTGACATATAATTACGCAAGAGTAAAATAAAAGTGAGTACTCACTCATTTTTGAAAAGGGGGAAGAAAACGTGCAGCAACCTGCAATTATTTTACGAACCGTGTCAAAAAGTTTTGGAAAAAAAGAAGTTTTACACAATCTTTCATTACAAGTTGAAAAAGCAGAGATATTTGGTTTAGTTGGGCCTTCTGGTTCAGGGAAAACGACACTTATTAAATTGATTGCTGGTATTAATGAGCCGACTAAAGGTGAGGTGCTTGTTTACAACACGAACATGCCTAATTTAAATGAGATGAAAAGAATTGGTTATATGGCTCAGGCTGATGCATTATACGAAGAATTATCAGCATATGAAAATGCAGATTTTATGGCAACAATGTATGGATTAAAGGGAAAGCATAAAAAAGAAAGAATTGAAGAGGTTTTTGATCTTGTTCAATTATCACAACATATGAAAAAGCAAGTACAGCATTTTTCGGGAGGTATGAAGAAGCGTTTATCATTAGCGATAGCACTCATTCATGAGCCTGAAATATTAATTTTAGATGAGCCAACAGTGGGGATAGATCCACTTCTTAGAAAAACGATTTGGGAAAAATTTTATGATTTGAAAAAGAAAGGAACTACCATTATTGTAACAACACACATTATGGATGAAGCTGAGTTTTGTGAGCGTCTAGGGTTGATTAGAGAAGGAAAGCTAGTTGCGACTGGAGAGCCTGAAGAATTGAAAAAGCTGGTATCATCAGGACGGATTGAAGATGTCTTTTTGTTGGAAGAGGTGGCCCTATCATGAGAGTTACTGGTGTAATTATTCGTATTATTCGCCAATTTTTTCGAGATAAGCGTTCGTTAGCCATGATGTTTGGAGCACCTATGTTATTACTTTGGTTATTATCGCTAGTGTTTACACAAAAAGACTATGTACCGCATATCGCAGTTGTTGATATGCCGCTTCAGGTAGTAAAAGTGATGAAAAATCAGGAAGCGTCAATTTATGAATATAGTAAAGAAAAGGCAATGTCTGAGCTAGAAAATCAAAAGGTAGATGCAGTAATTCGTTTAGAAAATGGAAAAATGAATATTGTATTAGAAGGTAGTGATTCGTCAAAAAATCGTGCTGTACTTCAAATATTACAAAAAAGTACAGAGAAGAACGATGTATCGATAATGAAACCTGAAGTGAATTATTTACATGGCTCTAAAGACTTTACAATGTTTGATGGGCTTGGCCCTGTATTGATCGGTTTCTTTACATTTTTCTTTGTATTTATTTTATCAGGGGTGTCTTTCGTAAGAGAACGTTTAAGCGGTACGTTAGAAAGGTTATTATCGACTCCAATTAAAAGATGGGAAATAGTTGTAGGATATATTATTGGTTTTGGAATCTTTGCATTTATACAATCCATTATAATCGTAAGTTTTTCAGTTTATATTTTAGATTTGTATGTAGCTGGCTCTATATGGCTAACCCTACTTATTACATGTATGCTTTCTTTAACGGCACTAACTTTAGGGACGTTTTTATCAGCATACGCAAATAATGAATTTCAAATGATTCAGTTTATACCGCTTGTCATTGTGCCGCAAATATTCTTTTCTGGTTTGTTTCCAATTGAATCGATGAATAAGTGGCTCCAAATGTTAGGGAAATTATTTCCGCTCACATACGGCGCTGACGCAATGAGACAAGTGATGATTCGAAATCAAGGATTTACAGAGATTGCATTAGATTTAACTGTTTTACTATTTTTCTCAGTATTATTTGCAGTAGGGAATGTGTTTGCATTAAAGAAACATCGAAAAATATAATGATGATACAAAGGGGCATTATAGATGACGAAGGACTGGCTGGAAGAATTAATTGCCGCAACAAATACAGACAAACGAAATGAACGTCAAATGCGTATATTAGAGGCGGCTGTTGATATGTTTGGAGAAAAAGGCTATGCTTCAACTTCAACAAGTGAAATTGCAAAACGGGCTGGTGTAGCGGAAGGAACAATCTTCCGCTACTATAAAACGAAAAAAGATTTATTGCTAGCAGTTGTCATGCCGACATTAACGAAGTTTGCTGCACCATTTTTCGTGCAAGCATTCGCAAAGGAAATATTTGAATCGGAGTATGAATCATATGAAGGGCTTCTAAGAGTTGTTATTCATAATAGGTTTGAATTTGCAAAAAAGCATTTTCCAATGATAAAAATATTAATTCAAGAAGTGCCATTTCAGCCGGAACTGAAAAATGAAATACAGCAGTTAGTTGAAACAGAATTACTTTCACATTTTAAAAAGTTGATTGAAAAGTTTCAAGAAAAAGGGGAAATTATTGAAATGCCCCCAGTTACTGTTTTACGACTTACTTTATCAGCTGTATTAGGTTTATTATTAACACGATTTTTATTATTGCCAGAAGAAAAATGGAATGATGAAGCGGAAATTGAAAATACGATTCAATTCATATTGTACGGATTAACGCCACGAATTTAATCGCAGGCAAAAATGTGTGGCAGTGTGAAGTACATATTTTCCATTAAAAAAATAATAAATCGCCTTTAAAAAGGCGATTTATATCCATTATATATTTTTGATAAATAAGTACTGGTTTACTAAAAATGTTCTAAATTAACGTGTTTCTTTGTCTCTTCTTCTAAGGCCTAATAATCCTGCTAGTCCTAATAAACCGAGCCAAGCCCAATTATTATTTCTATCACGATTATCATTTAAATCATTTGTTGTATTTACATTTCGAGTTCTTACATCATTATTAACTCTGTCTAAGTTATTGTCATTAACTCGAGTTGAAATATCAGTGTTATTAACTCTATTCATATTAGTTCCATCGTATTCAGCTTGTGCAGATGTACCTAAAAACATAATAGATAGTGCTAAAACACTTAAAATAGATGATAAATTTTTCTTCATAACGCTCCCTCCTTTCTTACATATTAATTTCTCCAGAGCATGTGTGTATTATTCGTTTCACAGTTTCTAAACCGTCATTATAAAGGACACATTTATAGAAAATAGAGTTGAATGATTGCTAATATATTATTGGCTATATATGTATCATAAAATTAAATGAATCAAACTTTGCTTAAAATGTTAATCTTAGTACAATTTATATTATACGGACTAGCATTAAGGAGGTAATGAAATGCGACAATTTGCAAAACCTACAATCGTTGTAAGTAAATGTTTAGAGTTTGATGCTTGTCGTTATAATGGAGAGATGATTCCGGATGTAACAATACGAAATTTGCAGCCATTTGTTACATTTATACCTGTTTGTCCAGAAGTCGAGATTGGATTGGGGACTCCTCGTGAAACGATACGCATTGTAGAAGAAAAAGGGGTTAATAAACTTATGCAACCGTCTACAAGAGAAGACCTCACTGGAAAAATGGAGCAATTTTCAAATAAATTTTTACAAACGATATCAGATGTGGATGGTTTTATTTTAAAAAATCGTTCACCAAGTTGTGGTACGCGTGATGTGAAAATTTATTCTGGTTTTGAAAAAGCACCAGCAAAAGGAAAGGGACCTGGTTTATTTGGCGGAGCAGTAATAAAAAATTTTTCGCATCTTCCAATTGAAGAAGAAGGTAGATTGTCGAATTTTATTATTAGAGAACATTTCCTTACAAGGTTATTTACAATCGCATATTACAAGATGATGAAACGGAATAAAAATATGAAAGACCTCGTATCGTTTCAGTCGGATAATAAATATTTATTTATGGCATATAATCAGGTAAAACAAAAGGAATTAGGGCGTATTATTGCAAATCACAAAAATGAAAAGATTGAAGTTGTATTTGAAAATTATGAGAAGACTTTATATGAATTATTTATGCGCACACCCCGCTATACATCGAATGTAAATGTATGTGAGCATATTTTTGGATACTTTAAAACAAAGCTGAAAAAACAAGAAAAAGATCATTTTTTAGATTTGATACAAAAATATAAAGAAAAGAAAATTCCGCTTAGTAGCTTACTTGCAATTTTAAAATCATGGGCTCTTCGATTTGATGAAAAGTATTTATTAAGACAAACATATTTCGAACCATATCCTGAAGCTTTAGTAGAGATTTCAGATTCAGGTAAAGGTAGAGATTATTAAACAAAAAATTACATAATTCGACAATAAAACTCCTATGTTGTTGTAGAACAATGTAGGAATTTTTTTGTGCATTAGTACAGAATCTGTTTTAAAATTAAATTATGACAGAATTATAACAATTATCTAACTAATGTTCTTGTCTTTTCATTCGTAATGTTTGTAGTAGAAACTCGCACGCTGTCGAAACTCAATATTCGATAAGGGGTGTGTAGCGGAATGGAATTTACTCTAACTCGCGAAAAACAAATGATTAAAGAAATGGTACGTGACTTTGCTGAAAAGGAAATCGCACCGAAAGCTGTATATTATGACAAAACTGCAGAATTTCCATATGAAACATTTCAAAAAATGGGCGAACTAGGATTATTAGGTATCCCATTCCCAGAAGAGTATGGAGGTTCAGGTGGCGATACTGTATCGTACGCGTTAGCAGTTGAAGAAATTGGTCGTGCTTGTGGTGGAACAGGATTAAGTTACGCTGCAACAATTTCATTAGGTGCTTCTCCAATTTATTATTTCGGTACAGAAGAACAAAAACAGAAATATTTAGTTCCAATGGCATCAGGCAAAACGTTAGGTGCTTTCGGACTAACTGAGCCGAATGCTGGATCTGATGCAGGCGGTACACAAACGAAAGCTATATTAGATGGAGACGAGTATGTTATTAGTGGTGAGAAGTGTTGGATTACAAATGCAGAGTATGCAAACACAATTATTGTAACCGCTGTCAACGGTGTTGAAGAGAATGGTAGAAAACGTATTTCTGCATTTATCGTACCGACTACTAGTGAAGGGTTAACGATTTCAAGCCCTTACGATAAGATGGGCGTACGTGCTTCTAATACATGTGAAATCGTACTTGATGGTGTACGTGTACCGAAAGAAAATATACTTGGTGATGTAAATAAAGGGTTTAAACAATTCTTATATACACTTGATGGAGGACGTATTTCAATCGCAGCATTAGCTGTTGGTATTGCGCAATCTGCATTTGAACGTGCACTGCAATATGCGAAAGAACGTCAACAATTTGGAAAGTCAATTTCTAATTTCCAAGCGATTCAATTTAAATTAGCTGATATGGCGACTGAAGTAGAGCTAGCGCGTAATTTAGTACATAAAGCAGCTTGGTTAAAAGATAACGATAAACCTTTCGGTAAAGAAGCGGCTATGGCAAAGCTTTTCGCATCTGAGGCTGCTAGTCGTATTGCCAATCAAGCGGTACAAATTCACGGTGGATACGGCTATATGCGTGAATATGAAGTAGAACGACATATTCGTGATGCAAAACTATTAGAAATTGGTGAAGGAACTTCTGAAATTCAACGTCTTGTAATTGCTAGACATTTAGGATGTAGATAAAAAGGAGGAATCACTATGTTTCAAAAAATATTAATTGCTAATCGCGGGGAAATCGCAGTTCGTATTATGAAAACTTGTCAAAAACTTGGCATTCGCACTGTTGCTATTTATTCTGAGGCAGATGAAAATGCCTTGCATGTAAAAATGGCAAATGAAGCTTACTTAGTAGGTGGGCCGCGTGTCCAAGAAAGCTATTTAAACCTTGAAAAAATTATTGAAATAGCTAAGAAGACAAATGCTGAAGCAATCCATCCGGGGTATGGATTATTATCTGAGAATCCATCTTTTCCGGTTCGTTGTAAAGAAGAAGGAATCGTATTTATCGGTCCATCAGAAGAAATCATTACGAAGATGGGAAGTAAAATCGAATCACGTATTGCGATGCAAGCTGCAGATGTCCCAGTAGTTCCAGGTATTACTACAAATATTGAAACTGCTGAAGAAGCAATTGAAATTGCTAAACAAATTGGTTACCCATTAATGTTGAAGGCATCCGCAGGCGGCGGAGGCATTGGAATGCAGTTGATGGAAACTGAGCAAACGCTCACCAAAGCATTTGAAAGCAACAAAACAAGAGCACAAAACTTCTTCGGTAACGGAGAAATGTATTTAGAGCGCTATATTGCAGATGCACATCATATTGAAATTCAGCTTTTAGCAGATACACATGGTAACACAGTGTATTTATGGGAGCGTGAATGTTCAGTACAGCGCCGAAATCAGAAAGTAATTGAAGAAGCACCTTCACCATTTTTAGATGAAGGTACACGAAAAGCGATGGGTGAAGTTGCTGTACAAGCTGCTAAAGCACTTGGTTATACAAATGCAGGTACAGTTGAGTTTCTTGTAGATGATCAGAAAAACTTCTATTTCTTAGAGATGAATACGAGATTACAAGTAGAGCATCCAGTTACAGAAGAAATTACTGGTTTAGATCTTGTAGAACAACAACTTCTAATTGCATATGGTGAAAAATTATCGTTTACACAAGATGATGTAAAACGTAGTGGTCATGCCATCGAGGCACGTATTTATGCAGAAGATCCGAAAACTTTCTTCCCATCACCTGGGAAAATTACAGATTTAACGCTTCCAACAAATGTACGTATTGATCACTTTTTGGAGAATCAAGTAACGATTACACCTTTCTATGATCCAATGATTGCGAAAGTCATTGCTCATGGTGAAACGCGTGAAGAAGCAATTTCCAAATTACACGATGCATTAGAAGAATTAAAAGTAGAAGGTATTAAAACGAACACGCCAATGCTACTTCAAGTATTAGAGGACGAAGTGTTTAAAGAGGGCATTTATACAACAAGTTTTGTAACGAAACAACTTGTTAAAAAATAAGATTTAACAATACTAAGGGGGAAAAAATGATGACGAAAGTATATGCATCGATGGCAGGAAACGTTTGGAAGATTGTTGTAGGAGTAGGGGATACAGTAGAGGAAGAACAGGATGTCGTCATTTTGGAATCTATGAAAATGGAAATTCCAATCGTTTCAGAGGAAGCTGGCACAGTTATGAAAATTAATGTGCAAGAAGGCGATTTTGTAAATGAAGGAGATGTATTACTAGAAATTGAATAGGGAGATATAGGGGGAAGCGAATTGAAACTACCTAATTTTGCTGTCATTAAAGAAGTCGGGCCACGTGATGGCTTACAAAATGAAAAAAAGATTGTTGGCACAAAAGATAAAGTAAAATGGATTCAACTACTTACAGAGGCTGGATTATCGTACGTTGAAGTTTCCTCATTCGTTCACCCTAAATGGGTCCCTGCATTAGCAGATGCAAATGATGTGTTTTCTGAGTTGAAAAGGGATCCAAATGTTACATATGCAGCGCTTGTTCCAAATCAAAATGGTTTGGAGCGAGCTTTTTTGCAAAATGTAGATGAGGTGAATGTTTTTTTATCAGCAAGTGAATCTCATAATAAAAGCAATATTAATAAATCAATTCAAGAAGCATTAGTTGTAATTGAAGATATAACAAAACAGGCATTATTCGAAGGGAAAAAAGTAAGAGGCTATGTTTCTACTGTATTTGGATGTCCTTATGAAGGCGATATAAGCGTCATAGCAGTTGACGAATTATGTGATCAACTATTTTCATACGGCATTTATGAAGTGTCTCTTGGTGACACAATAGGAGTAGCGAATCCGTTACAAGTAGAGCGAGTATTAGAGCATTTATTAAAGAAATATGATGCTTCGCAGTTTGCAATGCACTTCCATAATACGTACGGAATGGCTCTTGCGAATGTAGTAAAGTCTTTAGAATATGGTATTACAACATTTGATAGTTCTTGTGGTGGTCTTGGCGGCTGTCCATATGCACCCGGAGCATCGGGCAATGTTGCAACTGATGACTTAGTTCATATGCTCCATAAGTTAGGGGTCCAAACGAATATTGATGAAGAGAAGTTATTGAGAGCGAGTCAATTTATTCAAAGTAAATTAAATATCCAATTACCGAGTCATGTGTATAGAGCGCTTCAACATAAAACGATAAGTAGGTGAGAAGATGCTACAATTACAAAATATTTCAGTTGATTATGTAACACCGCACGTTGTAAAGATTTCATTAAATCGTGAAAGACAAGCAAACTCATTATCTTTAGCGTTATTAGAAGAGTTACAAAACATATTAACTCAAATAAATGAAGAGGCAAATACTCGTGTAGTTATTCTAACAGGTGCTGGTGAAAAAGCGTTTTGTGCTGGTGCTGATTTAAAAGAACGCGCTGGTATGAATGAAGAACAAGTTCGCCATGCTGTTAGTATGATTCGTACTACTATGGAAATGGTTGAACAATTACCACAGCCAGTTATTGCTGCTATAAATGGCATCGCACTTGGTGGTGGTACGGAATTAAGTTTAGCTTGTGATTTTAGAATTGCGGCTGAATCTGCAAGTCTTGGTCTTACTGAAACTACACTTGCAATTATACCAGGAGCGGGTGGTACGCAGCGATTGCCAAGATTAATTGGTGTTGGTAGAGCGAAAGAATTAATTTATACAGGAAGACGTATTTCAGCAAAAGAAGCGAAAGAATATGGTCTAGTAGAATTTGTTGTACCAGCTCATTTACTTGAAGAAAAAGCAATTGAAATAGCAGAGAAAATTGCTAGTAATGGCCCTATTGCTGTTCGATTAGCGAAAGAAGCAATTTCAAACGGTATTCAAGTTGATTTACATACCGGATTACAAATGGAAAAACAAGCGTATGAAGGTGTAATCCATACGAAAGATAGATTAGAAGGATTACAGGCATTCAAGGAAAAACGCACACCAATGTATAAGGGGGAGTAAATATGTTAGATCAAAAACAACAATCGAATACATTTGAAGAACGAGTTGAAACGATTAAACAAGGCGGCGCACCAAAATATCATGAACAAAACAAAGCGAAAGGTAAACTATTCGTTCGAGATCGCTTAGCTCTTTTATTTGATAATGGTGAATATGTAGAAGATGCATTATTTGCAAATTGTGAACAAACAGGATTACCTGCTGATGGTGTTATAACGGCAACGGGTAAAATACATGGTCGTACAGCATGCGTAATGGCGAATGATTCAACAGTAAAGGCTGGATCATGGGGTGCACGTACAGTCGAAAAGATTTTACGTATTCAAGAAACGGCAGAAAAATTACGTGTTCCGTTATTTTATTTAGTTGACTCTGCTGGAGCACGTATTACTGATCAAGTTGAAATGTTCCCAGGGCGCCGCGGTGCAGGAAGAATCTTCTATAATCAAGTGAAATTATCAGGTAAAGTTCCTCAAGTATGCTTGTTATTTGGACCTTCTGCAGCTGGTGGTGCTTATATTCCAGCCTTTTGTGACGTTGTAATGATGGTTGAGGGAAATGCATCTATGTATTTAGGATCTCCTCGTATGGCTGAGATGGTTATCGGTGAGAAGGTAACGTTAGAAGAGATGGGCGGAGCTCGTATGCATTGCTCTGTATCAGGATGCGGAGATGTTTTATGTAAGACAGAAGAAGATGCAATTACACAAGCAAGACAATACATTTCATATTTTCCAAACAACTACTTAGAAAAGACTCCATTAGTTACACCTCAAGAACCGAAACAATTCGATAAAACGTTAGAAGAAATCATTCCAGAAAATCAAAATGCTCCTTTCAATATGAAAGATCTTATTAATAGAGTTATTGATGAAGGTTCTTTCTATGAAGTGAAAAAATTATTTGCTCAAGAACTCATTACAGGTTTAGCACGTATTGATGGTAAGCCAGTTGGTATTATTGCAAATCAACCGCGTATGAAAGGCGGCGTATTATTCCACGATTCAGCTGATAAAGCAGCGAAATTTATTAATTTATGCGATGCATATCATATTCCGTTACTATTCCTTGCAGATGTACCTGGATTTATGATTGGTACAAAAGTAGAACGTGCTGGTATTATTCGTCACGGTGCAAAAATGATTTCCGCAATGAGTGAAGCAACTGTACCGAAAATTTCTATCGTTGTTCGTAAAGCATATGGTGCTGGTTTATATGCGATGGCAGGTCCAGCTTTTGAACCAGATTGCTGCCTAGCATTACCAACAGCTTCTATTGCGGTAATGGGTCCAGAAGCCGCGGTCAATGCTGTATATGCAAATAAGATTGCAGCTTTACCTGAAGAAGAGCGTGATAGCTTCATTGCTGAAAAACGCGAAGAGTATAAGAAAGATATTGATATTTACCATTTAGCATCAGAGATGGTCATTGATGGTATTGTTCATCCGAACAATTTAAGAGAAGAGTTAAAAGGACGATTCGAAATGTATATGAGTAAATATCAAGTGTTTACGGATCGTAAACATCCTGTTTATCCAGTTTAAAAGCCCTATTTAGGGCTTTCTTGCTCAAAAAGTCAAGGAGGGGAAAACATTGAAACAAGCAGTTTGGTTTCCAACAGAAGAGTATAAAGAAAAAACGCGTTTATATGGTTGGATGAAATCATTGGGCTATGAAGATTATGAAACGTTTTATAATAAGTCAATCGAAGAAACAGCTTGGTTTTGGGGAGAAGCTGAGAAAGCAGTTGGCTATCAATGGATGAAACCTTATACAGAAGTGCTAGATTTAGAAAATGGTACGCCATTTGCACAGTGGTATAATGGCGGAACATGTAATGTTGTAGAATCGGTTTTATCACGCTGGCTTGCAGATGATGAAACGAGGACACAACCAGCACTTCAGTATGAAGGGGAAAATGGAACTTCAAAATCATTTACATATGAGGAGCTTGATAGCTGGGTAAGTCGCGTTGCAAACGGTTTGAAACATGCGGGTATTGAAAAAGGTGATCGTGTCACAATTTATATGCCGATGATTCCAGAAACCGTTGTTGCGATGCTAGCGGTTATGAAGATCGGAGCAATTATTTCACCAATATTCTCAGGATTTGCATCTGATGCAGTCATGACACGTGTACAAGCGGCAGGGTCTAAAATGATTATTACTGCAGATGGTTTTTCACGCCGAGGTAAAATTGTTTCATTAAAAGATGAAGTAGATAAAGCTTGTGAGCATTGTCCAACTGTTGAAAAAGTTGTTATCGTGCGTCATGCAGGAAATGATTTTACACCGCATAATTATGATTTCTCATGGAGTACATTAGAAAAAGAAAAACCATTTGTACATGCTGAAGAAATGCATAGTGATGATCCATTAATGCTCATTTATACATCAGGTACTACTGGAAAACCGAAAGGGACAGTACACACTCATGCTGGATTTCCTTTAAAAGCAGCTTTTGATGCGGGATTTGGAATGAATATCAAACAAGGTGACCGCGTATTATGGGTAACTGATATGGGATGGATGATGGGACCATTTTTATTATTTGGCTCTCTCATTAATGGAGCAACGATGGTTATGTATGAAGGTGTTCCGGACTTCCCAGAAGCAGATCGTTTATGGGAGACAGTTGATAAATATGAAATTACACATCTCGGTATATCACCAACATTAATTCGTGCGTTAAGGGCAAAAGGTGATAAGTATGTAAATAAACATTCACTCAAGAGTTTAGAAGTATTTGCTTCAACAGGTGAGCCTTGGAATCCAGATCCTTGGATGTGGCTATTTGAAACAGTTGGAAAAAGTAATGTACCAATTTGTAACTATTCAGGCGGGACTGAAATTTCTGGTGGGATTTTCGGGAACGTCCTTATTAAACCAATTGCACCGATTAGCTTTAACGCTTCTTTACCAGGAATGGCAGCGGTTGTGCTCGATGATCAAGGCAATCCGATTCGTGATGAAGTTGGAGAATTATGTTTAGAGAAACCTTGGGTTGGTATGACGAAAAGTTTCTGGGAAGACGATGAGCGTTATGTGAACACATATTGGTCACGTTTTGAAAATAAATGGGTTCATGGTGACTGGGTTGTTTACGATGGTGAGCAATATATTATTACAGGACGCTCGGATGATACGTTAAACATTGCTGGGAAACGTATTGGACCTGCTGAATATGAATCAATTCTTGTAAAGCATAATGATGTCATAGAAGCTGCCGCGATTGGTGTACCAGATGATGTAAAAGGTGAAGTTTGTCATTGTTTTGTAGTATTAAGAGATAATGTAACATTTACTGAAGAATTAAAGAAAGAATTAATGAGTTTAGTAAACTCTCATATTGGAAAAGCATTATGTCCAAAAGATATTCACGTTGTAGAAGATTTACCGAAAACACGTAATTCTAAAGTAATGCGACGCGTCATTAAAGCCGCTTATTTAGGAAAAGAATTAGGCGATTTATCATCACTTGTAAATCCTGAGGTAGTTCCGTTTATTCAGGGATTGCAGTCTAGTAAATTATAAAATTAAAGCATGTATAAGGTGAACTGACCTCTAATTGTTAGAGGTCAGTTTTTATATATACAGGATAATTTAGTACATGTGTTTGTTTTTTCCTTTCTATGTTTTTGCCTCGTACACTTTAAAGTTAGTGGACATACTATATTAATAGAAATGATTAGGGGGTGAGATTTTGGGTTCTCGATTTAATAATTGTAAAAAGAAGTGTACATGTAAACAGGATGATTGTTGGGATGTTTTCGAAGAGTGTAAAAAAGAACAAAATGAAAAATGTGATGACTCTTGTGTACAAGGAATTAGAGACGAGCTTAAGAAATTAATTAATCGTACAGTACAAATTAACACAGAGGGACGTACTTATGTAGGTACTGTTTCATCTGTAAGTTGTGACGTCGTTAAGCTTGCTGCTATTCCTGGTTCAGTTGGGGTAATTATCTCAATTTGCAAAATTGAAGCAATTTTCCCGCCTGTTACAACAGTTACTGCTGAGTTTGATTTTAACGGTGTGGATATAGCAAATAAAGCATAATTAAATAGTCTACTAAAAAAGCCATTCTTGTGAATGGCTTTTTTAGTAGACTACAGAATATCTTGTCCTTTTTCAATGAAAACTAAATTTTTATTGAAAACACTTCTTTAAGTTTTTGTCGACCTAACGGGGTAATATGTATTGCTCTTGAGTGTTTTACTTTTATAATCCAATTCATTTCAAGCATTCGTTCTAAAAGTATATTTCCTAATGCTCCTGCGATATGGTGTTTTCTTTCAGTCCAATCTAAACAACATTTAGAAAAGGCTCGTCTTTTAGTTTGTAATTTTTCTAAGTCTATATCAAGACCATAAAAGAATTTCTCACCAATCTTAGTTACTTGAAAATCAGTTTCATTTTTTACTAATACTTCTTTTCTTAATAATGCATTTGCGATTTCTACGCCTAATTTTCCAGCTAAATGATCATAGCATGTTCTAGCGAATTCAATTTCATTCATTTCTTTTGCTTGTTTAAACGATTGAATTGGTTCGGGTTGCGTAATGAAGAAGATTGTTTCTAAAGAATCGGCTAGTTCATGATTTGCTAGTTTATAATAACGATGCCTTCCATGCTTTTCAACGGAGATAATTTGTGCTTCTAACAATTTATTAAGGTGAAAAGTTGCTGTTTGTGGTTTGATTTTTGCTGCATTAGCCAGTTCAGTTGCAGGGTGAGGTCGTCCGTCCATAAGATGAACTAAGATAGCGGATCGAGATGCATCACTAAGTAACGATGCCATTCGTGCAATATTTGTACTCATCTTATTCCCTCCTTTTTACATCCATATTTCGATGATAATGGAAGTTTTTATTAGTTACAATAGATTTATAGAAAATATTAGGAGTGATAATATGGATTTAAAAATAAATAAGTTTGTATGTAAAGAGATACAACCGAAGATTTTATATTATGGTATGCCAATTTTTTTATTATCTACTTTGAATGAGGACGGTACAACAAATGTTAGTCCTATGTCATCTTCATGGGCTTTAGGGAATTATATTATTTTAGGGATAGGTCTTGGAGGAAAAGCGATTCAAAATCTTGAAATTAATAAAGAATGTGTAGTAAATTTACCTTCTTCATTACAATGGGAACAAGTTGAGAAAATTGCACCATTTACTGGTGTGGAAAATGTTCCTAATTTTAAGCAAGACATGGGATATACATATAAAAAAGACAAGGTATCAGTATGTGATTTCACTTTAATCGATTCAACCAAAATACAGCCACAGCGAATAGTGGAGTGCCCAATACAAATTGAAGCAAAAGTGAAGGAAATACATATTCCAGAATATGCACCTTTCTTTGCAATTGTTGAAACTGAAGTTGTTCATGTTCATGCACATAACGAGATCATTAAAAGTGAAAATCATATTGATCCATTAAAATGGAAACCATTGTTTTATAATTTCAGACATTATTTTTCAATTGGAAAAGAGCTAGGTGAAAATTATCGGGCATGATAAGGAGTATGGAAATGATTAAACTAGAACCCTTTAAAAGAAACGATTTTAAACAATTAATGAACTGGATCCATTCCGAAGAATTTTTAATACAATGGTCAGGAAATGCATTTGCATATCCCTTAAATGAAAAACAATTAGAAAAATATATAGAAAGCGCAAATACGCTTGCATTTAAAGTAATAGATGAAGAGAGCGGAAAAGTAATTGGTCATATTTCACTTGGGCGAATAGACAACATAAATAAGTCTGCAAGGATTGGAAAAGTGCTAGTTGGTGATACGGAAATGAGAGGACGTTCTATAGGGAAACATATGATGAAAGCAGTTCTTCATATTGCATTTGAAGAATTAAAACTACATAGAGTAACTCTTGGTGTTTTTGATTTTAATACGTCAGCTATATCATGCTATGAAAAAATAGGATTTGTTAAAGAAGGTTTATTAAGAGAATCAAAAAAAGTAGGGGAAACGTATTGGAATTTATGGGAAATGAGTATGTTAGAATATGAATGGAGCGTTAAAAAATAATTATTTTCTATAATTTTATTATGTTAACTAAAAGGGTATGGAGAGGAAATATGAGTAAAAAAATGAAAATCATTACAATTTCAAGAAGAATTATTACGATTATCGAGCAATAATAAGTTTGTAATTGCAGAACAAAGTGGTCACTATATTCAAAAAGACGAGCCACATTATATTATAGATGCTGTTAAATGGATAATTGAGGTAGGGGAGGGATAAATATGTACACTTTACTTCAATACAATTGGCAAGTAAGAGATGATTGGTTTAAGTGGTGTGAGCAACTTTCAGCGGAAGAATTACTCCGCAAACGTGTTGGTGGTGTTGGAAGTATTTTAGCAACATTATTTCATATTGTTGATGTTGAGTATAGCTGGATTAGTGCAATTCAAGGGAAAGAAGATAGTGAACCGCAGTTTAAGGATTATCAATCAATTAAAAAAGTGAAAGTGTTATCTGATTTATATAAAAAAGAATTAGAAGATTTTTTACAAGTATGGTCAGCTAACTTAGAATGTAAGCTATTAAAAGCTTCGTGGACAGATAAAACATATACATATGGTGAGGTCTTAAGGCACGTAATTGTACATGAAATTCATCATATCGGTCAGTTATCTATATGGGCGAGGGAGTTAAATCTCCAGCCTGTTTCAGCGAATTTAATTGGGAGAGAGGACTATAGATTTAGAAAACGGCTTGCATTGTAAATACAAGCCGTTTTTATATATATAAGAAGATTTCCTAGTTGAAATCCTCGGATTTTTTCTGACGTATATGTAAGAACATTAAAATTGTTATAATGAAGAAAATCAACAATGTTTGTATAATCAAATTTTTAAACTGAAGCAAAACTGCCCAAGATGTAACAGCATCTTTGAACGCTTGGAGTGCAGAGTAAGAAGAAGGATCAAAGCCGTACTGAAGTAACTTTTTTGTTTCAATAAAAGTACTGTTTTCATTTTCGGCGTCTAATATTACTGAAATAAGTCTAGTATCTCCTCGTTTTGCGGTACTGACAAAACTATAATTACCATTAGTTGAAAAATTAGTTTGTAAGCCATCAACACCTTGGAGTTTAATGTTTTTATTAAGGGAATATATCATTTTATTGGTGTTGAAAACTTTCGTATCTTTGAAGGAGAACTGGTAAGAGGTTAGTTTTGTAATGTTCAGTATATCTGGAAAGTCTGTTACTAATTCTGTTGCTAGTTTAGCAACTTCAATTGCTGTTGTAGTTGCAAGTTTATTTGTATCGTTATTCATTCCAGTAGCGTTTAGAAACGGAGATGGTTGTGAAAACTTTAGGCGTTTTGCTTTTTCATTCATTAACTGTGTAAAATTATCTTCGTTTCCAGCGATATGTTCTGCAAGGGCAAGTGCGGAACGATTATTCCCTGTCAATAACAATGCATGTAGTAAATCACGAACCGTCGTTTTATCTTTCGAAGTTACTTGTATAGGACTCGTTTCTGCTTGGAAAACTTCGTTACTTATTTTTACGACTTCATCTAACTGTATATTTCCTTCATTCAGTTGTTCTAGTGCGATATATTCTGTCATTAATTTAGATAAAGTAGCCGATTGTATAGGAGTTTTTTCATTTTTTGTATAAACAACTTCACCTGAATGAGCATCTATTAAAATAGCTGATTTAGCTTGAATAATTGGGCCATTTACATAAAGATAAAAATATAAAACGATAAATGCAGTAATAACAAAAGATAATAATAAAATTGCGAATTTTTTTAAGAATTGCATAAGCGATCCTCCTATTATGACATCGATAATAATATTGTAAAAAGGAATGCTTAATTAGGAAGAAAGAAAAGGTAAAGAATTTCTAAAGAATTATAAAGGATTATTAAATTTTGGATGTTAATGGAAAATAAAAGGTCCAATTTCTTATATCGTAAGAAATTGGACCTGAAATTAAGCTGTATTAACATTTATATGGTTGTAGTTTTACAGTGAATGTTGTTTTTTTGTCATCACTATACACTTCAATTGTTCCTTTATGCAATTCGACAATACTTTTTGCAATTGCCAATCCGAGTCCAGATCCACCAGTGTTTGTAGAGCGCGATTTCTCAACGCGATAAAAACGTTCAAAAATATGAGGTAAATCGGTACTTGGAATAGGTTGACCGTAATTGGTTATATCGATTGCAATCATATTATTACTTTCATAAGCAGTAATATCAATATAATCACCATCGTTACCGTAAGCGATAGCATTAATAATTAGATTTTCAAATACGCGCACTAATTTGTCTCCATCAGCTAATACCATTAGCTTCTTTGATGGAAAAAAGGGGCGACAATCAATATTAGCCTCTTGAAGCTGTATTCGAAATTGAACTGTTAATTGTCCAAGAAGCTCCACAATATCAATAGGGACAGAATATAAACTTAATTCTTTATTTTGAACACGTGTATATTCAAACAAATCATTCATTAATGCATTAAGACGGGTTACTTTATCGTAAATGACTTGTATATAATGACGTAATTCCACTTCATCTCTATAATTATCATGGTGGATTAAATTCACGTATCCAACTATAGAGGTAAGAGGAGTGCGTAAATCATGTGATACATTTGTAATCAATTCACTTTTTGCTTGTTCTGCCTGTCTTTCTTCATCAATTGAGACTTTCAATTGTTCAACAATTTGATTAACCCCGCTTGCTAACTCTTCCAAATAATTATGGTTTACGATAGAAACTTTATGATTGAAGTTTCCATTTGCAATATAACGAATCTCTTCTATCATTTTTTTAATGCAAGTTTCATAGTAAAGCTTTCTTTCATGACGGTAAAAAATGTATAGGTAAGATGAGAAAATCGAAAATAAAAATAAATAAGAGACGATCATCATCCAAAGAGATTCTTTTATTCCTTTATATTTTTCATAACCAAAAATTCTAATGAACTCTTTGCCGAGTTCGCTTAATGTAAGTGAACTTTCAATTACACTTGTAACAAGACGATATATAATTAATTCAGTAATAGGGGTAAGTGTGATAGCTAACATGAACCAAAAAATTAACTTCCACTTTGGGATATCTTTTAATATATCAAATGCTTCATTTCTCAATTTTATAGCCTACTCCCCAAACGGTATGAATAAACTTCTCTCCATTCATTCCTGTTTCAAGTTTATCTCGTAAATTACTAATGTGAACCATTACAGTTTTATTTGAACCATAACCATCTTCATTCCAAACACGTTCAAAAATTTCTTCGGAACTAAATACTCTCCCCGTATTACTCGCAAGTAAATATAAAATATCAAATTCAATAGATGTAAGCTTAATATATTCTCCATTGACTTTAACTGTATGATTATGTTTGTGTATTTCAGCAGAACGAATGCGAATCATACCATCTTCATTTTTGGAAGAAGTGGCATTTTGGAAAGATGATCTTCGTAGTAAAGCTTTCACTCTAGCTACTAATTCTAATGGATTGAATGGTTTAATCATATAATCGTCTGCACCAGTCATAAGACCTAATATTTTATCCATATCCTCTGCTTTTGCACTCAACATAAGAATAGGTACAGTATTATTCTCACGAACCTCTTGGCAAACTTCTAATCCGTTTCGTTTTGGCATCATAATATCCAAAATCATAAGGTCAACTTCATATGTAGAAATCATTTGCAATGCTTCATCGCCATCGTATGCTTTATAAATGTTATAGCCTTCATTTCGCAAATAAACAGCAAGTAATTCAACAATTTCTTTATCGTCATCAATAATTAATATGTTTTTATTCATTATGTAGTTCCTTTCCTTACAAATCATTAACATTACTATAATATCAAACATTTATGTGTTTTGTAGCAATGATTCTCTATAAAATTTCATGTAACGTATAAAAAAGGGATTAAAACATTAATAACGAATACAAATAAAAAGGATATTTAAATACAGCGTTATATTGAAAGTTAGGAAGAAGGGGATATACGATGCTATATAAGGATATATACTCATTTACTCCAACTGGAAAAATTGAAAATGATATAAAAGCTTTTCTATTAAAATACAATAAAGAAGTTACATATAAACATTCAATTCGAGTGGCAAATGAGTCTCGTAAAATTGCAGTTATGTATCATGTAAATGAAGAAAAGGCAGCAATTGCAGGATATTTACATGATATTAGTGCAATCTTTCCGAATGGAGATCGGATTGTAGTTGCTGAGCAATTTGGAATAGAGATATTACAAGAAGAACGAGAATTTCCAATGATTATTCATCAAAAGTTATCGAAAGTAATTGCAAAAGAGATATTTAAAGTGGATGATGAAGAAATTTTGAATGCAATTTGCTGCCATACTACACTACGTAAACATGCAACGAAAATGGATTTAGTGTTATTTGTTGCTGATAAAATAGAATGGGATCAAAATGGAGCGCCACCATATTTAGCAGAAGTAAAAAAAGGATTAGAAAAATCTTTAGAACATGCTGCTTTTGCATATATTTCATATTTGTGGGATAGAAAAGATAAGTTGAAAGTTTTGCATCCTTGGTTAGAAGAATCATATTGGCAGTTAAAAGAAATTGTAGAGTAGAAAGGGTATGAAAATGTAGCTAAGAAAATAAATGAATCAAAGATTTTCTGGGGTTACATTAGTGCCGTACATTTAATAAACACTTATTTGAAGATATATTTTCAAAAGAAGATAAAGTGTTTTTAATAACAAATGGTTATCGATTGAAAAAGGAAAATGTGAAAAATCTACAGAAAATAAATATATAGACGATTTATTTAGAAAAGAGACTTAAAGCATCATATAAGGCAAGAAACAATGCCATTTTTATTTAAAGATGAAGAAGTTGCTTTGTATTGTACATATCAATTTTCATTAAAATGGTTCACTGGTGATATAAAGCATAAGCGACCTATTTAAACACCGAATTATAAAGGTTTTCCAAATCGTTTTCCTCGTTTTGGACGAAAAAAGAAACTTCTTATCCAGATGTATTTCTCATAAATATAACAAAAGATATTATTATGTTTATGTATGATGATAGAGGAAGTGAAGTAATTACGAAGAATAAAGAAACAATACGAAGTTTATCCCGCTTTAATGGGCAGTAAGACCCCCACCTCAAAATTCAGCGAAAACAAAGAAGTTAGGTGGAGATCGGGCTGCCCATAAAAGTCCGATTGGTGAGGGCTGATTAAAGTTTCACTTTATATGAGAAATATAAAGAGTGGATTCCAGATTATGAACGAGAGAGGATAGATAAAGTATTTACATGATAACAATAGGGGAAGTGAAGCGTGTAATGAAACGTATTGCAATTGTAGCAGCTTGGGAACCTGAACTTACGTATTTGCATCAATATTATCCAAGTAAACGTATTGAAAAAAGAGCAGCTTGGGAATTTCATTTTCATACTATAAATGATCTGGAAATTATTTCAGTTATAACTGGAGTTGGGAAAGTAAGCTGTGCAAGTTGTGTACAATTATTAATTAGTGAGTTTCAGCCAGATGAGTTGTTTATGACAGGAATATGTGGAAGTCTATCAAATAAGGTGAAAAATGGACATATTGTAGTAGCTCTTAATGCAATACAACACGATGTTACTGCTGCCGGTTCGGGGGAAGATGTTTTTAATTTATATAATGGTAGGACAGCACCTATTGAAACAACAAAGTGGCTTGTAAGAAGAATAAAAAAGATACGATCATATGATCCGATTCATTATGGTACATTTTTATCTGGAGATCAACGTATTCGTAGTTCAGAAATGAGATATTTACTCCATACTGTATATGGAGCATTAGCGGTTGATCAAGAAGTGGCAGCTTTTGCTTATGTGTGCCAAATCAATAACAAACCTTTTCTATGTTTAAAAGCTGCTTCAGATCAAGCGAATGATAAAACGAAAGAGGAACAAAAAATCTTTAAAATGTTAGCATGTGAACGAGCGTGTGAGCATTTAATTGCTTTTTTACGTGTATATGAGATTAATGTAGTAAATCATAGATAGTAAGAGGGGTTAATATTGGAAAGTACAAATAAAATAGCTATTTTGGGTGCAAACGGAAAAGCGGGGAAATTCCTTGTAAAAGAAGCGCTAGATAAGGGGTATCAAGTAAAAATATTAACAAGAAATTCTAATAATATCAAAATAACAAATGAAAATATAGAGATCATTAATGGAGATGCACGTGATTTTGCTTCAATACGCAAATTACTTAAAGGGTGTGGAGCTGTAATTAATGCAGTAGGTCAACCCAAAAATGAATCTTATATTTTTAGCACAGTAACGAAGCATATTTTAGAAGCAATGAAGGAGTTTGAAATAAAAAGATATATTGTAATTTCCGGAGGCTCTTTAAATGTTACAGGAGATCAAAAGGGAATTGTAAATAAAATAGGAGCTACCTTATTTAAAATTTTTTTATCAAAAATGATGTAAGATAAATATAAAGAATTACAAATTATCCAAAGTAGTGAAGTAGATTGGACAATTGTTAGATTACCATTTGTTATAGAGGGAAATGGTATTGGACGTATAAACGAGAGTTTAGTAGATATGCCAGGAATCAAAATTCAAAATAGTGATATTGCACCATTTGTTATAAAACAAATTAATAGTGACAGATATGTAGGGAAGTGTCCGTTCATTTCAAATTAAGCAGTAGAATTCAAAATTAAAGTATGATGTGACTAGTAGATCTTATATATTTGAACATTAGTTTAACACGAGTAAGTGGGGGATAATTTTATATGATTCAATATAAAAGATGCAGTGAGATAAATATAGATTTAGTGTATGAAGCTTTTAGGGATGGGTTTTCAGATTATATTATTAAGATGGAAGTTTCAAAAGAAGATTTTATAAAAAGATTTTTTGGAGCTGAAGGGAATTCGTTAGAACACTCGTTTCTTGCTGTAGACGGTGACAAACCAGTTGGTGTAATACTTGGTGGTATTAAGATTTATGAAAGTATAAAAACAATGCGTTGTGGAACATTAGCTATTCACCCTAAGTATCGCGGTATTGGTGTGAGCCAAAAGTTATTTGAATTACATAAAGAAGAGGCGATTCAAAATGAGTGTAAGCAACTTTTCCTTGAAGTCATTGTAGGTAATGACCGGGCGATTCGTTTTTATAATAAATTAGGCTATGAAAAAGTATATGATCTATCTTATTATAATTTAAAAGATATGACTAAAATAATAACTAAAGACTGTAACGGAATTGAAGTAAAACAATTAGAATTTGCAGCTTTCAAAGTTGAAGTTCAAAAATGGTTATACTTCCATATAAATTGGCAAAATGATATGGATTATATTGAAAAAACAAATCATACATTTTATGGCGCATATGTCGATAATGATTTAAAAGGTTCAATATGTATGAATGAACAAGGTAAAATTAGTTTTTTTTTCGTAGACAAAGACTATAGAAATCGTGGTATTGGATCAAGATTATTACAAGTGGCAAGAGAAAACTTAAATGTGTCAAGTTTATCAATTGGGTTTCCAAACAACAATTTACTAGAAGGATTTTTAAAGAAAACTGGATTTGAAAAGAATTCGTTAGCACAATATGAAATGTATGTATTACTGTAAAAAGCGAAAGAAGTTATTCTTTCGCTTTTTATTTTTGTACTATACTGATATTTTACTTTGTATAATATTCTTTTTTTATGTAGAATAGATAGGATGGGAGGGGATAAAATGAATAACGGATTAAAGCTTAAGATTGTTGAGTTGCATTGTTTCGTTCAAAAGACTTATTCTGATATGAAAATAGCATGTGATATTGCTATTTATCAAGAAAACACTTCTAAATATTTAGTTTCATTAGGATTTTTAAATAAATCATATATGACTTATATAGAAGCAAGAAGATTTTATCGTGAAAATGAAGAACTTGTAAGTGTAGAATTTGATAATTTTTTTGATACATATGATATATTAGAACAGGAATTAAAACTAGTTATTTCAACTGAAGATAAAAATCCTTCATTGTTACATAGCAGGTTTGATCAGTTTCAGCAGAAAGTTGAAAATATAAATGACCTAATAAAAGTTTTACAAAATGCTCGTTAAAGAATGTTTCTTCTTTTTATATAGAAATTATGCATTAAAAATATATTAGGGATATTACATATTGAAGAGATGGCTTTTGTTGATTACAGAAGTCATCTTTTTATGCTAGGAATAAATTGTATGAATTTTAGCAGTTTCATATTTTAAAAAATTATACGAGGAAAATAACATGAATAATAAAAAAGAAATAGCTATAGTTGCTTTAATAACAGGATTGGCCTTAACAACTGTGACACCATATGGAGTAGGTTATGCAGAGGAAACGGTTCAAATGCAAGTTGATGTTCAAGAGGATTCGTTTCGTACCGGTGAACTTACACAACCATCACAAAAGACGCCAGAGAATGTAGTGAAAGATGCACTTAAGGAAAAGACGGAGCATGCTTTGTCTCCAAAACAAGTTAGTGGAGACAAAGGGGTAGATTACAAGGTTCTTCAAAAACGTAGTTCATATGATGGGACGACACTTTTGCGTATGCAACAAATATATGAAGGAAAAGAAGTATATGGACACCAATTGACTGCTCATGTAGATAAAAAGGGTATTATTAAAAGTGTTTCAGGGGAAAGTGCACAAAACTTAGAAAAAGAAGATTTAAAGAATCCTATTAATTTATCAAAAGAAGAAGCAAAGGAATTTATTTATACGAAGTACGGAAATGATATTCAATTTATTTCTGAGGCAGAAGTTAAGGAAGTTATTTTTGTTGATGAAAATCGTGGGCAGGCTACAAATGCATATCAAGTTACATTTGCAGCTGCCACACCAAACTATGTATCTGGAACTTATTTAGTGGATGCTCATAGTGGTGATATGTTGAAAAATATGGTGCAAGAGTCAGATTTAAAAGTAAGTGAAGAGCGTGTTGAAGCTATTCAGGAGAGTAAAAAAAGTAATTTTAAATCATTAACCGGGACTGGAAAAGATGATTTAGGAATAACTCGTACATTTGGTATTTCTGAACAAAGTAACGGGAAGTATGCGCTTGCCGATTACACAAGAGGGCAAGGAATTGAGACGTACGATGTAAATTATAGAGATATTACTTTTGAAGATAAATATTATCCTGGTATATTAGCAACTAGCACATCAACAACATTTAATGACCCAAAAGCGGTAAGTGCTCATTTCTTAGCGACAAACGTATATGATTTTTATAAAGACAAATATAAGCGTAATAGTTTTGATAATAACGGGAAAAAAGTAGTTTCAGTTGTACATGCATGGGATTCAGGAGAAACAAATGATCCTAAAAATTGGGGGAATGCATTTAGCGCTAATATTAACAATGTTAGTATGCTTATATATGGTGATCCAATGGTTAGAGCGTTTGACATAGCGGGCCATGAATTTACACATGCGGTTACATCTAGTGAATCTAATCTTGAATTTTTTGGAGAATCCGGGGCAATTAACGAGGCATTATCTGATATTATGGGAACGGCTATTGAGAAATATGTAAATAATGGAGAATTTAATTGGACAATAGGAGAACAAAGTGGATCCGTTCTCCGTAATATGAAAGATCCATCTTCAGTCAAATTTTTTGATGGAGTACCGTATCCGGATGATTATAGTAAATTCAGTGATTTAAACGGAGAGGATAATGAGGGCGTTCATTTTAATTCAAGTATTATTAATAAAGTCGCATATTTAATTGCACAAGGTGGTACTCATAACGGTGTAACTGTAAATGGTATTGGTGAAGATAAAATGTTTGATATTTTCTATTATGCAAATACTGATGAATTGAACATGACTTCTAATTTCTCTGAATTAAGATTAGCGTGTCTTAAAGTTGCAACAAATAAATATGGGGCAAATTCCATTGAGGTTGAAACGGTCCAAAAAGCTTTTGATGCAGCAAAAATTAAAGGAACAGTGAAAGAAAACGAAAAAACTGAGGCAAACCAAGTCCCAGAGCTAACAGTACCGCCAACAATTACACTACGTGTCGGTGATACGTTTGACCCGATGAGCAATATAAAAGCTATTGATAAAGAAGATGGTGATTTAACAAATCGAGTAGAACATAAAGGTGATGTAGACACTTCTAAACCAGGCAAATACATTGTGGAGTACTCTGTTGTTAATTCTCAAGGTGGGAAAGTAACGGTAACACAGACTGTAATTGTAGAGGGAAATGGAAAAACATCAAATCTAAAACCTACATTAACAGTTCCTATTGCAGCGATAATTACTGTAGGAGAATCATTCGATCCGATGGCAAAAGTAAAAGCTATTGATAAAGAAGACGGCGATCTTACTTCTAAAGTAAAAGTTGAGGGGGAAGTAGATACCTCTAAAGTCGGTACTTACATAGTAACGTATACAGTTACAAATTCTAAAGGCCATGAAGAAATTGCGAAACAAACTGTAACAGTCACAGGTAGAGAAGAAGTTAAGAATGACATACCAATACTAAAAGTACCTTCTACAACTACAATTACTAAGGGAGATGAATTCAATCCAATGGTAGGTGTATCAGCTACTGATAAAGAGGATGGTGATCTTACTTCTAAAGTCACGTATGAAGGAACTGTAGATACCTCTAGAACTGATACTTTTGAAATAAAATATAGTGTCAGAGATTCTGTAGGTAATGAAGTAAATACAATACAAAAAGTATTTGTAAAAGATAATGACACTGGAAAAGCTAATGGTCTTGCTAATAACAGTAATATCCCGAACAACAGTAATTCTGATAAAAATGAATCTACATATAAAGAGCTTCCCCACACGGGGGCTAGTACAACTAACAGTACAACAATGGGTTTATGGATGGTTATTGTAGGTACAGTACTCACTTTGGCTCGTAAATTTAGAAAGATACAAAAATAATAGTAGGGATTATTTCTCACACAATAATTATTAGATGGATTTTTTACTTAATAATATTTTAATAGTTAAGTGGTGTATTTGGTTTCTATAAAACTTTGCGCTGGGATGCTATTGTGTCTAAAGAACTACATTACATATAAAACACGTTACTATTCTCATTAAAATAAAAGAATAGTAACGTGTTTTTTTGATTTATAAATAGCCTAAACCCAAAAGGTCATGAATGCGGGACTTATTCTAAACTTCTATTGATAAGTTACTGAAAACACTTTGTTTTAATTGAAATTTCACTCTATATGACAACATGAGATTGTCGGTATTTACCAGGTGTTTCGTTGGTGAATTTTTTAAAAATTTTAGTGAAATAGCTTTGATCACTAAAATTAAGCGAAGCACATATGTCTGATAAGGGATAGGTTGTGAAAGTTAATAATTTCTTCGCTTCTTCAATTCGTTCACGTTGAATGTACTCAATTAATGATATACCGACTTCTTTTTTGAATAATATAGATAAATAATCTGAATTCACATTTGCAAATTTAGCAATTTGTTTAATAGATATTTGATTGTAAATATTTTTGAAAATGTAGTTTTTACAAATAGAAATAGTCTTTGAATGTTGCTGTACTTTTTGTACTTTTACACGGTCTGCAAAAGCACAGAAAACATTTCTTAATAAATCCCAAACGGATTCTATTTCTTTTAAATCTTCTGTCTTTTGAATGTATAAATCGTAAATCTTGTAAGCAATCCCGGAAGGAAGTCCTCCTTTTATAGCATATCTAGTAGCAAGTGTGATGGATGAAATACAAATGTTTTTATGACGTCTTAATTGATGAAATGAAGATAAAGATGAAAGAGTCTCTTGTTGGAACTCGTAATAATATTTGAGTACGGTTTCTTTATCCCCGTTTTCTATAGCTCCAAGTAGTTGTTGTTCTATATACAAGTTATGACAAATAGATTCGTCTTTTTGCATTGAAAAATATATATCTTCATTTAAGATTCTGCTATGACTTATATGAAATGAGTCACTGTTATTTGAAAAGGTACTTACATCTGAAATTTTTTTATAGAGAATGTTATAGAATAATATTGCTATATTTACAAAGAAATTTTGATCTTTGATTGACAATGAAAAATAATGGTTAATTGTTTTTTTATAATTAGCAATAAAATTAAGGTTACTATCCGTTTTACTTGTAGAAAAATTTACCTGTGTTAAGGGCCCAATAATAACAGTACCGTTCACCATGTAATCACTTTTTATGTGAATTAAAATAAAGTGCCCTAAATGATAGTGAGTTCTGAAGATTGGGAAATTATACGAATCATTTTTCTGTAAAAGCACATGTAACTGCTCTATGTTTGGTGCATACCACGAATGTGAATCATTTTTTGATGTAAACTCTATAAGAATATTTTTGTTACAATCTAAAAAACAAACTGGAATTTCAAAAGATTGGAAAAACATATTACAAATGTACTCTATCTCGACTAGACTGAGCTTTTTAGTCATATTCTTCCTCCTTACAGTTGTGCGTAATAGTTGAATGATTACATATTCCTTTTTTCAAAAGTAGAAACGGAAAAACTTTATCTATAAAAATTATAAACTTCTAAGAATAATACCATAATTTAACATGAATAGCACATATTATTTGAATATACAGGTAATAGTTTTAAAGAGTAACGTAAAATATGAATCGTCACACTTATTTGCTTGTTATTGCTTATATGTATCAAAAAATGATTAAAATTGAATTTTAAATAGGGATAGGAAAGGAGAGATTAATGGATTGACGCAAAGTATTTAATGAAATTTAGCGATGAAAGTTAATATGTAACGATTTTTGAAGTAGGGATATAAGTGTAATTTATGGGAGAGAACTACATTTATCATACGGAGAGACAACGTAATAATAGAAAAGAAGAAGAGTGAATAAGTGATTGTAAACAATGGATTGTTGGTCGGCTAGGTTTTATGTTATTTGTTTAGATCTGATACTTGGCACACTATTGCTTTCAAGAAGGTAATAGTAATTAAGAGATTTTTAAAATGATAGAAGTAGTAAAGGGGGATAAGAGAAATGAAAAAAATATTTAGTGTGCTTTTAATGTTTTTCTTAACATTTTCTACATGGTCTAGTGTATTAGTAAAGGCAGCGTCACCATCCAAAGGTACTTTAACGATTCATAAATATGAACAAGAAAAAGATGGAGCACCAGGACTAGAAGGTGACGGCTTTGCAAATCAAGAGGTGCCAACAAATGCGAAACCGTTAAAAGGTGTAACGTTTGAAGTGAAAAGGGTTGCATCGTTTGAAAAAATTTCAAACGATGGGAAAATCGTAAAAGAAGATGTGAAACCTGTAATGGGAGCAACTCCAACTCAAGTAGTAACAGATGATAATGGACAAGCTGTATTAAAAGAACTTCCGCTAGGACGTTATGAAGTGAAGGAAGTGGCAGGACCTCCACATGTTAACCTAAATCCAAATACGTATACAGTGGATATTCCATTAACGAATAAAGAGGGTAAGGTGCTAAACTATGATGTTCATATGTATCCGAAAAATGAGATTAAACGTGGTGCAGTTGATTTAATAAAAACTGGTGCAAATGAAAAAGCTTTAGCAGGTGCAGTATTCTCTTTATTTAAAAAAGATGGTACGGAAGTAAAAAAAGAGTTAGTAACAGATGGTAATGGGTATATTCGCGTGCAAGGATTAGAGTATGGGGAATACTATTTCCAAGAGACAAAAGCGCCGAAAGGGTATGTAATAGATCCGACTAAACGCGAGTTTTTTATAAAGAATTCCGGAACTATTAACGAAGATGGAACAATTACTTCTGGTACAGTAGTTAAAGTAGAAGTGAAAAACTATGAAGAACCCACTATTGATAAAAAGATTAACGGAAATTTGGAAGCGCTACCAATTAATCCGTTAACTAATTACAATTATGATATTAAAACAATAATTCCCGAAGACATTAAAGAATACAGAAAATATGTAGTAACAGATACTTTGGACAATCGATTAGTGATTCAAGGAAAACCAATCGTTAAAATTGATGGAGCGGAAGTAAATGCAAGCATTGTTGAGGTAGCTGTAGAAGGTCAAAAAATAACAGCTATAGTAAAAGATTTCACAAAATTAGATGGTAAAAAAGAATTTCATTTACAAATTAAATCACAAGTAAAAGAAGGAGTAGCTTCTGGTTCCGAAATTTTAAATACAGCAAAAATTGATTTTATAAATAAAAATGATGTATTTGGAGAAAAGGAATCTAAACCTGTAGTTGTTGTTCCGACAACTGGAATAATTGAGTTAACAAAAATTGATGGTGCTAATAAAAAGAAATTAAAAGGTGCAGAGTTTGTACTTAAAGATAAAAATGGGAAAATAGTTGTTGTAGCAGGAAAAGAAGTCACTGGTGTATCAGATGAAAATGGTGTTATTAAATGGACTAACATTCCGTATGGAGACTATCAAATTTTTGAAACGAAAGCACCAACATATACAAAAGAGGATGGTACAACAGCTTCTTATCAATTATTAAAAGACCCCATTGATGTAAAAATTAGTGAAAATAATCAATCGGTTAAATTAACGATAGAAAATAATAAAAGTGGATGGATGCTTCCAGTTACGGGTGGTATAGGAACGACTCTTTTTATTGTAATAGGTCTTGTGTTAATGGTTACAGCGGCATTTGTTTTCTTTAGAAAAAAGTTTGCTAATAATTAAGGTTTTAGGAACATGTAACCATTTGATGTGAAAAGGGGAGAAGCAAAATGCTTCCCTCTTTTCGATATTTTAGTATATACAGAGGTGGAAATATGAAACGAAATCTTGTTTTAGGAGGTATTTTTTTATTTGGATTAGGTATTTTTTTATATCCTACTATTAGTAATTGGTTGGCGACTCGTGCACATTATTCTGAGGTTAGCTCTTACGATAAGAAGATTAAAGCACTACAAAAGAAAGAAATAGAACGAAGAGAAAAAGAAGCAGCCGAATATAATAAACAAATTCAAACTTCCATGAAAACATTTGCAGATCCATTTTCTGAAGAAAAAAGTAATCATCAAGCGTATGCCGATGCCTTAAATTTAGGTGATGTAATGGGGTATATTGAAATATCGAAAATTAATATAAAACTACCAATATATCAAGGGACCTCTGAGGAAGTGTTGAGTCGCGGGATAGGTCATTTAGATTATTCTTCGCTCCCGGTAGGTGGAGAAAATACGCACACTATTTTAACAGGGCATCGTGGTTTACCGTCAGCAAAATTATTTACAGATTTAGATAAGTTGAGTGAAGGAGACCGTTTTTATATTCACTCTTTAGACAAAGTTCTTGCTTATAAAGTAGATCAAATTAAAGTAGTTTTACCACACGAAACGGACGATCTACAAATTGTAGAAAATAAAGATTATACAACATTAATTACGTGTACGCCTTATGGAGTAAACACCAATAGATTGTTAGTTCGGGGTGAACGTGTAGAGTTCAATCAGGAAGAAAAACAAGGAATGGGTGCAGGGGTATCTATGTTTAATAAGTGGACGGTAATAGTTCCAATCCTATTGTTATGTACGCTTCTGATCGTAATTTATAAGAGAAAAATAACTAGATAGAATGTATCTATCCCGCGCTAATCGGTAGTGTATCCAAAAATTTTGGGAAAAGCAAAAAAGGTATGTAGGGAAGGATCACTAATAAAAGTGCACTTTATTCGACTGTAGAAAAAATACGGTAAAGGTGGGAACAAAGGAATTGAGGCTACGATTAAAACTGGTAAGTATTCCATTTATGGTTTTGTTAATGTTATGTGTAAGTTTTGTCGTATATGTATCAAAAGAAGTATATGGATCCACGATAAACTTAGAAGGTCTAGGAGATATATCGCGTTATAACGCTGTTGTCTTTGGTAACCATAAAGCAGTAGGTGGCGATATTGAAGGGGCAATCGCAGTTCAAGGTGATATGGATGCATCAGGTTATACGATTGTAGGTGCTGCAGCAGGAACATCTAATATAGTAGGTGAAAAATGGAGTGATGAGGGATATCCATCCTTATTATTGTCTGGAAAATTCAAAAAATCAAGAGAGGAATCTTTTATCATTCAAAACGGAATAGTCGTAATGACAAAAGAGAGTGATCCAGATTGTATTATACAATCTTTTTATGATCGTATCGTTTATAAAGAAAAACTAGAAATTGACGCGAAATTTAATGAATTTCGCACCATAGTCAACCAAGTCAGTAAAAATGCAGGTCAATATAAAACGAATACCCCAATTCCAAATATGAGTTATGGTATTGGAAAAGATATAAACAATCCTAATATTTATGTTTCATCAAAATTGACCGGGAAAATCAATTTTGATATAAGAGATGTATTTTTACCCAATGCTAAGGATAAAGATTTTATTGTTATGTATTCGGATGCAATAGAGGTTACATTTAAAAATGGGTCCATTCTATATGATACGAACAATATTGGAAGGGCTACAGATATAATTCCTACCTCTCAACCCTATTCTTCTAATTCACCGTTTACTGAGCTATACGGGAAAGTGATTTGGGTTTTTCCTAACGCGAAAAAGATTACAACAGAGGGATATGGTGTTGTTGGGAGTGTGTTTGCTCCAAATGCTGTATTAGAAACAAAAGGCGGCTCAATTAATGGACAAGCATTTGTCGGTGCGGTACAACAAACTGGTGGATTTGAATTTCACAATTTCAAATTTAACTGGCAACACTGGAACAAGCCTAGTACAGGAAAAGTAAAAATAAAAAAAGTTGATAGTAATAATGATAATGAAAAATTGCTCGGAGCAAAGTTTCATATTACAGATTTAAATGAAAAAGTAGTTGGGGAGTTAGTAACAGATGAAAAAGGAGAAGCGATATCAAAAGATTTGCCAATAGGTAACTATACCTTAGTGGAAGTAGAAGCACCAAAAGGTTACGAAT